>CALFGH010000283.1 GCA_937958315.1 uncultured Collinsella sp. | reverse complement strand
CCCGCCGCACCAAGAACAACCCCGTGCTCATCGGCGAGCCGGGCGTGGGCAAGACGGCCATCGTCGAGGGCATCGCCCAGCGTATCGTGGCCGGCGACGTGCCGAGCACCCTGCGCGACCGCGACCTCATCGAGCTCGACATGAGCGCGCTGGTCGCCGGCGCCAAGTACCGTGGTGAGTTCGAGGACCGCTTAAAGGCCGTGCTCAAGGAAGTGCAAAAGTCCGAAGGCAAGGTCATCCTGTTCATCGATGAGCTCCACACCATCGTGGGCGCGGGTGCCACCGAGGGCTCCATGGACGCCGGCAACATCCTCAAGCCTGCGCTCGCCCGTGGCGACCTGCATGCGATCGGCGCGACCACGCTCGACGAGTACCGCAAGTACATCGAGAAGGACGCGGCGCTCGCCCGTCGTTTCCAGACCGTTATGGTGAGCGAGCCTACCGTCGAGGACACCATCTCGATCCTGCGTGGCCTCAAGGAGAAGTACGAGATCTTCCACGGCGTGCATATCACCGATAGCGCGCTCGTGGCAGCTGCCGACCTTTCCGACCGCTACATCGCCGACCGTTTCCTGCCCGACAAGGCCATCGACCTGGTCGATGAGGCGGCAAGCCGCCTGCGCATGGAGCTCGACAGCATGCCGGTCGAGATCGATGCCACCACGCGTCAGCTCACCCAGCTGCAGATCGAGGAACAGGCGCTCATGAAGGAGACCGACGACGCCTCCAAGGAGCGTCTGGAGGCCCTGCGCCAGGAGATCGCCGAGGTCCAAGAAAAGCTCAACGTCCAAAAGGCCGGCTGGCTCAACCAGAAGAACGCCATCGACCACGTGCAGGAGCTCAAGGGGCAGCTCGACGAGGCCAAGAGCGAAGAGGAGCGCGCGACGCGCAACGGCGATTTGGGTCGTGCGTCCGAGCTGCGCTATTCCGTGATCCCGGGTCTGCAGCAGCAGATTCAGGAGTCCGAGGCCGCGCTCGAGGCACAAAAGCAGCAGGACGGCGAGGGCCTCAACGAACAGGTGACCTCCGATGAGATCGCCGAGGTCGTGAGCGCCTGGACCGGCGTGCCCGTCTCCAAGATGATGCAGGGTGAGCTCGACAAGCTGAAGGGCCTGGAGGGCGAGCTGCATAAGCGCGTCATCGGCCAGGACGAGGCGGTCTCCGCTGTCGCCGCGGCCGTGCGTCGCAGCCGTGCGGGTCTCTCCGATCCGGACAAGCCCATCGGCAGCTTCTTCTTCCTGGGCCCCACCGGCGTGGGCAAGACCGAGCTCGCCAAGGCGCTTGCCGAGTGCCTGTTCGATGACGAGCGCGCGCTCGTGCGTATCGACATGTCCGAGTACATGGAGAAGTTCAGCGTCCAGCGTCTGATCGGTGCGCCCCCGGGATACGTGGGCTACGACGAGGGCGGCCAGCTCACCGAGGCCGTGCGCCGTCGTCCGTACTCCGTGATCTTGCTCGACGAGATGGAGAAGGCTCATCCGGATGTCTTCAACGTGCTGCTGCAGGTGCTCGACGACGGCCGCCTGACCGATGGCCAGGGTCGCCAGGTGTCCTTCAAGAACACGATTATCATCATGACGTCTAACGTGGGCTCCAAGGCTATCGCCGAGCTTTCCGGCAAGGACGAGGAGGAGATGCGCCATCAGGTCGACGCGGCCATGGCTCAGACCTTCCGCCCCGAGTTCCTCAACCGTATCGACGATATCGTGGTGTTCCATCCGCTCGGCATGGCGCAGATCGAGAAGATCGTCGACATCCAGCTTGCCGACGTCCGCGCACGCCTGGCCAAGGAGCGCATGACGCTTGCCATCACCCCGGCGGCCAAGCAGATGCTCGCCGTGGGTGGCCTGGACCCCGTGTTCGGTGCCCGTCCGCTCAAGCGCCTGGTCCAGCGCGAGGTCGTGGACGCCATCGCCGCCGCCATCATCGACGGCACGGTGCACGAGGGCGATCAGGTGACGGTCGATGTCGACAAGGACGGCGGCTTTACCGTCGTGTGCGATAACACACCGGCGGCCACCTACGAGGTCCCCGACGCCGAGTAGATTTTTGGGTCACGCCTTAAAATCTACCAGCCGTCTCTAAACGCCAAGGGCGGCGGATCCAATTGGGTCCGCCGCCCTTTTTCGTGCGACAATCGATGATGTTGAACGGATGCGATGCAAGGAGCTATGCAGATGAAAGACGAGAACAAGACGAACGCACCGGCGGCTGAGATAGCGTCCGCCGCACCAAGGCCCGCGCCGAAACCGGCGCCCAAGCCGCGCGACCCCTACATCCGCGCCGAGAACGAGGACGACGACGGCTACGATCCCTACAGCGATCGCCGCCCCGAGCGCGAGCCGATGTTCGAAGCCGACCCGTGGCGCTGAGTGCCACCCAAAAGGCCACCAATAAGTTGCGGTGAAATAGGGACTGTTTTGCGGTTTGACCAGCAAAAACAATCCCTATTTCACCGCAACTGCGTTAGGGATGTGGGTGTTGGGCGGCTGTCTTCGGGCCGGCTAGTCCTGGGCCTTGATGCTCGGCAGGAGAATCTGGGCGAGGTAGTCGGTCTCGAGTTTGGTCGCGGCGTCTGCCTTGCCGTCTTTACCGACCAGGTCGTTTTTGATCTGGCTGTATGTGTAGCGGTTGCCGGTCGTGAGCTCGACAAGCTCAATCGCCGTGTCCATGGGGTAGGTCGACACGGGGTTCTGCGTGCGCCCGTTGATGGTTTGCGGAATCACGTACGGATAGACAGGGCCGCTGGCGTAGACGGTGTAGCCGTTGCCCAGGCTGACCGTGCCCAAAACCGTATCGCCGTCATCGGGGGTAAAGGTCTCGCCGTCGCGCACTGCGACAAGCGTCACGAGCGGTGTGTTGGTGTCGCTGTCCAGATAAATGCACAGCGTGCTGCCGTTTTGCCAGGTTGCGACCTTGCCATACCACTCAACCGGAATATCGAGCTGATACAGGTTCGTCGCCTTGTGCCGAGCGTCGGCATCGCGGGCGGACTGAGCCTCGCTTGCGCTTACGGCGTTGGCGGCGGCATCGCGGCGCGTAATTGCCGCCTGCTGGAGTATCTTTGCCGCGGCGGCAGAGCTTGCGCCCCCTTCCTCGGCATACTTGGCGGCGGCATCGATCTGGTCGTCAGTCACCGTGTCGGCCGAAGGTACCTTGAGCTTAAAGGTGGCTTGAGCGCGCAGATCCTGCCCATCGCTCTTAATGGTGACCTGCGCCTTGGTGGTCGGGACGGTGTAGATGGTGCCGTCTTCCGCGATGGGGGATCCAGCAATGGAGAGCGTGTAATCGCCGGGCAGCAGCTTAATGCCGCGACCGTGCTCGTCAACGTAGAGCGTTTCGCTCACAGAAGAGCCGTCGGAGTCCTGGCCACTCACCTGCACGGGGATCTTTGAGCCGGTGGAGCAGTCGAGCCCCGCGGCATGTACGCCAATTTGCACCGACATCATGGTATGGGCGTTTGCGGCAACCACGGCGGCCCGCTCTTGCTGGTATCCGTTCCAAGCCGCATAGCCCGCGCCGCCGGCGACGAGCGCGATGGCAACAACGCCTGCCACCATCAGGTTGCGTCGCCTGGGCGACATCTTGCGATGGCGAACCTCGGCCTCGCGTGCCGAGGGAACGGACGGCAGGGGAATATCGCCCATGGCGATGGTCTCATCCACGGCTGGTGCGGAACCCAGGCCAGGAAGCTCGCGGGTCAGCGAATCCTCGGCCGGCAAGCTGTCGAGCAAGACGGTTTCCTCGCCCGTGTCGGATTCGGGCTGGTTGCCGGCCTCGCTTTCGGTGTCTTCGTGATCTGCCTCATCCTCGGTAAGCTCAACGTCGCCTGCATCCTGATCATCGGACTGCGCCTCGGTTTCCGGCTCATCCTGCACATCAACGCCCGAATCGTCAAACGCAATCTCATCGAGTGAAATCCGGTCTAAGCTCTCCAAAGCCTCAGCGCAAGCTTCTGCATCTTGGGCCGCATCCTCTTGGCCCATCGTCTCATCTTTCATATATCCCCCAAGCTCAATATCGGGACAACACTGTACCC
>CALFGH010000282.1 GCA_937958315.1 uncultured Collinsella sp. | reverse complement strand
TGAGCGCGAGATCTCGCTCAATTCGGGAAAGAACGTTGTGGGGGCACTGAAGGAAGCCGGCTACACCTCGGTGGAGCTGCTCGACACGGCCGCTGATGACTTTATGGTAACCATGGCGACTGGCGGTTTCGATGTGGCATTTATCGCCATGCACGGTGCCGGCGGCGAGGATGGTGCCATGCAGGGCGCCATGGAGACCCTTGGTATCCCCTACACGGCCTCGGGCGTGCTTGCCAGCGCCTGCGGTGCCGACAAGGAGGTCTCTAAGCTCCTGTACGCCAAGGCGGGCATTCCTATTGCCCCCGGCCTCGCGCTCGAGGTGGGCGATGAAGTCGATATCGATCATATCGTCGAGGTTTGTGGCGAGCGCTGCTTTGTGAAGCCGGCCGTCAACGGTTCCAGCTATGGCATTTCCCTGGTCCATGAGCCCTCCGAGCTGCCCGCGGCAATCGCTAAGGCGTTTGAGTACGGCGACAAAGTGCTGGTCGAGAAGTGTATCGAGGGTACCGAGATCACCGTCGGCGTGTACGGCGAGGACGACGTGCGTGCCCTGCCGATTGTCGAGATTCGTAAGCCCGAGGACTGCGAGTTCTACGATCTGGACGTGAAGTATGTCGACCCTACGGACATCCATCGCATTCCGGCGCAGATTTCACCCGAGAATTACGCTCGCGCTCAGGAGCTTGCCTGCGCCGCTCACAAGGCCCTCGGTTGCCTGGGTATCTCGCGCAGCGATTTTATTGTGAGTGAGGACGGCCCCGTTATCCTCGAGACCAATACCATTCCCGGCATGACCGATACGTCGCTGTATCCGGATGAGATCCGCCACACCGACGACATGACGTTCCCGCAGGTCTGTGACAGCCTGATCCGTATGGGCCTTCGTCGAGCGGGCGTTGCATGCTAATCGAGGACGCGGTTTCGTCAGGAACGCCGCAGTTTGTCATCGACTCCTATGCCACGCTTGCCGAACGCGCCAAAACGCAGTCCTTCGGCCTTATCGAGGAAGATGTGATTGTCCTCGATACCGAGACCACAGGTCTTTCGGTGCAGGACAACGAGCTGATCGAGATCTCGGCGGCCCGTCTTTCGGGCCGCGAGATCGTCGACCGCTTCGATACCTTCGTGCATCCCAAGCAGCTGATTCCCGCCGAGATTACCGAGCTCACGAGCATTACAAATGCCGATGTGGCAGATGCCCCGTCGGCCGTTGAGGCCGTCGCCGCTCTCGCCGATTTTGTCGGAGGTTGCCCGGTGATCGCACATAACGCCACGTTCGACCGCTCGTTTATCGAGTCGGTCAAAGGCGGCGTCAACGTGAGCGATATTTGGATCGATTCGCTGGCGCTGTCGCGCATCGCGCTTCCGCGCCTGGCCTCGCACAAGCTGTCTTTTATGGCCGATCTGTTTGGCTGTGACTCGGTATCACACCGTGCCAATGCCGACGTCGACGCCCTGTGTGGCGTATGGCGCGTGTTGCTCGTGGCGCTCACCGACTTGCCCCAGGGCCTCATGGCGCGCCTAGCCGACATGCATCCGGATGTGCCTTGGTCCTATCGTCCTATCTTCTCATTCTTGGCAGGGCAGAATCCTGGTTCTATCTTCTCTCTCAGCGCCGCTCGTGCTGACGTTCTCAAGGCCGATCGCGCCGACGATCGGGTGGACGCCGACGAACTGCCGGTCCTCAAGATGCCGAGTCGTGAGGAGATTGAGGCAGACTATGCGCCGGGTGGCCTAGTCAATCGCATGTATCCCACCTACGAGCCGCGTGATGAGCAGATCGCGATGGCACTCGAGGTCCGCGATGCGTTGGTCACGGGCACTCATCGTGTAATTGAGGCGGGCACGGGCGTCGGCAAATCGATGGCCTATCTGGTGCCTTTTGCCGAGGCAGCGCGCCGTAACAACATCACGGTTGGTATTGCGACCAAATCGAACAATCTTGCCGACCAGCTCATGTACCATGAGCTGCCAAAACTTGCCGAGCAACTGGACGGTGGCCTGTCATTTTGCGCTCTCAAGGGCTATGACCACTATCCGTGCCTGCGCAAGCTTGAGCGCATGAGCCGAGGCCAGGTCGAGATTACCACCAAGCGCGATCCGGCGGACACGCTCACGGCGGCTGCGGTCATTATGGCGTACGTCTGCCAATCAGCCGATGGCGACCTCG
>CALFGH010000281.1 GCA_937958315.1 uncultured Collinsella sp. | reverse complement strand
GGCGGCAAGCGCTAGGCCGCGAGCACCATCCGCGATAAACGTCGGCATCGAAGCCTTCTCGCGCAGGGCGTCAAGCGTCGCGTCGCCCAGCTCGGCCAGCCATGCGTTAACGGCACGGCTGCGGATATGCGTCTGTGCCACCGAGTCGATCGCCGAATCGGGAATACGTTCGAGCATTGAGTCCGAGGCATCGGCAAGCGACTCGTTGATGCGGTCGGCAAGGTCGGCCCGGACGCGCTCCAGCTGATCGGACAGACGCCGCCAGCTCGCCAACGAGCATGCCGCGTCGACCATCATCGCGACCGCGACGATAAAGGCGGACAGCCGCACAATCAGCACCGGCAGATGGCCAAGCAGTCCCAGCAATGCCGGCTCCACCAAACGGCAAATGCACAACGAACCCAGGCCAAACGCGCAGGCCCAGTACAGGCAGATACGTCCGTGCAGGTTAAACGGCAGGTGCGAGTAATCCCAAAAGCGAGCGCCCGTTGTTTTTTCCAACAGCACGCCTACGCTGTACTCAATCACGCTGCATACGAGCGCTGCGGCGACAAACTGGCTCGAGGCATCCGGAATCCCACGCAACAGCAGCCAGCAGGCAATGCCGCCCGCGCCATAGATGGGGCAGCACGGCCCAAGCAAAAAGCCACTGTTGGCAAATCGTCCGTGATTGAGCATGGCGCATACTGTCGACTCCCATGCCCAACCGCAAAACCCGTAAAAGGCAAACGAGAGCACCAGTGCCGAGAGTGGGCAGGCGGCAAGCGTCGCGCCGCCAAACGCCATATCAATCGCGGTCCCCACCGTCTACCCTCTCCTCTTTTCGCTCGATGCTTTACTCATGCCATCGTCCACCTCGTCCTTGCGCGGCAGGCGGCCGGCGACTGTCTCACGCAGAGCGCACCATTTATCTGCCAGGCACACAATCCATGCCTCACGACACGTCGGCGGCACCGGCACCAGCGGAAACATATGGCGCACGATAATATTCCGCTCGCGCGACGTCAGCTCAAAATCTTCCTCCGCACGCGCCAGGGCAAAAAATGGATGCCGAAATCCGTGCAGTCGATGGCTCGGGTCGGGGTCGTGCCAATCGTAGAGAAAGTAATCGTGCAGCAGGGCCCCGCGCAGCAGCGAGGCGCGGTCGACGGAGATACCGACACGGCCCAGGTGCTCGGCAAAGGACAAACTTGCCCGCGCCACCGAGGTCACATGCGCATACACCGTCACGTCGCCATGCTGGATAAACTCGTGGGTCAGGTCCAAGCGGCCCGCCTGGGCCAGCTGGCGGGCGGCATAGTCGACCTCGTGCGCGATTTTTTCGGCACGAACGGCATCGGACATGCTGCCTCCTTCCAGCGACTCACGGCGACAAGCCACGGCCTGTGCACAATCGATAAAAACATCATGGAACATATCAGTATGGCATCGGACAAAACGTTTTGCCCCACCAGTTGGCGAATTACCGCGCCGCCGTCACATATCAAACGCCAAAATGTGCGAGACTGTCTTGTGCAATTGTGCCGGCCGAGGGAGTGCCGGCGCACGATTCGCATGGAGTAACCCACAACGATGCTGCTTACGCAAACGACAACGCCCGAGGACGTCAAGGCTCTCGACCGCGCCGAGCTTCCGCTGCTCTGCGGCGAGATCCGTCAGGCAATCCTCGAAAGCTCCGCCGCCGTCGGCGGGCACGTTGCCCCCAACCTGGGCGTCGTTGAGCTTACGGTCGCGCTTCATCGCGTGTTTAACTCCCCCATCGACAAGATTGTCTTTGACGTTTCGCACCAGACCTACGCCCACAAGGCGCTGACCGGGCGCGCGTACACTTATATCGATCCGGAGCGTTATGGTGAGGCTTCTGGCTTTGCCAATCCCGACGAGTCCGAGCACGACCTGTTCGCCATGGGTCACACCTCGACCTCGGTGAGCTTGGGCTGCGGCCTGGCGCACGCTCGTGACCTGGCGGGCGATGCGTACAACGTCATCACCATCATTGGCGACGGCTCGCTTTCGGGCGGCCTGGCGTTTGAGGGCTTTAACAATGCCGCCGAACTCGATAGCAACCTGATCATCATCGTCAACGATAACGACCAGTCCATTGCCGAGAACCATGGCGGCCTGTATCGCAATCTGGCCGAGCTGCGCGCCAGCAACGGCACCTGTGAGCGCAACGTTTTCCGCGCGATGGGGCTCGACTACCGCTATCTGGACGCCGGTAACGATGTGTTGGCCCTGGTCGACGCTCTGCAGGAACTGCGCAATATCGATCATCCCATCGTGCTGCACGTCTCCACCGCCAAGGGCAAGGGCTTTGAGCCGGCCCAGAGCGACCCCGAGCGCTGGCACCACGTGGGTCCGTTTGACATGGCGACTGGGCGCAAGCTCTGCCCGGGCCATCCGAGCGAGCCTGCGCCGCGCACCTATGCCGACATTACGGGCGAGGCGCTCAGCGCCGCCATCGAGCACGATCCGCAGGTCGTGGGCATCACGGCCGCCACGCCCTACATCATGGGCTTTACACCCGAGCTTCGCGCCGCGGCAGGCAAGCAGTTTGTTGACGTGGGCATTGCCGAGGAGCACGCCGTGACCTTTGCCACCGCGCTTGCGCGCTCGGGCGCCAAGCCAGTCTTTGGTGTGTACGGCACGTTTTTGCAGCGCGCCTACGACGAGCTGTGGCACGACCTGTGCCTCAACGATGCCCCGGCGACGATCCTAGTGTTTGGCGCATCAATCTTTGGCACTACGTCCGAGACGCACCTTTCGTTCTTTGATATTTCCATGCTGGGCGGTCTTCCCAACATGCACTACTTGGCACCGGCCTGCATGGAGGAATATCTGTCCATGCTGAGCTGGTCGCTCGACCACCGCGAGCATCCCGTAGCGATCCGTGTACCGGGCATTGGCCTGGTAAGCCGCCCCGACTTGGCGCCTGCCGAGGACACCAACTATGGTGTCGCACGGTATAACGTGGTGCGCCAGGGCCGCGACGTCGCCGTGCTTGCGCTCGGCGACTTCTTTGAGCTGGGTGAGCGTGTGGCAAACCGCTTGGCCGCCGAGTACGGCATCGAGGCCACGCTCGTCAACCCGCGCTTCGCAACCGAGCTTGACCGCGAGTTCCTCGACAGTCTTACCGCCGAGCATCGCGTTGTCGTCACCCTCGAGGACGGCATCTTGGACGGTGGCTGGGGCGAACGCGTCGCGTGTTATCTGGCATGCACGCCGTTGCGTACGCGCACCTTCGGCATTGCCAAGGGTTTCCCCGACCGCTACGACCCCAACGAGCTGCTCGCGCAGAACGGCATGACGGTCGAGAACATGGCCGCCGAAGCCGCAAGGCTACTCAACGAGTAAAAAACCTCCGCAAGGGAAACACCCTCGCGGAGGTTTTTGTTTTCGCGGCGCGATTATCTCAATCTGTAACATCTAGGGTCCGAATTCCCGTCTACCTGTTACAGATCTAGACAAGACGTCTTAGTCCCTGGCCTTTGTCTCAATCTGTAACAGATAGAGACCTTTTGTCCGTCCAGATGTTACGGATCGAGACATTCGAATTACCCTGAAGAGAAAATCTCAATCTGTAACAGTTAGAGTCCATTTTCTCGTCCAACTGTTACAGATCAAGACAAAACAGCGGGGCAGGCCGCCACATCTGCAAGAACCACCACAAAGGTGCCTGTCCCCTTTGTGGTGGTTTGGAGTCAACTAGCGGTAGCTTCGCTTGAGGATTTCGACAACGTCGGGGTCGGTCAGCGTTACGGGGTCGTGGCTGAACAGGACGCCGTTGGTCGTCAGAGCGTTATGCGCGATGGCCGGCAGCTCTTCTGCCGTAATCCCCCATTCGCTCATGGCAAGGTCGGCCACACGGCAGGCCTCCATCAGGCGCGTGAGCTCAACTACAAAATCGTGCGGATCGCTGGCGGTAGCATTGCCCATCAGGCATGCCATGTCGATATAGCGCTCGGGCGCGGCGCCGTGATCGATCATCCACGTATGGTAGGCGCGCGCAATCATGATGAGTCCGGCGCCGTGCGGCAGGTCGTGATGATGCGCGCTCATGCCATGTTCAAGACCATGCGAGCCCGCGGTGCCCGAGGCATCCATGGCATAACCGCCGAGCGTGTTGGCAAACGCAAGGCTCGAGCGCGCCTCCAGGTCATCGCCATTATTGACGCACGTAGGCAGCGCCGCGGCGGCACGGCGGATGCCCTCGCGGCAAACCATGTCACCCATGGGCGTGTTAGTGTTCGACACATAGCACTCAACGCAATGGAACAGGGCGTCGAATCCCTGATAGGCGGTCAAACGTGCTGGAACGCTCACCATGAGCTCGGGATCGACGATTGAAAGCACCGGAAACAGGCGCGGATCGCCCAGACGAAGCTTCTCGTCATTTTCTTCGCAGGACAGGACACCGCCCGCGTCGACCTCGGAACCGGTACCCGCCGTGGTGGTTACGCAAACAAGCGGCAGCGGATCATTGGGGATAGGCAGGCCGAGCGCAGTGCCGCCATTCACAAAATCCCAAATGTCACCGGGGCATTCGTTGCCCTCGGCATCGGTATGCGGGTTGGCCGCCACCGCGCAGATGCCCTTGCTGCCGTCCATGACCGAACCTCCGCCGAGCGCCAGCACAAAGTCGCATCCATGGGTGTGCGCCATCCAGCCGCCTGCGTTGACGGTCTCGCGCAGCGGATTGGGCTCAATGCGATCGAACAGCTCATGCGCCACGCCGGCGCGATCGAGCTCGGCCTCCAAACGTCCCAGATATCCAAAACGCTTGACCGAGTTGCCGCCGGTGGTAACGATAAGCGCTTTGATGCCGGGCAGCTTCTGCGCGCCCAGCTCGCCCAACTTGCCCGCGCCAAACAGCACCTTGGTCGGTGCGATAAACGAATAACCGTTCATACGCGATCTCCTTACTTATATATGTGTCGCGTTGCCGCCATTATAGCGACCGCTGCGAGCGATCATGCCGTCTGCAGAGCGCTATCTCAGCTGCAATAATCGACGTTTGTCCAGATAAAACCCGCCAAAATTAACCTGTCCCTTTTTAGTAGGTACAATAACCCATAAGGTAAGTATGTTTCTGAGTTATTTCGTGTTGACCCATTTGAGCGGGATGGGGTATAACTCTACTCAACCGCTAGGGATTTTATTGAGAAAGGTGTTCTACCATGAGCAAGAACCTCTCCCAGCAGGTCGTTCTCGACCGCCGCGGCTTTGTCGCCGCCACCTTCGCAACCGTCGCCGGCCTTGGTCTTGCCGGCTGCTCCGACACCAGCGCCGAGGCTGACAAGGGTTCCGCCGCCGGCTCCTCCAAGAGCTCCGAGGATACCGAGGCTTCCACCACGCTCGACGCCAAGGCATTCGACAAGCTCGTCGACAACGGCCCCAAGGCCGATGACGACGCCATCGCCGCCAGCGCTTGGGCTACCGCCGTCAAGGACGCCGGTGTCTTTAAGATCGGTGGCGTTCAGACCTCCACGCTCTTCTCCCTCCTCAACGAGAAAGACGGTCAGACCCGTGGCTTCGATGCCGGCATCGCGCAGCTTCTGTCCAACTACATCCTGGGCGAGAACAAGGTCGAGATCACGCAGGTGACCTCGGACACGCGCGAGTCCGTCCTGCAGAACGGCCAGGTCGACGCCGTCTTTGCCACCTACACCATCACCGATGAGCGCAAGAAGCTCGTCTCCTTCGCCGGCCCCTATTACTACACCCAGCAGGCTATCCTGGTGCTCGCCGATAACGGCGACATCAAGGGCGTCGGCGACCTGGCCGATAAGAACGTCGCCGTTCAGTCCGGCTCCAACGGCCCCGCCATCCTGGAGGAGTTCGCCGCCAAGGCCAGCCAGCAGGAGTTCAAGACCGACGAGGAGGCCCGCCAGGCACTCCAGCAGGGTCGCGTTGACGCCTATGTCATCGACAACAACATGCAGCAAAGCGCCCTGGTCCGCGAGCCCGGTAAGTACAAGATCGCCGGCAAGCCCTTCGGCAGCAAGGAGCCCTACGGCATCGGCCTGCCGCTCGATTCCGACGGCGTCGCCTTCGTTAACGACTTCCTTAAGAAGATCGAGGACGATGGCACCTGGACCGAGCTGTGGCAGATCTGCATCGGCGACCGTACGGGCGACACCAATGTTCCCGAACTGCCCGAGATCGGCGCCTAGGCAGCGAGCCAGGTAACGGCCGCAACGAAACCATATGGAAACGCACGAGGTGCTTTATTGCGATAAACTGTTTCCTCAATGAGTTGTCGGGGCTTCCGTACACGCGGGAGCCCCTTTCCTTATCAGCGGGAGGTCCGCATGAGTCTCTCCGAGCTCTGGTCGCTCTATGGCCAGAACTATATCGACGCGCTACTAGCAACCTGGGGCATGACGCTTGAGTCGTTTGCCATCGCCATGGTGCTGGCCGTCGCCGTCACCGTGATGCGCGTGTCGCCGCTCAAGCCACTGCGCGTCTTTGGCGACCTGTATGTCCAGGTCTTCCGTAACATCCCTGGCATCGCGCTGCTTATCATCGTCGTCTACGCGCTGCCGCCGCTCAAGGTCGTCCTGCCCTACCGCACCTGCGTTATCGTCGCCACGGTCCTTTTGGGCTCGGCCTTTGGCTCCGAGAACTTTATGAGCGGCATCAACACCGTCGGTGTCGGCCAGGTGGAAGCCGCCCGCTCGCTGGGCATGAGCTTTAACCGTATCCTCGCCAAGATCGTGATTCCGCAGGCGCTGCGCTCGAGCGTGCTGCCCATGACCAACCTCTTTATCGCCGTCATGCTCACCACTGCGCTCGGCAGCCAGGTTCCGCTTAAACCGCAGGAGCTCACCGGCGTGGTGAGCTACATCAACACGCGCTCACTTGGCGGCGTCGCCGCGTTCTTTATCTCGGCGCTCGGCTACCTGGGCACGGCCTTTGTGGTGAGCCACGTTGGCAACTACATCGATAAGAAGGTGAGGATCCTCCGATGAGCAAGCATTCCTCCCCTGCACTTACCATGCGCGATGCGCTCTACGAGGCTCCCGGCCCCAAGATGCGCGCCAAGATTCGCATCGGCACCGCCATCTCGCTCGTTGCCGTCGCCGTGCTCGTCGCCCTCGTGTTGCAGCGCTTTTATGTGACCGGTCAGCTTTCGGTCCACTATTGGTATTTCTTTACTCACCTCACCACCTGGAAGTTCTTACTTGCCGGCTTTGAAGGCACCGTTAAAGTCGCACTCACCGCTGGCGCCATCGCGCTGGTGCTGGGCTTGGCCCTTATGCTCGGCCGCACGAGCGACATTAAGCCGCTGCAGTTGGTCTGCCGCGTGCTCACCGATTTCTTCCGCGGCGTGCCGAGCCTGCTGTTCATCTACTTCTTCTTTTTGGTGCTGCCCCAGTACAAGATTGCTCTGCCGTCGTTTTGGATGCTCACGCTTCCCGTCGCGCTCGCTGCAGCCGGCGTACTTGCCGAGATTTTCCGCGCCGGCGTCAACGCCGTACCGCGCGGCCAGGTCGAAGCCGCCCAGGCACTCGGTCTCTCCAAGGCCAAAATCACCTTTAAAATCGTGTTGCCGCAGGCTATTCGGTTTATCATTCCGTCGTTGATTTCGCAGCTTGTGGTCGTAGTCAAAGACACCACCGTCGCCTACGTGGTGAGCTACCCCGACCTCATGCAAAACGCCCGCGTGCTCATTACCAACTACGACGCCCTCGTGTCGGTCTACCTGGTTATCGCGGTCATCTACATCCTCATCAACGTCGCGATCAACAAGGCCGCTGTCTATGTTTCGCACAAGACCGGCGCGACCATCATCCGCTAACGCCTTACCATTTCGAGTCATAAGGAGCCGAGTACCATGGCACAGAGCACCTCTTCCACCGGCAATCAGCCGTTAATCGAGCTCAGACACGTCGATAAGCACTATGGCGATCTGCATGTCCTCAACGACATCAGTCTCTCGGTCGACCGCGGCGAGGTCGTCGTTGTGATTGGACCCTCGGGCTCGGGCAAGTCGACCATGTGCCGCACCATCAACCGCCTGGAAACTATCGACTCGGGCGAGATCCTCATCGAGGGCGAGCCCCTGCCGCAAGAAGGCAAGGATCTTGCCCGCATGCGCGCCGAGCTGGGCATGGTGTTCCAACAGTTCAACCTGTTCGCACATATGACCGTACTGCAAAACGTCATGCTGGGGCCGGTCGACGTGCTGGGCGTGTCCAAGGAGGAGGCTCGTGAGCGCGCCATGGACCTACTGAGCCGCGTGGGCGTGGCCGAGCAGGCCGACAAGGTACCCGCACAACTTTCGGGCGGCCAGCAGCAGCGCGTGGCCATCGCCCGTTCACTCGCCATGCAGCCCAAGGCCATGCTCTTTGACGAGCCCACAAGCGCCCTTGACCCTGAGATGATCAACGAGGTGCTCGAGGTCATGGTCCGTCTGGCACAGCAGGGCATGACGATGATCGTCATCACGCACGAGATGAACTTTGCCCGCCGCGTGGCCGACCGCGTCGTGTTCATGGCCGACGGCCAGATCGTGGAAACCGGCACGCCCGACGAGTTCTTCGACCGCCCCCAGACCAAGCGCGCCCAGGACTTCCTCAACTCCATCAAGGGTCACTAGCCAGACCGCCCACCCGCCCGCCATGCCCATCCAAACTCGAAAGTTACACCTATGATCGGAACTCGTACTTCATCGTCCTACACCCCGCATGTCGACGTCGCCCCCGCCGACCGCCCACTCATCCTCGTCGCGCCGCGCTGGGAAGAGGCGAAGCCGTTTTTGAGCGAAACGCTCTCCCCCAACGAGGAGATCGCAAGTGTCTTTGTCGATGCCATCCTTGCCGCCGGCGGTCTGCCGCTACAGATGTCCATCACCGAGGACATTGAGGTTATCCGTCATTACGTCGATATCGCCGACGGCATCGCCATTCCCGGCGGCCCGGACGTCAACCCCAAGCGCTGGGGCGACGAGCGCCCCTACGACCCCACCCTCTGCTGCGAGATTCGCGATAGCTTTGAGTTTAAGCTGGTCGGCGAGGTCCTCCGCGCCAAGAAGCCGCTCTTTACCACCTGCCGCGGCACGCAGCTGCTCAACGTCGCCACCGGCGGCACCCTGTGCATGGACGTGCCGAGCCTGGGTGCGCGCGAGGGTCGCACGCAGTGGCGCCACACCCACGTGCTCAACGATCCCGTGCACCCTGTCGAGGTCATGCCGGGTTCGCTGCTGGAGCGCGCACTTGGCGGGCACAGGCTGATCCAGACCAACTCGGCACATCACTGCTGCGTCGATCGTCTGGGTAAAAGCACGCGCTTGGTCGCCAAGGCAACCGACGGCGTTCCCGAGTGCATCGAAGTCGAAGGCCAGCCTTTCTGCCTAGGCGTGCAATGGCATCCCGAGTACACCTGGCAGACGCTCGAGACCGACTTTAACCTGTGGAAGTCGTTTGTCGAGGCAGCGGCAAAGGTTAAGCAGGCCCGCTAGCTCGCGAATCACACAGGCTTAAACCTTCCATGCCAGGGGGGGGGCGGACACCAGCCACGGTGCCCGCCCCCCCCTGTATTTGGTATGCTCGGTATGATTATCCCTCACAAACAATCAAAGAAATCTCGACCGCAATCGGTCGACGGTAAAGCAGATGGTAAAAACGCTTGCTACGTTTATTAGGCAGTCAATTAAAATCGAGATGCATTGACCATTCCCCAACGGGGTCACGCCGCAAATCCACATGAGCATCGAGGCTGGAAGCGGAAGCATGGAATTGGCCCCGAGCTGTATGTAGATCGCTACGACGTTGACAAGCAGCAGCATGCCAATCGGACCGAAGCCGGATCCAAAATAGGAAACAACGATTACGCAAGAAACCACGTATGCAAGGCAGGTAGCGGCAGCAAGAACAAGTCGATAGCAAAATACATGCAGGTTGAAATACTGTTGAGCATCCAAAACGATTACGCAGTTAAGACAGTACAAAATGACACTCGACAGGATAAATGCGCCCAAAAGGGCAAAAGAAGACAGCACCACTCGCGCAACGATAGCGCACACACGCTTCCCTCCCCGAGCCTCCGACAACCCCCACGGTTCCTCAATAAAGCCCGAACTGACAAAGCGCGGCACAATGCAAGCCGCGATGAACGGAAAGAACAATGCATGAGCCAACGGGGCTACGTTGAACAGCAGACCGCGAAAAACCTCTGCATTACCAAATAGAAGAACATCCTCTGCCGATAGCCGAAGCGTCGGGTCTGGGAAAAAGCCCAAGAAACTGTTCTCACGGAGGCTACAGAACCACATCGGGAAAGAATTAAGCTGCAATACCACCATGCACGCATAAATTACCAGGATTAAGGCGTACGTCCATTTGCTCACATGCTTCAATTCTGACTGGAGAAGTCTTTTAATCTGACAAGCCATTGAGCACACCCCCAGCGCAAAAGCTCACGAGAGCGTAAATCAATACCGATAGACAGCTGGCTGCCAAACCATATCCCAGAAGTGTCAGCTGACCCATATCGCTATACCCAAGGGCACATCCGACTCCAAGGTACGGCCCCGGAAGGAGGAAAATCCATCGCAAGGACGGTATAGGCGCCTGGAGGGAGGTTCCGTAGAGCGTCAAGCTCATGACAAATCCAATTATTATCGCAGCCCCGCTCAATACAGCGCTGCCTGTAATCCGATAGATGGTCACCGTCTCCAGAGCAACCGATATCACCAATACGGCGTTGATCATCATTGCCGGCAAAAATGCAGTTAGCATGTCGTGCGAGTAGTTATGCCCTCCACGTATTATGGCTATTGCAAAAAGAAGAAGGCAAAGCGCACTATATGCTGCGCCAATTATTAAAGCAGACGAAAGTACATGTGCCAGAGTCCCGTTAAAGCGGGCAAGACCTCTTGCTGAAGAAATTCGGCATCCCTCTTCATAGTCGCGCTCCTGTAAAATCGCCAGGCAAACGATGAGCGGAACGAACAGAGACGTGCCGGCAAAAGCACTGCGCACAAGGGACTCATCGGGTGCAGAAGGATCGATTACATTCCAGCAAAAACCAATATCCTCCCCAAAAACGCTATTGCCAAAGGCGAGCAACGTTGTTCCGTTTTTTAGAAAGACACCAAAGAGAAGGCCGAACGCCAGAATAAGCGCAAGACCAAACTTCGCCGGAAACATCCTGTGCAAACGCATCATATCTGCCTTTATGGGATGGATCGCCCGCTTCATAGCGAGACCGCCTTCATCAAGCGCCTGTAATACTCTTTTAGGGACGACGCCTCATCCCTTATGACGTCCATCGGTTCCTTTTTCAGCAGTTCGCCGTCATGAATAAACACGCAACTTGTTGCAACTGATGCCAACTCATCCAAATCATGGCTAGAGATGAGCATGGTCTTACCCTGTTCTCGATTCAATCGACCGATAAGGGCCCATATACTCTCGATGCCCAGCGGGTCCAACCCGTTCGCTGGCTCATCAAAAATAAGCAGATCAGTGTCACCCAACAAAGCCGTAGCTATATCCAGCCGCCGTTTCATTCCCAGAGAAAAACTGCTCACGCTCTTTTTCTCTTCGACGTCCAGCCCGACTAGGCTCAAAACGCGAGGAATCTCACGATTCGCATCAAGCCCCCATTCCGAACATCGGATTTGGAGATTCTCAACCGCACTGAGGGATTGGTATGCTCCGCTGGAATCTGGCACATAGCCGACACGCGTCCGCATCAGGCTCAGCTCTCTTTTTGATTTGCCTCCAAAGAGCTCCACGCTCCCCGACGATGGCTCGCAGAGGCCCAAGACGATTTTAATAAGCGTGCTTTTGCCCGCACCGTTTGCACCGACAAGGGCACAGAGCTCAGACTGATGCACCTCGAAGGAAACGTCATGCAAAACGCGCCGTTTCCCGTAGCGCTTTGACACCTTTGATAGCTTTATCGCTGATGCGTTCATTGGACCCCCGTTCTGCTTGATAGAAAACCGCTCATATCGTTCCTTCTTTCCTTTATCGTTTTCCATTGTTATTATTGTTTTTCGATAACTCATATTTGTCAAGATAATCTAAAAGAAGGGACCCGTGTTAGACACGGGTCCCTTCACGCTGATAATTCGTTTTAGTTGTTCGCCTTAAGCTACTCGTCACTCAAATCGACAGCAAAGACTGATGTCGGAAGCGACGCCTCATTGCCTCCGCCATCCCGCATCTGCCTCACAACATTTTTTGCGCGCTCGACAATAAGCTCCTCAAGCTCTTTCTCACTAACACGCTGAATAATATCTCCCGGTTGACAATCAAGCTCATCACAGATATCGAGAAGCGTCTTTAGGCGAATAGCTTTTATCTTTCCGTTTCTAAGCTTTGAAATATTAGCCGGAGTATGCCCCGTCGCCCGAATCAGATCAGCGCTGGTCTTTCCGGTCTTAAGCAGCTGCGTCTCAAGCTCGATGATGAGATAGCTCATGTTTCCTCCTACACAAGCTCGTCAGACTGCTCTTGGAGCAGCGAGGCATAACTCCAGATCGCCGAGATAAACAAGCAGACAACTGCGCCGATAAACGACCCCGCATCAAAGGTAGCGCCTTGGCAAATCTCAATAACGAAGGAATGAGGCACGATGTAAAACTCCAGCCCACCAATGGTGAGATTGACCGATCCATAGGCACCAACAAACGAAACCGCAGCGTTAACAGCAAAGGCAAGTGCAAGAACACGGATAAGCCGCACATGTGCCCTGGTAAAGGGCGAGACGCCCCGCGAGATGTTACGGCTGATCCCACACAAAACGACAAGCGAAATACCCACAACGAGTGCCAGGCACAGCCCGCCTGGGATAACGATGCACCCGCCATTGAGAAGCGTCACGACACCGAAAGAATCGACAGAAGCAACGTTTGCAATCGCATACCAGATCACGTAAACAACCAACGCGGCAAAAGCGACGAGCATCCCTGCAAAAACGGCTGCCATGCAAAAACCAAGCTTCCTGATATTTTCGCCCGCCTTGGCCATACGCTGAACGCTGTTGGACATACACTCACCCTCATCGACTCTATCGTTATTCGAACAGTTTATCGAACAACGATATGGATTGCATGCGGAAAGCCCAGCCGGTGCGCATAGGCCATTTGCTAATCCGAAGGAGTGAGCGTGGATTTCGGACACTTACCGAACGAGAGTGGATAATCTCCCACTTTGAGGCCGCCACCGGGCCTAAAATGGAAGATTATCCACTCTCATAGTCATCAAAGCTTGCAAGCTCTTATTCAGCCGCCTCGCGCAGGGCCGACATCGTTGCCGCATATTGCTGCTGCAGCGCATGCATTCCCTCTCGAGCACCGTCAACGGCATCGGCGCCGCGCAGCGCCTCGGTCACCACAACCGCCGGCTCGTACAGATTATCGAATCCCAAGTTCTGGCTCACGCCCTTGAGCGTGTGCGCTGCCATAAACGCACCTTCGGCGTCTCCTGCCGCCATGGCGGCCTCCAACTTGTCCATGCTCTCGTCATCCAAAAACTTGAGGGCAAAGCGGGCAAGCATTTCCCCGCCCATCAGCCGAGCGCACGCGTCATCATAATTAGCGCCGATCTTCTCATACGCCTCACGCATGGAAATCATGGATTAAAAACTCCTTTGGTCAAACTAAATCGTGGGAAACGCGACGACGTCAGCGGGGCGTGCCAACGTCTCGGCAATTTGGTCTTGCACCTCGAGCAGACAATCGAGCAGCAGCGGGTTAAAGGTGCCGCACTTACCGTCCAGGATCATCTGAATTGCCTCCTTGTGCGGGATAGCGTCCTTGTACACGCGCACGCTCGTCAGAGCATCGTACACGTCGGCCACCGAAACCACCTGTGCGGCAATGGGGATTTCGTCGCCCTTAAGGCCATCGGGATAACCCTTGCCGTCCCAGCGCTCGTGGTGCCAACGCGCAATCTGGTACGCATATTCCATAAGCGCATTGCCGGCGTGATGGCTACCCAGCTCAAGCAGCATGTCGGCGCCGATCGTGGTATGCGTCTTCATAATCTCGAACTCCTCGGGCGTAAGGCGCCCGGGTTTGTTGAGAATCGCATCGTCAATCGACATCTTGCCGATATCGTGCAGCGCCGAAGCCAGGGCAATCGTGGAGCGCTCCTCATTGTCAAGGGAAATGGTGTCGCTACGCTGGACCAGACAGCCAAGCAGCAGCTCGGTCAGCTTCTCGATGTTCGTAACGTGCCTGCCGCTCTCGCCGTTGCGAAGCTCCATGACGCCGGCCATGATGTCGATGAGCATGCGACTGTTCTTGACGCGCTCGTTGTACTGCTGGGACAGCAGGTTCGTCAGGCGGCGCTGTTTGGCGTATAGGCGGATGGTGTTGCTTACGCGGCGGCGCACGACACGGGAGTCAAACGGGCGGTTGATATAGTCTGAGGCGCCCAGCTCGTACGCGCGCAGAACCATATCATCGGAGTCTTCGCTCGAAATCATGATGACAGGCAGATTGTCACCAACCGATCGGCGCGACAGACCGGCCAGCACCTCAAAGCCGCTTATGCCCGGCATGACAATGTCCAGCAGCACGAGCGACAACTCATCGCCATAGCGGTCGACAATGTCGAGCGCCGCACGACCGTTATCGGCCTCGAGGATGCAATATTCGTCCTTGAGCATCTCGCTGAGAATGACTCGGTTCATCTCGGAGTCATCGACAATAAGCACCAAAGGCCTTTCGCTTTGGAAGGCCTCGATGGAATCGGCATCGGTCACGACCGTACCGGCTTTTGCCTTAGCGCGGCTCAGTAACTGGACAGCGCGGCCAACGCCCTCATCGACCGTCTCGCCATGAATACGAACGCCACCAACACATGCCGTCAAGCTCACGTACTCATGGCCTGGAATAATCGTGGAACGAACGGCATCGGACACCTGATGCAGGCGACGGGTGAAGTCATCGGAGGGAATATTGGGCATGACAACCACAAACTTGTCGCAGCCATAGCGCACAAGCTCGTCAGTCGAACGGATTCCGCTGCGCATGGCTGTCGCCACGGCACCGAGCGCAAGGTCGCCGGCATGACGGCCACACGTATCGTTGAAGACCCTAAAATCATCAAGGTCGATCATCGCAACGCCGGCATTCATGCGGGCGCTACGGAGCTTTTCCTCGTAATATCGGCGATTGTGCACGCTCGTCAGCACGTCGGTGTAGACAAGGTCCTCTTTTGCGGCCTCTTGCCCATCGATCGGACGCACCATCAGCAGGACATGAGGCTCGCCCTCGACCTTCAGAGGGCGCAGGCGAGCGCGGTACTCAACGCCATCGTTGAGCAGTTGCTCCGACACCTCATCGGAGTCTGCCAAGGCCTCAAGACTTGACTGACGCAGACAAGGGCAGCGATCGCCGGCGAGCAGGCAGTTAGGCTCGCTCTTAATCTGATCGGCCGACAGCAAACGTACCACGGGGTAGGTCTTCGCGACACGGGCGACCTCGGCGGCAGCTTCCTCGTCGGTTAGATTGACCTCGTGATTATTGAGCATATGGGGCCCTTTCGATAGTTTCGCATGGTAGCGGTGGGTTCCAAATGTTACAAGGGTAACACCTTGTCGATGCAGGTAAGCACGTGAATGCTGTTACATTTTTATGAGTTGGCAGACGGCGCGATTGAAGCCGCAGACGTGAGGTTTTGAGCACATTTGTTAACACGGCCGAAACGTTTGCGGGTGAAGTCTGCTTTGGCTATTGCGGGTGCTAGAGCCCCAGGATGCCACGGACAGTCTGGGCAGCCGCTCCCGGACGATCGCGCAGGCCGTTGTGCGCGCCGGGAACCATTACGAGCGGACAGTCCAAAAGCTCAGCCGCCACCCTCGTGCCCGCCTCGCGAGGCGTGCCAATCGAGAGCTCGCCCAGGAGCACGGCGGCCACCGTTTTCGACGCACGGACGCTATCCCAATCGGGAACGCAGGTCATAGTAATCCCGTATTCGTTCGCCATGAAACTGCGGCCGTTGCGCAGGGCATGCTTGGCTTCCGCCTCGGTTAACTTGGGGGCCTCAGGGTCCGAATCGCCGATGGCGCCCAGGAAGGCCCGTAATGCCCTGGAGACCTTTCCCGCGGCGATCATCTCGAGCAAAACCGGGGCCGCGCCCAGGCCGGCGCCCTCATCCGTCACGGCGGGTTCATGCAGAATCGCACGCGAGATTATGGCGGGGTTTGCACGGAGAAGCTCCAGGGCCACCAACGTACCGGCACTGTGCGCGAGCACGTTTGCCGGAGTGCCAATATGCTCGATAACGGCCTGCAGGTCCGCGGCCTGGACGGCGAGGTCGTAGCGTCCGTCTGCAGCGTCGCCGCTCTCGCCGCAACCGCGCCGGTCGTAGGTAATGACGCGATAGTCACAGGCGAGCTCGCGGGCGATGGCGTCAAAAAAGACACCGTCGACGCAGGCGCCGTGCACGCACACCAAGGCGGGTGCATCGGACGATACAACCGGGCCGGCATACTCGCGGCAGGCGATCGTAGTGCCCGCATTCTCGACCGTAAAATCCATGTTGTGCCCCCATCATCAACGCCCATCCAGTTGCACGTCAGTACGATTGGATGGACCCGCATTGCCTTACGACTTGTTAACAGATTAACTGTACCCGACCCGAGGCTTTTCATGGCACGGCATAATGAGCGACGTGAAAAAACGAAACTTGTAAAGCAAGAGCCTACACCTTGCTTTGGAGCCGATGCTATGCTTAGGCACAATTGTCTTGAGGAGCACATGCCTATGTCTACGTTTTTGAATGCCGGCCCCATCTTTGGGCCCGTTCGCAGCCGTCGCCTGGGCCTTTCGCTCGGCGTCAACATGATGCCGGCCAGCGGCAAAATCTGCACGTTCGACTGCATCTACTGCGAAAACGGTCTCAACGCTGAGCGCCCCTGCCATGAGCCGTACAACACAGCTGCCGTGGTACTCGATGCACTCGAGGCCAAGCTGCACGAGATGGCAATCGAGGGCGAGCTCCCCGATGTAATCACGTTTGCCGGCAACGGCGAACCCACCGCCGCGCCGGAGTTTCCGCAGGCCATCGCCGGTGCCGTCGCGCTTCGCGACCAGCTGGCCCCAAACACCAAGATTGCCGTGCTTTCCAACGGCACGCGCGCCGACCGTCCCCAGGTACACGATGCGCTCATGATGGTCGACGACAACATCCTCAAGCTCGACACGGTCGACCCGGCTTTTATCCAGCTGCTCGACCAGCCCGTTGGCCCCTACGATGTAGAGCACCAGATCGAAACGTTCGCGAGCTTTAACGGCCACGTCATTATCCAGACGATGTTTTTGAGCGGCGAGTACCGAGGCAAGTCTCTCGATAACACCGGCGAGGAGTACGTCGGCCCTTGGCTCGCGGCGCTCGAGCGCATTCGCCCGCAGGAGGCGACTATCTACACGGTGGCGCGCGAGACACCGGTCGCCGGCCTTGCTAAAGCGGCACCCGAGGTGCTCGACACGATTGCCGCACGCGTCCAAGCCCTCGGCATCCCCTGCCAGGTGAGCTACTAGCAAAACCACGCAGCAGCTAGTGCCCGCCATCCCGCCCCATCAGTTGCGGTGATATAGTTCCTATTTGTGCTGTTAAACCGCTTAAATCGGAACTATATCACCGCAACTTTTATAGACGCGTGGGTGGGCTATACTAGCTGCGGATGAAAGGAAGTTAGCCATGTTTGACAAAGGACCCGTGCCCGGACGCAACGACGCTTGCTGGTGCGGCAGCGGCAAAAAATATAAGAAATGCCATAGCACCTTTGATGAGCGCCTCGAGCGCTTGTGGGAAGAGGGCTGGGAGGTTCTGCCCCGCACGCTCTACAAGACGCCCGCCGATATCGAGGGCATCAAGCGCTCGGCCGCCATCAACGTGGGCGTGCTCGATTACGTAGGCGAGCACATCGCCGCGGGCATGACCACCAACCAGATCGACCAGATGATCTACGACTACACCGTCGAGCACGGTGGCACGCCGGCCGACCTCAACTACGAGGGCTACCCCAAGAGCGTGTGCACCTCGATCAACGACGTGGTCTGTCACGGTATCCCCTGCGATACGGACGTGCTGCGCGAGGGCGACATCATCAACGTCGACTGCTCCACGATCCTGGACGGCTACTTTAGTGATTCGAGCCGCATGTTCTGCATCGGTGAGGTCTCTGCCGAGCGCCAGCGCCTGGTCGAGGTCACCCGCGCCAGCGTGGAGGCGGGCTTGGCAGCCGTCAAGCCATGGTTGCCGCTCTCCGTTATGGCCGAAGCCGTGCAAAAGACGGTCGAGGACGCCGGCTTTAGCGTGGTGCGCGAGTACGGCGGACACGGCATTGGCAAGGAGTTCCACGAGGACCCGTTCGTGGGCTTTACCACCGAGGCGCCCGATGTGGACACCATCATGGCTCCGGGTATGGTCTTTACCATCGAGCCCATGGTCAACGCCGGAGCGCCCGACATCAAGATTAGCAAGGGCGACGGTTGGTGCGTGCGCACCAAGGACGGCAGTGATTCGGCCCAGTGCGAGGTACAGCTCGTAGTGACCGAGGACGGTTACGAGCTGTTGAGCTGGTAGCTGTGGATGCGCCGGATGCTGACGGGCACGCTCGTCTTGTATCCGGCGTTTTATTTGAACGTTTTGCCTGATAAAACCTGCCAAAAATAAACCTGTCCCTTTTTGGCAGGCTGAGCGGAGAGGACTGCTTGTGAACATCCTGGTCTTGTTGCCCGTCAACGACCGCCATCGCGCGATCCTCGAGTCGAGCGCTCCGGGCGAGGACTTTATCTACACGAGCGCCGACGCCGCCACACGCGAACAGGTCGCCGATGCCGACGTGATCCTGGGCAACATCAACCCTGGCATGCTCACGGCATGCGACCATCTCCAGCTGTTGCAATTGCAGACCGCCGGCTATGACGACTACCTTGCCGCCGGCACTGTGCCGGCTGAAGCCAAGCTGTCTTGCTCAATCGGCGCCTACGGTCAGGCCGTGAGCGAGCACATGTTTGCCATGGTCCTTTCCATGATGAAGCGCCTGCCCGGCTATCACGACTTGCAGCGCGAGCATCGCTGGGAGGATTTGGGGCCGGTTACCTCGCTCAAAAATGCCAACGTGCTGGTGCTGGGCGCGGGCGACATTGGCGGCCACTTTGCCACGCTCTGCCGCAGCATGGGCGCGCACGTCCGCGGCATCAAGCGCCATCCACTCGTCTACCCCATTGTGTTTGAGGACATGGACGGCATGGACGCCCTACCTGAGCGCTTGGCGGAGGCCGACATCGTCGCATCCTTTATGCCGAGCACACCCGAGACCCGCGGCCTGGCGAACGCCGAGTTCTTCGCCGCGATGAAGCCGGGCGCCTTCTTTGCCAACGGCGGCCGCGGCGACCTTGTGGTCGCCGACGACTTGGTTGCCGCCTTGGAGTCGGGACATCTCGCC
>CALFGH010000280.1 GCA_937958315.1 uncultured Collinsella sp. | reverse complement strand
CCCGAGCCGGTCACCGCAACGCGCAGCGACTCATGGGGAAAGCGCTCGGCGAGCTCGCCGAGCATGGCGCGCACGCTCGCTGTCTGACACGCCCCGTGGCGGCGATATCCCCACCACGCCTCGGTCATATCCTCGTGCATCGCGTAAACTTTGGTCGTCGTCGACCCTACGTCCAGTCCTACTAGCAACGCCATAATGCTCCGTCTCTCGCATTTTTCCTGCTAGAGATATACCACTCTACGTAATACAACAGACTGTTGTATTTAAACTCCGTATAAAATGCGGCTGCCGAAACGCTTCAGCAGCCGCCGAATGCACCAACAGATTGTTCTGCGCGCTAGCACGTCGGGCAACGGAGCAGCACGGGCCCTCCGGTCATGCGCACCGCTCACGCCCGCGATGCCGCCGAGAGAGCTATCCACGCTTAGGGCTCCAACCAAGCAAGTCGCCCGCGCTCAGCAGATCCCTAAGCGAGCTACTCGCACTCAGGAGCCATAGCCTGCTCCAAGAGCTCGGCATGCTCCTCCTCGAAAACCGTCCCCACAGGGAAGGCGCGACGGAAGACGAAGTGGGAAATCGGACCGGCTACCAAAAGGTTCCACGGCAGCGCCATCACAAAATTATGCGGGATGTTGATCATCCAGATCGCGGGCACGGAATACAGGTTCGCAAGGATGCCACCGGGCATGTGCGTCAGACCCTCGCAGGCACCGTACAGCGACATGATGATGACCATGGGAACGACCATGCAGGAGCTGACGGCGAGCGTCATGGCGAGCGGCGAGCTCTTGCCCGGAGTGACCAAGTACTTAAAGGCGAAACCCTTGGCGAGCGGGCTGGCGACGAACCAGTCGCAGCACATGGCAAAAATGTAGGCAACGGGGAAGCCGAGCCACGCAGCGGCAACGACCTCGCCGTTGATGGCCCCATGCTGCAGGGCAACGTTGTAGATGCTCATCCAGAGCACCATGCAAAAGCACATGATAAAGGTGAACAGCAGGCTCTCTCGTTTGTTGATAGGCATGAAGGGCAGATTCCTCTCTGTGTTGTGCCGCGGCACCACGCAACAAAAACGGGCGGGCAAGATGGAGCTGTTGGGACTTCATCTCGCCCGCCCGTGGTACGTGCGTCTGCGACTACTTATGTGGTGGAACCAGCCTAGCACGAAACGCATGCGCTTCGTAAGCGTTGAGTTTATGAAGATGCAGGGCACCGATAATCCCCCGACCCCATAAGTTGCGGTGGAATACGGACTGTTTTGACCCTTTAAGCAGCAATTCAGTCCCTATTTCACCGCAACTCTTTTGGTGCAAAGTAACCTGTCCCCCTTGTACCAATTAGCTGGTGTGGCGCCAGCGAGGGTCGGTGAGAGTTCTCGCCACACCCAGCCCAACGGGCAGAAACGCTACGATGAGCACTGCGCGCACAAACCAGCCGAGCATATTGACTGTGTCGAAGGTGCACATGTAATACATAGAGCGATAGAGATACAGACCGGGCACCATAATGACAATCGAAGGCACCGTGAGGGCGATGCGCGGGTAGGTGAGCTTGACTTCAGCCAAGCTTGCGAGCAGCCCCGATACCAGCGCGCCGATAAACGCTGCTGCCTCGGGAGGCATTCCCGTGCTGAGGCCCAGGAAGGGAATCATCGTCGGCGCATCGACAAGGGTCAGACGCAGGGTATTGGACACGGCACCGATCAACCCAGCTGCCGCGGCCATCTTTACCGGGCTGTTGAACATCACCGAGAAGCCGAATACGCCAACGAAGCTCATCACCACGCGCAGGAGCGTAAGGGCAAGCGGCGAAAGGCCCAGTGGGGCAAAGTCGTCCGGCGCTAGGCCAACACACTCGGCAACCATCCAACCTACGAGGGTCGCCATCACAATAATCGATACGGCATATGAAAGGCGCTCGATACCGCTTCGCATGTCGAGCTTAGCGATGTCGAGGCCTGCCGTAATGAGCGGAAAGCCGGGAATCACAAAGAGCATGGCGCCGATATAGCCTTCTTGGTGCGACATTGCCCCCGGTATGACCTGGCCAAGGCCGAGCAATGCCAGCAGATACGAAACGCAAGCGAGCGCAACGCCGGTCGTCAGCGCGCTGAACTGACCAAGGCCCTGCTTGAGAATATGGGAGCGAGCAAAATTGCCGACACCAGCGCCTACGAACGCGCAGGCCATCTCGATAGGGCCGCCGCCGAGCAAAAAGACGAAGGCGCCACAAGCACAGGCCGCCGCAAGGCCCTGTTGCCAGGGAGCGTAATCGGGCTTTGAGCTCTCAACGGTCTTGAGCATCTCGTGGTATTCGTGCACGGTAAACCGGCGCCCGTAAATCTCGATTTCCTTTAAGAAGCTCTCCATCATCCAGATGCGATGGGTATTGACTCCCGTTGTGGGCAGGCTGACAACCTCGTTAAAGCAGTGGCCATCTTCGATGCAGGTGCACTCAAACGACAGGAGACTCAGGTCGACGTGAATCGTGACGCCGAGCACGTCAGCAACACGATTCATGGTATCGCGCACGCGCCAGGCACCCGTTCCGCTCGCGAGCATAAGCATACCGGTGCGGCAGATGATGGATGATTTATCGGTGAGCGGCGCATCGACGGCAAGTTCATCGCCTGCCGTCACGATCTGGTGCCAGTCAGTTTTCATATGGAGCGCGCCGGCACGGACACCGTGGTGCATGGGGGCTCTCGAAAGCAGCGAGTCAAGGCGCGAAGACTGTGGGGGCTCCGCCGATTCGCCCTCGTCCTCGTCGGGCTCTTCATCGATCAGATCAAAGGAATCAAGCGGCGCTGGCTCGCGACGGTCGATCAGCTCCTCGTCCTCATCATCAAAGTAATTGAACTGATCGAGCATGTCCTCTTCGATAGCACGCTCGCTCGCATCGTCCATCCCGGTGCTCCCTTCCTATCGACTAACCCCCATCCTAGACAGCGACGGCTAAAGGAAACATAAAAGAGACGGCTGTCATGCGAGCCATGTGTGCAATAGCCGTTGGGTAGTCGTTTGAGAACGCCCCCAATGACTATTGACGGCCAAGGCAACGCCGATGCTATGGCACCGACAGCGAAAACCCGCCAGAGCGAGCAAGGTGCCTTGAAACAAGGCGGCATTGATCTTTTGATCATGCCGCCGAAGTTGAAAGGCAGATTGCCGCTCTGGCGGGCTTGCAGCGTCAACTGGTTACGCGGGTTGGTAAACCCGCGTAACCCCCTAGTACATCTTTGCGCCGGCGGGGATGGAAGCGTCGAGCTGGATCAGGTTGAGGCGCTCCTCGCCCTCCTCCTCGTGGATGGCGCTGATCAGCATACCGCAGCTGGGAATACCCATCATCTTGCGCGGAGGCAGGTTGGTGATGGCGAGCAAGGTCTTGCCGACCAGGTCCTCGGGCTCGTAATAAGCGTGAATACCGGAGAGGATGGTGCGGTCGGTACCGGTACCGTCGTCGAGCGTAAAGTTCAGCAGCTTCTTGGACTTCTTGACGGCCTCGCATGCCTTGACCTTCACAGCGCGGAAATCGCTCTTGGAGAAGGTATCGAAGTCGACGAACTCCTCGAACAGCGGCTCAACGGCGATCTTGGAGTAATCGAGCGTGGGCTTAAGCGACTTAACGAACGGGCTTGCGGCGTTGCCGGCCTCGGCAGCCTTGGCAGCGGCGGCACCGGACTGGAAACCCTTCTCGGGCTTCATGTGCGGGAACAGCAGGACGTCGCGAATGGAAGCCTGGTTGGTGAGCAGCATGACCACGCGATCGATACCGATGCCGATGCCGCCCGCGGGAGGCATACCGTACTCGAGGGCGCGTACGTAGTCCTCGTCGTACTCCATAGCCTCGTCGTCGCCGCCGGCCTTCTCGGCCATCTGGGCGGCAAAGCGCTCGGCCTGGTCGACCGGGTCGTTGAGCTCGGAGAATGCGTTGGCGTACTCGTGGCCGGCGATGACCAGCTCAAAGCGGTGCGTCAGGCGCGGATCGTCCTCAAAACGCTTGGCAAGCGGGCTGACCTCGATGGGGTAATCGCATACGAAGGTCGGGTTGACGATGGTGTCCTCGCCCAGCTCATCGTAAATCTCGGCGATGATCTTGCCAGCAGTCCACTCGGGCTTAATCTCCAGACCCTTCTCGCGTGCGGCGGCGGCAAGCTCCTCGACCGGCGTGTCGATGGTGACCTGCTTGCCGAGCACGTTCGAGACGATGTCGGTCATGGGACGGCTTGCCCACTCACCGGAAAGATCGATGGTCTGACCCTGGTACTCAATGACCTCGGGGTTGCCGATGGCCTTGTTGGCAGCCTTGATGACACCCTGGGCGAGCGCCTTCATGCCCTCGAGGTCGGAGAAGGCACGGTAGGCCTCCATCGTGGTGAACTCGGGGTTGTGGGTGAGGTCCATACCCTCGTTGCGGAAGATGCGGCCGATCTCGAAGACGCGCTCAAAGCCACCGACGATGCAGCGCTTGAGGTGCAGCTCGGTAGCAATGCGCAGGTAGCACTCCTGATCGAGCGCGTTGAAGTGCGTGATGAACGGCTTGGCCGTAGCGCCGCCCTGAATGGTCTGCAGGATGGGGGTCTCGACCTCCATGTAGCCGTCAGATTCCATGAAGCGGCGGAAGGTGGAGAGAATCTGCGAGCGCTTGCGGAAGGTCTCGCGAACATCGTCGTTGGCAATCAGGTCGACATAGCGCTGACGATAGCGGGTCTCCTTGTCGGAGAGGCCGTGGAACTTCTCGGGCAGCGGGCGAACGGCCTTGGAGAGCAGCGTCGCGCTCTTGGGGGCAACGGAGAGCTGGCCGCGCTTGGTGCGAACAACCACGCCGGTCACGCCCAGGATATCGCCAAGGTCGAGAGCCTTGAGCGTATTCCAAGCTGCCTCGTCCATGTCGTTGATGCGGCAGAACAGCTGAATCTCGGCGGTAGCGTCGCGCACGACGATAAACATGATCTTGCCCTGACCGCGCTTGGCGACCACGCGGCCGCCGATCTTCACGACGTCCTCAGTATCCTCGCCATCGGCAAGATCGGCATATTTGGCCTCAATGTCGACGACATAGTCCTCGATCTCGGAGTGCTCGGGATAGGGGTTCTGGCCCGCCTCGAACAGGGCGGCGCGCTTTGCCAGACGCGTGGCGCGCTCGTCGTTGAGCGTCGAGGCCTGATCGGCGACGTTCTGGTTCTCTGCCATAAGTTAGCTCCTCAAACTAAAACGCTCCCCAGGATTCGGTCCCAGGGAGCGAAAACATACCTTTACGCGGGACCGTGGTCTAGCGTGCGATCTTTGCGATGGTGTAGACGCGGGTCTTGCCCGAAGGCGTAACGACCTCGACGGAGTCGCCCTCGCCGTGACCGATAATGGCGTGGCCGACCGGAGACTCGTTGGAGATCTTGTGCTCGAGCGAGTTGGTCTCGGTGGTACCGACGAGCGTGACTTCCATGACCTCACCGTTGGGATCGATCAGAGAAACGGTGGAACCGATGGAGACGGTCAGATCGCCCGTGGTGGCAGCAACCTGAGCGTTGGCGAGGATGGCCTGAATCTCGGCAATGCGAGCAGCATTCTGGGCCTGCTTGTCCTTGGCGGCATCGTACTCGGAGTTCTCCGAAAGGTCGCCGAACGCGCGGGCTTCCTTGATGTCCTCGACGATCTCCTTGGCGTAATCGCCCTCACGCCAAGCAAGCTCCTCGACGAGCTTCTGGCGGCCCTCAGCGGTCAGTACGATCTGGCTTGCGTCCATACGGATATCTCCCCAACTATGATGTAACGATCAACTGTCAACAAAACGAAAAAGACCGGCTAGCCTGCGGGCAAGCCGGTCAGGTGCTCACCCCAAAGGGATGGGACTACTCTGCGTCCGCGTCGCTGTCCTCTGCCTGCTTTTTCTTGGCAGCAGCGAGCTTGGCCTCGAGCTCTGCGATCTCCTTGTCCTCCTTGGACTCCTCGACCACAACGTCCTCGGCCTGCTTGGTTTCGCCCTTATCGTCGCCCTCCATACCCTCGCGGATATTCTTGACGGTAGAGCCGAGAGACTTGCCGAGCTTCGGCAGGTTCTTAGGCCCGAAGATGATCAAGACAACGACGAGAATAATGATGAGCTCAGGAGCCCTCAGTCCAAACATGTAGACCTCCACAATACAGCGAGACAAGCTCGAATGAGTATACCGCGGGTGCCGCGGTATCACAACAATAGCTAAAAAAAGGGACCGCAAGAAGCGGTCCCTTCTCATGCTCTGGTCGGGTTGACTGGATTTGAACCAGCGACCCCTGCGTCCCGAACGCAGTGCTCTACCAAACTGAGCCACAACCCGTTAGCTCGACTATAGTAACAAAGATTTTCGTCGCGTGCTAGAGAAATTTTTATTTCTTTGGCGCGTCGATTTGAACCGTGTTGGGAATAAGCTCAGTCGCGCAGGCCCACCAGCCATTTTGCTGGGCAGCTCCCGCAAGATGGGCTGCTGCAGCGACGGTATCGCAAATGGCAAACGAGCAAGCACCCGAACCGCACACGTCCACGGCAACGGTTCCCTCCTGTGCGCGCAGCCAGTCGAGAACTGCCTGGATCCGCGGCTCCATCTGCGCGGATATGACGCCCAGATTGTTATGAACGAGCGCATATGCCGCCTCGGCATCGCCGGCGCGTAAGACAGAAGCAATCGCATCGGGTTTTTCCGCGGGCACCGGGCTCTCATCAAATCGTCGATACGCTTCAACCGTTGAAACGCTCGTCTCGTGCGGTTTGACCAATACGACAGGTGTCGCCGGAAGCACAGGATACTCAGTGGCCAGCACATCTCCCCCGCCGACGTAGAATGCGGGACTCGTGTGCAAAAAGAACGGCACGTCGGCGCCGATACCGCGAGCGATGTCATCGAGCGCGGGGTCGGCGCGGTCGATACCCCACAGCTCGGCCAAGGCAACGATGACCGCAGCGGCATCCGTCGAGGGGCCTCCCAGGCCGGCGCACAGCGGGATACGCTTTTCGATCGTCACGCACACGTTGGCATCGCGACCGTAACGCTCGGCCATAGCGATTGCCGCCCGATAGGCCGTATTTTTTTGCATGGGAAAATCGGATGCCGGAACCGTCTGGACGGTCAACGCCTGCGCCGGCGTGACCGTCACGGTATCGGCTAGACCGACGGCTGCCATCAGGGAATCGACCCTGTGATAGCCGCGGGCGTCGCGCTCGGTATGAACCCCCAGATAGAGGTTAATCTTTGCCGGCGCGGTAAGGATGAGGGACCGATCGGTCACCGTTAGTGCTCCTCGAGCTGGTTGCCGAGCGGGGTAAAGATATGTTCGCCGCTCTCGGGGTCGAACAGTTCGACCTGGCCGGTAAGGACATCGATGTACTGGTAGGACTGACGCGATTTGCGGCCGCGACGCTCGTCAACCTCAACGATAAAGACAGCGGGGTGGACGCTCTTGATGGTGCCCATGCGCTCGATGACGCGGGTACGGCCCATGTTGGCCTTAACCTTGACGCGATCGCCCACCATATCGGTCAGCTTCTCGTGGATGTCGTCGACGTGATTGACTTCCATCTCTTCCATGAATAGGGCCTCCAGAGGGTGCAATTCAAAAAGGGGATAATACCCCTAAGATAGACAAAACTCTAATACTATAGCACCCTGCTGCAGCCATACGCAAGCAGCTAAAAAAGCCCGGTCCCAAATTGACTACTTACAGATTGTCTGTGTCCAGGACGATGGTGAACGGACCGTCGTTGACCAGGTCGACCTTCATATCGGCGCCAAAGATACCGTGCGCCACATGCTCAACGTCCTGAGCGACGAGTGTCAAAAAGTACTCGTAAAGTTCGTTAGCGACATCGGGCGCGCCGGCGTCCGTAAACGACGGACGGCGGCCGTGGCGGCAGTCGGCAAACAGCGTGAACTGCGACACCACGAGCACCTCGCCGTCGACATCCGCCAGCGCCAAGTTGGTCTTGCCGTTCTCGTCCTCGTTGATACGCAGCCCGCGGAGCTTGCCCCACAGCTTGTCGGCTTCGGCGCGTGTGTCGCCGTGGCCCACGCCCAGCAGCACCAAGTAGCCGCGTCCAATACGGCCCACGCACTCGCCGTCGACTGTCACGCTGGCGTTGAGCACGCGCTGCACCACCGCACGCACGGTCTACTCCTCGCCCGTCAGCTTGGCGGACAGATGCTCGAGCGCATGGAAACGATGGCTGATGGCGTTCTTCTCGTCCGCCGTGAGCTCGGCCATGGTCTTGCCCGGCGTATCGACCGGCAGGAACAGCGGGTCGTAGCCAAAACCGTGTTCGCCGCGGCCCTCGTGCGCGATAACGCCTTCGCAGGCGCCCTCACCATAGGTGACCAGGCCGTCCGTATCGATAAGCGCGACGACGCTCATAAAGCGCGCGGTACGGTCCTCGTCTGCCACGCCTTCCAGGTTAACGAGAAGCTTGGCGTTGTTGGCGGCATCGTCGCCATGCACGCCCGCATAGCGTGCGCTATACACGCCCGGCTCGCCGTCCAACGCATCGACGACCAAGCCGGAGTCGTCGGCGATGGCCATAAGGCCCGTCTCCTCGACCGCAGCCTGCGCCTTGATGATGGCGTTCTCCAAAAACGTCGTGCCGTTTTCCTCGGGGTCCTCAAAATCGCCCAGCTGGCCGAGCGCCACAAAGCGCACCTCGGGCATGACCTTGCCCAAAATGGCCTCGATCTCGGTGAGCTTATGGGCGTTGCCGGTTGCCACGACGATGGTCGCCGCCGGGTCGAGGGTGTCGATGTCAATCTTCTCAAGTGCCATAGCTGGTCTCCTTTGTCTCTATAGCAATGCCGAGTTGAGGACGACGAGGACTTCGGCCTCTCTCCCGTCTCAATCAACGGCAGTCTTATACTTCGACGTTTTCCCAGATAAAACCTGCCAAAATAAACCTGTCCCTTTTTGGCAGGTTAGGCGAGGGCTTGGCGCTGAAGCTCGATGAGCTCGGCGATACCCTTATCGCCCAGGTCGAGCAGGGCGTTGAGACGCTTGCGGTCGAAGGGCGCCTGCTCGCCGGTACCCTGGAGTTCGATCATCTCACCGGTGTCGGTGGCGACGAGGTTCATGTCGACCTCGGCGTGGCTGTCCTCGGAATAATCCAAGTCGAGCAGGGTGTTGCCGTCGACGACGCCCATGGAAATGGCGGCAACCTGGCCCGTGAGCGGGATGCGCTCGAGTTTGCCCGCCTCGACCCACATGGCAAGGGCGTCGTGCAGCGCCACCCAGGCGCCGGTAATGCTCGCCGTACGCGTGCCCCCATCGGCCTGGATCACATCGCAGTCGACGGTAACGGTGTACTCGCCGAGCGCCTTCATATTGACGACGGTACGCAGGCTGCGGCCGATAAGCCGCTCGATCTCCATGGAGCGGCCCTTGCGGTTGGCATGCTCGCGCTTGCAGCGTTTACCGGTCGAGGCCGGTAGCATCGCATATTCCGCCGTTACCCAGCCGGCCTTGGCGCCCTTGCGCCAACCAGGCACACCCTCCTCGATGGTGGCGGCGCACAGTACGCGCGTGTCGCCGAACTCAGCCAGGCACGAGCCGT
>CALFGH010000279.1 GCA_937958315.1 uncultured Collinsella sp. | reverse complement strand
CCGTGGTGTCGGGCAACGCGTCGCTCGCGCTCGATGGCGATGGCGTCAAGGACGCCGCGGCCGCCATGGCCAAGGCCACCGTCGAGGCCAAGACCCTTGCCGAGGAAAAAGAAATCGCCCAGGCCAACCGCTTCCCCAAGCTGTCCCTTGTGGACCTTAAGTACCGCGACTGGGAATCGCCGGCCTACGACGATGCCATCTCGCTGGAGGACTTTGTCGACAGCTTCCGTGCGTTCGCCTGCAGCCAGATGAAGCTCTACTACACGCCCGAGGTCATCCGCCGCTTTGTGGCCGGCATGGCCGCCTCCAAGCTGCTGATCCTGGAGGGCATCTCGGGTACCGGTAAGACGTCGCTGCCCTACAGCTTTAGCCGCTACCTGGACAACCCCGCGACCATCGTGTCAGTGCAGCCGAGTTTTCGCGATCGCACCGAGGTACTGGGCTACTTTAACGAGTTTTCCAAGCGCTTTAACGAGACCGAGTTCCTCCGTGCCGTGTACGAGGCGGGCCTTCGCCAAGACCCGTCCATGATCGTGCTCGACGAGATGAACCTCGCCCGCGTGGAGTACTACTTTGCCGAGATCCTGTCGGTGCTCGAGATGCCCAGCCACGACGAATGGGTGCTCGACCTGGTGCCTACCCAGTGGGCCGCTGACCCCAAGGGCCTGCACGACGGTAAGCTCACCATTCCCGACAGCCTGTGGTTTATCGGCACGGCCAACAACGACGACTCCACCTTTACCATCACGGACAAGGTGTACGACCGCGCGATTCCCATCGAGCTCAACGAGCGCGCCGACGCGTTTGAGTGCGAGCCGCACGAGCGCGTGCACGTGACGGCCGACCACCTGCAGTATCTGTTCCAGAAGGCCAAGGTCGAGTACGTGATCGATGACGATCTGCTCGAGAAGATGCACAAGCTGGACCAGTACCTGCAGACCCGCTTTAAGCTGGCCTTTGGCAACCGTATCATCAAGCAGATGTACGACTTTATCCCCGTGTACGTGGCGTGCGGCGGCACCGAGCTGGGCGGCATGGACTACATCATCGCCCGCAAGGTGCTCAAGAAGTTTGAGTCCATGAACGTGAGCTTTGTGCGCGACGAGATGAAGGGCCTGATCGAGTACATCGAGAAGACCTTTGGCGAGGGCGGCTTGCCCGATTCCGTCATGTATCTGCAGCGGATCCAGAACTTCTACTAATGCCGTAAGCGCGGGGCGTGGGACAAGATAATCAGTAGCGTTTGCCCAGTGTGGTGTCGCCGCGCCCCTTCCCGATCGATCCAACCTATGGAGTAACCCATGTCCGAGACCATTCAGGACCTCTATACCAGCTTCTCCGAGCAGATGGAGCCCATCCAGGAGGACAGCCGCTACTTCCGCTATCTGTTTGAGATGGCGCAGGCCTCGGGCACCACGATCGAGCAGCAGCGCGAGGAGCTCGTCAAAGTGGTGGACGAGGAGTGGATCAGCATGATCGAGGACTCGCTCGACGCCATCAACACCATCATCGAAAATCCGCGCCGCTTTATCACCACCGAGGAAGAGGTGGTGCCGGTCTCGCTCGCCAAAAAGATCAGCGCCGATAGCGTTCGCCATCTGAGCCAGAACACGCAGTTTTTGGCGCCGAGCGACGATGGCGGCGTCCATCCCACGCGCATTCTCAATGTCAGTACCGTCGAGACGTACGACCTGTACGAGAACCGCTTTATCTACCACCTGATTCAGCGCCTGCTGACGTTTGTGGACAAGCGCACCGATGTGATCTTTTGGTCGACGGGCAACGAGATCCGCAACCGCTTTAAGATGCACAGCAAGATCGACGACGCGTACGAAGAGATCGAGTACAACGTCGAGATGACGGTCAAGAACCGCCAGAGCTTTGCCGAGAACGACGCCGACAACATGGATGTCTTTATGCGCATCGACCGCGTGCGCCGTCTGGTCATGGCGCTGCGCGGTGCGTCGTTCTGCCAGATCATGAACGGCTGCAGCGCGGTCCGCAGCCCCATTCAGCGCACCAACCTCATCATGAAGGACCCCAACTACCGCAAGTGCTACCAGCTGTGGCAGTTTATGGAGCGCTACGACAAGGTGGGCTACAACATCGACGTGCAGCAGCAGGCGCTGGCGTTCGATGACGAGTACATGGTGCAGATGTACACCAACCTCATCAACAACTACACCGTCTTTAAGAGCCTGACCGACGACGAGCGCAACCTGCAGGAGCTCGAGAGCGTGCATCCCGAGCCGGTGGCGCCCAAGTTTATTAAGGAGATTAAGGAGGTGCAGGTCGATAGCCCCGACCTGCCCGATGTCGAGATTCGTCGCGTGTTTGTGGAGGAGGTCACGCAGGCCCAGCTCGATGCCGAGCAGGCGCTGGCCGAGGCTCGCGAGCAGATCGAGGAGCTGCGGGGGCAGGTCAAGTCTTGGAAGGTTCAGGCCCATGCGCTGACCGACGAGCGCGACGACCTGGCCGACGAGCTGGACGAGGCCAAGTCGCGTGAGCTGGCATTGACGCAGCGCGCTCAGATGGCC
>CALFGH010000278.1 GCA_937958315.1 uncultured Collinsella sp. | reverse complement strand
GGCGCCGCCCACGCAAGTGGCGGCACCGCCGAAGGGCTCGATCTCGGTCGGGTGGTTGTGGGTCTCGTTCTTAAACAGGAACAGCCAGTCCTGGTCCTCGCCGTCGACATCGACCTTCACCTTGACGGTGCAGGCGTTGATTTCCTCGGACTCGTCGACATCGGTCATGACGCCGGTCTTCTTAAGGTACTTGGCGCCGATGGTGCCCATGTCCATGAGACAGACGGGCTTGGCGTCGCGGCCGAGTTCGTGGCGCATCTCCATGTAGCGGTCGAAGGCCTGCTGCACCACGGCGTCGTCAATCGTCACGTCGTCCAGGACGGTGCCGAAGGTGGTGTGGCGGCAGTGGTCGGACCAATAGGTGTCGATCACGCGGATCTCGGTGATGGTGGGGTCGCGATCCTCATCGCGGAAGTACTGCTGGCAGAAGGCGATGTCCGCCTCGTCCATGGCAAGGCCGCGATCGGCGATAAAGGCGGCAAGGCCGGCCTCGTCGAGCTCGCGGAAGCCGTCGAGCACCTCGACGGGCTGGGGCTCGGGGGTCTCCATGTACAGCGTCTCGGGCAGGTCGAGCGAGGCGATGCGCGCCTCGACGGGGTTCACCACGTAGTGCTTGATGGCCTCGATGGCGTCTTCGTCCAGAGCGCCCGAGATCATATAGACCTTGGCGGAGCGCACGGCGGGGCGCTCGCCCTGGCTGATGAGCTGCACGCACTCGCTGGCGGAGTCGGCGCGCTGGTCAAACTGGCCAGGCAGGAATTCGACGGCAAAGACGGCGCCGTCGCTTGCGGGGAGCTCGTCATAGGTCACATCGACCTGGGGCTCGCTAAAGACGGTCGGCACGCAGGAGCGGAAAAGCTCCTCGTCGATGCCCTCGACGTCGTAGCGGTTGATGATCCTCAGGGCCTCGATGCCCTTGATGCCGAGAATCTCGGTCAGCTCGCCCTTGAGCTGCTGAGCCTCGACGTCGAACCCGGGTTTCTTCTCCACGTAGATACGAGAGACCATTGGTTCCTGCCTTCCTGATCGGTTGGGCGTACGGTACGGTATGCGGCAGCGGTCGGTTTGCGGGGACTGCCCTGCGGTCGCCTTGAGCCACATGTTTGTAAACCTCACTATGATACGACAGCTCGTGGCGCGTTGCGGACGGCGAGGGTGCTACAGTGATGCGCAAACAAGAGAAAGGCATCACATGGCATTCGTTTCACTCGCCATCATCGCGCTCGTGGCCTTTGCAAGCCCCTTCATCGCCTCGGCGATCCCCGGAAAACCCGTTCCCGAAACGGTCTTTTTGCTCGTCTTCGGCGCGGTGCTGGGACCCCATATGCTCGGTGTCATCCATGTAGATGCCGAGGTCTCGCTTGTTTCCGAGCTCGGCCTGGCCTTTTTGTTCCTGCTTGCCGGCTTTGAGATCGACCCCAAGAGCATCACGGGCGTCGAGGGGCGCTACGGCTTAGCGACGTGGGTCGTTACGTTTGGTATTGCCTGGCTTGCCGTGCGCTTTACCCCGTGGTTCTCGGTCAGCCATTTCGACGGTATCGCCGTGACGCTTGCCCTCACTTCTACGGCGCTCGGCACGCTCGTGCCCATCATGCGCGAGCGCTCGCTCACCGGCACGCGTGTGGGCGACTCGATTCTCGCGTATGGCACTTGGGGCGAGCTCGGTCCCGTGCTCGCCATGTCGGTGCTGCTGTCTGCCCGCACTGGCATCCAAACGCTCGTAATCCTTGGCTTGTTTGCGGTGGTTTGCGTGTTGCTGGCCGTGGTCCCAAGCCGCTCCAAGCGCGTCGGCAGCCGCTTCTTTGCGTTTGTCGAGGAGCGCGCCGATACCACGTCGCAGACCTTCGTGCGCCTGACGGTGCTCATCCTGGTCACGCTCGTGGCATTCTCGGCCGTCTTTGATCTCGACATCGTGTTGGGTTCTTTTGCCGCCGGCTTTGTCCTACGCTATATCATCCCCGAGGGCAACCATACGCTCGAGACCAAGCTCGACGGCCTGGCCTACGGTTTTTTGATTCCGGTGTTCTTTACTGTATCGGGCGCAAAGATCGACCTGACGGCCGTGGCGTCGCGCCCCGGGCTGCTCGCGGGCTTTATCGTGGCGTTGCTGATCATTCGCGCCGTGCCCATTCTCATCTCTATGAGCATTTGTCCTGCGACGCGCGACGTTTCGGCGTATGGTCGCATTACCGTGGCCCTGTACTGCACCACGGCGCTGCCGATTATCGTTGCCGTGACGAGCGTTGCCGTCAACGCGGGCGCGCTGTCGCAAGATATTGCGTCGGTCATGGTTGCCGCCGGCGCCATCACGGTGTTCTTGATGCCGCTGCTCGCACAACTCTTCTACCGCGTGGTCGACGCCGCACCGGTCGCTGCCGTGGCAGAGGTTGCCGAGCATCCATCCGATGCGCTCGACATCCTGCGCGCCCATCACGATTTGGCGAGCCTGCTCGCACGCGAGCACGAGCTGCTGACCTCGCATGGTCACGGTCGCGTATTCGAGGGCCTGCCTACGCTCGATACGATTGCCGAGCGTCTTTCCGCCGAGGCAGCGAGCGGCCACATCGATGCCCGCATCGTGGACGCGGCGCACCTGCTTGCCGATAAGACCTATGGTGATGAGGTTGACCCGTCCGAGCTGACTCCGCGTGAGCGCCGCCGCCTGGAGCGCGCCAAGCTCGCCGTGCACGAATACCGCCGCCGCATGCTGGAACTCTACGCGCGCGATGAAGCCCAGGACGACGACGGTAAGTAGTAAGGAATACCGGGATACGGGTTCCGTCCAAATAATAGAAGGCGCGCTGCCTGCGGTTGATGCAGACAGCGCGCCTTTTGCGTTGGGCCTCGTTGAGGTTCGAAGTCGTGGCTTGCGACCTTTAGGAGCGGGCGGCTCCGTCGACGGGGAGCACGGCGCCCGTGACATAGGATGACATGTCGCTCGCTAGGAAAACAAAGGCGTTGGCGACGTCCTCGGGCTCGCCCATTCGGCCGAGCGGAATAGTGGCGATGATGGGCTTAATAACCTCTTCGGGCAGGTTGGCGACCATGTCGGTCTTAGTCACGCCAGGGGCAACGGCGTTGACGCGGATGCCCATGGGGGCGAGCTCGCGCGAGAGCGACTGGACCATGCCGTTGACGGCAAACTTGGACGTGGGGTAACCGACGCCGGAGGGCTGGCCGTACTTGGCGACCATCGAGCTCGTGGTAGTGATGGTGCCGCCGTGGCCGGCCTCGGTCATAATCTTGGCGGCCGCCTGGTGACCGTTAAAGACAGCGACGACGTTGAGGTCCATGACTTTGGCGAACTCCTCGGCCGTGTAGTCCAAAAGGGGCGAGCGCTGGGAGATTCCGGCATTGTTGACGACCGTATCGAGACCGCCCATGTCGGCTGCGGCCTGCGTAAAGGCCTCGGTCACGGCCTCGAGTGAGGTGAGGTCGCAGGAACGGCCCCAGACCTTGGCGCCGGGATAGGCGGCTGTCAGCTTCTCAACGGCCGCGTCGGCAGTCTCCTGGCGCGAGCCAAAGACGGTGACGGCAGCGCCTTCCTCGATAAAACGGCAGGCGATCGCATAGCCGATACCGCGCGTGCCTCCGGTGATGATTGCTTTCTTGCCCTCGAGCAACATGGTGCTTCCTCTCATCGCGGGCGGACATACACGGCACAGCATAGCGGCGGCAAAATACAGCTGCCGTCGCATATCGGCAAACGGTATCCACGGTTGTTGACGAACGGTCAAGTTGTTCAAACGTTAGTCGACCACTTCGTGCAAAAGATGTAACTAAAAGGGGCTCCCATCCAATCGGACGGGAGCCCCTCATGCGTTATTTGATTTGCCGAGAATCGGGCTAGTTGGCCATGACGCCTTCGGTCCAAGCCTCGACGTCCTCGATGCGCAGGACGTTGGCGACCTCGGCCACGCAGTCGACGCTGGCAAGCTCGGCGGCGGCAGCCTGGACGTCCTTCTCGAGCGCGCGGTGCGTCAGGAAGATGACCGAGCAGGCATCGCTGACGCCCGACTTGCCGTCCTCGACTTGGTTGATGAGCGAGATCGAAATGTTGTGCTTGGCAAAGATGTCGACCGTCTCGGACAGGGCGCCCACGCGGTCGGCGACCTTCAGGCGCACATAGTACTTGGTCTGGAGCTCGTCCATGGGCTTAAAGGCGAGGTTGTGACCATAGGGCTCAATCTCGGGCAGCGGAGCCACGCCGCGGCTGATCTGCTCGGAGAGCGACAAGATATCGCCCACGACGGCACTCGCGGTGGGGAAGGAGCCTGCGCCCGCGCCGTAGAACATGGTCTCGCCCACGGCGTCACCCACCACGTAGACGGCGTTCATGGCGCCGTTGACCTTGGCGAGCATATGGTCTGCCGGGATGAGCGTGGGATGCACGCGGACGTCGACGCCGGCGTCGGTGTTGCGGGCGATGCCGAGCAGCTTAATGGTGTAGCCGAGCTCGCGAGCCTGGGCGATGTCCTCGGCGCCGATGGTACGGATACCCTGCTGGTACACATCGTCGGTGGTAACGCGGGTGCCAAAGCCGATAGAAGCGAGGATCGCCGTCTTGCTGGCGGCATCGAAGCCGTCGACGTCGGCGGACGGGTCGGCTTCGGCATAGCCCTTGGCTTGTGCATCGGCGAGCACGTCGGCGTAATCGGCGCCCTCGGCGTCCATGCGCGACAGGATGTAGTTGGTGGTGCCGTTGAGGATGCCGGCGATGGTCAGGATCTTGTTGCCCACCAGATCGTGCTCAAGCGTGCTCACGATGGGAATGCCGCCGCCGCAGCTGGCCTCGCACTTAATCTGCACGCCGCACGCGCGTGCCTTCTCGGCAAGCGTCTCGACGTGACGGCCCAGCAGGGCCTTGTTGGCAGAGACGACGTGCTTGCCGTGCTCAAAGGCAGTGGTGAAGATCTCGGTTGCGGGATGCTCGCCGCCGATCAGCTCGACGACGATGTCGACGGCGGGGTCGGTGACGACATCGTGCCAGTCGCTCGTAAAGGCCTCGCGCTCAATACCGGCGGCTTCGGCCTGCTCCCAGGCAAGCGCGCAGGCGCGGGTCAGCTTAAGGTCGATGCCGTAGGCTGCCAGGTACTCATCGTGGTGGCTCTTGATCAGACGGGCCACGCCGCCGCCGACGGTTCCCAGACCGATGAGGCCGACGTTCACGGTGCGCAGGGGTTCGCTCATAGATAGCTCCTTCGTGCATCTTATGGATGGATTAACCGCTTAAAGGTTGAGTGCATTCTAGCGTGAACCGAGGGCGCGTGCTCGCCAGTTAACAGGAGTCGCACAAAACGGCACCCCCGAAACGCTGCGGAAACATTGGAAACACGCTCGCTACATACGACCTACAGCCTATGTGATTCAGGGCGGCAAGTACATCGCCGCCTAGGTGCGTACAAAACGCGACCGGTGAGGCTGTTTTAATCAGGGCAGGGGCGCTTGTAACAGAATGGAAATATTACTTTCACACAATAAAGTGGCTAAACTGTATAAACCGATAGAAATACGCAGAATTATGGATAAATGAACAAATCCAAAGAAAAGTCGAAATAATCGTCACTTTTCTCAACTAAAGCGTCTACTATTTTGCGAACGCCGAACACGGCGAAGGATGGCCTGTCGGGTAACCGAAACCCGACGAGATTTGAGAGGAGAGCCGCATGTCGAGCCTCACCGGTAAGTCATTGAACCCTGTTATGAATCGCAGGAGCGTTATCGCGAGCGCAGCAGGTCTGGGGGCGATGTCCATTCTAGCTGGCTGCTCCTCCAACGGCGGCGACAGCGGTTCCGCTTCGAGCGACGCTTCGTTTAAGATCGGTACCATCGGCCCGCTGACCGGCGCCAACGCGTCCTACGGCAAGTCCGTTACCCAGGCTGTCGAGCTTGGCTGCAAGGATTTCTCGACCAAGGAGCTGCCGCTTGTCAGCAAGGCCGAGGACGACCAGGCTGACGGCGAGAAGGCCGTCAACGCCTTCAACACCCTGCTCGACTGGGGCATGCAGGCCCTCGTCGGCCCGACCACCACGGGTGCGTCGGTTGCCGTTGCCGCAGAGTGTGGTAACGACCCCGAGACGTTCATGATCACCCCGTCCGCGTCCTCCGAGGACGTTACCAAGGGCAAGGATTGCGTCTTCCAGGTTTGCTTCACCGACCCCAACCAGGGTGTCAACGCTGCCAAGTTCCTGGCGCAGAAGTATGCGAACGAGAAGTTCGTGCTGTTCTATAACTCCGGCGACGCCTATTCTTCGGGCATCGCAGATTCTTTTAAGGCCCAGGCCGCTAAGTCTAAGCTTGAGATTGTCGACGAGGAGACCTTCAAGGACGACTCTGCTACGAGTTTTACCAACCAGCTGACCAAGGCAAAGCAGGCCGGCGCCACCATGATTTTTGCACCGATCTACTACACGCCCGCATCCGTCCTGCTCAAGAACGCCAAGGACATGGGCTACGACGTCAAGATGATGGGCTGCGACGGTATGGACGGTATCCTGGGCGTGGAAGGTTTCGACACCTCTCTGGCCGAGGGCCTGCTGCTCATGACCCCATTCTCCGCCGATGACGAGAAGAATGCCGACTTCGTCAACGCCTACAAGGATAAGTATGGCGAGACTCCGGACCAGTTTGCCGCCGACGCCTACGACGGCGTGCATGCGGTGGTCGAGGCCCTCAAGGAAGCCGGCCTGGGTGCCGACGCCGACCCGACCGAGGTTGCCGAGAAGCTTCCCGAGGCTATGCGCAACATTACCGTTGACGGTCTGACTGGCAAGCTCTCCTGGAACGACAAGGGCCAGGTCCAGAAGGACCCGACGGCGTACGTCATTACCGACGGCAAGTACGTACAGGCCTAATTGGCCGCCTTACATAGAGCGGTTTTGATCCCAAGCAGGGGAGGTTTTGGCCTTCCCTGCTTGCTTGGTATCTAGGGACGATGTAACGTCCCTGTTTCATACATTAACTGGAAACCTATTCGAAAGGGGGATGTGGAACATGACGGTCTTTATCCAATACCTGGTCAACGGCCTGTCCATGGGCAGCGTCTACGCCATCATCGCGTTGGGCTACACCATGGTCTACGGTATCGCCAAGATGCTCAACTTCGCTCACGGCGATGTCATCATGGTCGGTGCCTATGTCTCGTTCTGCGCCACGTCGTATCTCGGCCTCCCGGGCTGGGCATCTGTAGTTCTCTCTTGCGTGGCCTGCACGGTTCTCGGTGTTCTCATTGAGGGTCTGGCCTATAAGCCGCTGCGCCAAGCAGGCCCGCTGGCCGTTCTGATCACGGCTATCGGCGTGTCTTACTTCCTGCAGAACGCCGCGCAGCTTCTGTGGGGCGCCACGCCCAAGAACTTCACTTCGCTCGTCACCTTCCAGGTGCCGGAGTTCTTGGCCAAGTTCAACGTAAGCGCCGTCTCGCTCGTCACCATCGTCGCCTGCCTGGTTATCATGGCCGGCCTGATGTTCTTTACAGGTAAGACCAAGATGGGCAAAGCCATGCGCGCCGTGTCCGAGGACAAGGCCGCCGCTCAGCTCATGGGCATCAACGTCAACCGCACCATCTCGATGACGTTTGCCATCGGCTCTGCCCTTGCCGCCATCGCCGGCGTGCTGCTGTGCTCCTACTCGCCGGTGCTGCAGCCCACGACGGGTGCCATGCCTGGTATCAAGGCCTTCGACGCCGCTGTCTTCGGTGGCATCGGCTCCATCCCCGGCGCTTTTGTCGGCGGCATTCTCATCGGCATCATCGAGGCGATGGCGCAGGCCTACATTTCCACGAGCCTTGCCAACTCCATCGTCTTTGGTGTTCTGATCATCGTCCTGCTCGTCAAGCCTGCCGGCCTCTTGGGCAAGTACGTCCCCGAGAAGGTGTAGGTGAGCGTTATGAAGTTTCTTAAAGACAAGCAGACGCGTCACGACTTTGTCACGTACGCCATGTGCCTTGTGGCGTTTGCCATCGTGTTCTTTATGCAGTCCAACCACATGATTCCGCGCATGATCGCCGGTCAGCTGGTTCCCATCACGGCCTATATCGTCATGGCCATTTCCCTTAACCTCGTCGTCGGCATCGCGGGCGACTTGTCGCTGGGCCACGCGGGCTTTATGAGTGTCGGCGCCTATACGGGCATCGTCACCGCCGTCGCGCTGGAGAGCGCCGTTCCCTCCGATCCGGTGCGCCTTATCATCAGTATCGTGGTCGGCGCCATCGCTGCCGCCATCCTAGGCTTCTTGATTGGCATCCCGGTCCTTCGTCTGAGCGGCGATTACCTGGCTATCGTGACGCTGGCCTTTGGCGAGATTATCAAGGAAATCGTCACCTGCCTCATTGTGGGCGTCGATTCCCGCGGCCTGCATGTGATCTTTAACATCACGGGTAACTCCACGATCGATGACCTGCACCTGCTCGAGGACGGCACCGCCATCATCAAGGGCGCCCAGGGCGCCTCGGGCGTGTCGACGTACTCGACCTTCCTCGCCGGTGCCATCCTGGTCATGGTCGCACTCGTGATCGTGCTCAACCTGGTTCGCAGCCGTACCGGCCGTGCCATTATGGCCGTGCGCGACAACAAGATCGCTGCCGAGTCTGTGGGCATCTCCGTCACCGAGTACCGCATGATCGCCTTCGTGGTTTCCGCTGCCCTCGCCGGTGCTGCCGGAGCTCTCTTCGGCGGTAACTTCTCGCAGCTCTCCGCCACCAAGTTCGACTTCAACACGTCCATCCTCATCCTGGTGTTCGTGGTCCTGGGCGGTCTGGGCAATATGCGCGGCTCCGTCATCGCGGCGGCATTGCTCACGGTGCTTCCCGAGCTGCTCCGTCAGTTCTCGGACTACCGCATGCTCATCTACGCCATCGTGCTGATCCTGGTCATGATCTTTACCAACAACCCGCAGCTCAAGGCGTTCTTCGCACGCATTAAGGACCGCCTTGCTTCCAGGAAGGAGGTGGCAGCCGATGCCCAGTAAGTTTGAGTTCAACAAGGGCAAGATGGTCCCGTATCCTTCTGGCGCCATCGTTCCCGACCGCGACCTGGGTCAGCGCCCGGCGCTCGAGTGCATCCACCTGGGCATTGAGTTCGGTGGCCTTAAGGCAGTCGACGACTTTAGCCTGACTATCGGCAAGACCGAGATCGCCGGTCTGATCGGTCCCAACGGCGCCGGTAAGACCACGGTTTTCAACCTGCTCACCAAGGTGTATCAGCCCACACACGGCACCATCCTGCTCGACGGCGAGGACACCTCGGGCAAGTCGGTCTATCAGGTCAACCGCATGGGTATTGCCCGTACCTTCCAGAACATTCGCCTGTTCAACACCATGACGGTGGAGGATAACGTTAAGGTCGGCCTGCACAACCAGGAGCGCTACTCCGGCTTTGAGGGCGTGCTGCGCCTGCCGACGTATTGGAAGCACGAGAAGGCCGCCCACGAGCGCGCCATGGAGCTGCTGTCCATTTTTGACATGGAGCACCTGGCAAATGAACAGGCCGGCTCGCTTCCTTACGGCGCTCAGCGTCGTCTGGAGATCGTTCGCGCGCTTGCCACCAACCCCAAACTGCTGCTGCTCGACGAGCCTGCCGCCGGCATGAACCCGTCCGAGACCGCGGAGCTCATGGAGAACATCGTCAAGATTCGCGACACCTTTGGCATCGCCATCATGCTTATCGAGCATGATATGTCGCTCGTTATGAACATCTGCGAGGGCATCTGCGTGCTCAACTTTGGTAAGGTCATCGCCAAGGGCACGGCCGAGGAGATCCAGAACAACGACGCTGTTATCGAGGCATATCTGGGCAAGCAGGATAAGGGGGAGAACTAAATGGCAGAGCCGATGCTTTCCGTCTACAACATCAACGTCTGGTACGGCGCCATCCACGCCATTAAGGACATCTCCTTTAACGTCAACGAGGGTGAGATCGTGGCCCTGATTGGCGCCAACGGTGCCGGCAAGTCCACGACGCTCAAGACCGTCTCGGGCCTGCTGCGCTCTAAGACCGGCTCCATCAAGTTTATGGGCGAGGACATTACCCATACGCCCGCCGACAAGCTGGTTGGTAAGGGCCTGGCTCAGGTGCCCGAGGGTCGTCGTGCCTTTTTGCAGATGACGGTCGAGGAGAACCTGGAGATGGGCGCCTATACACAGCCCAAGTCCACGGTTGCTCCGGGCCTGGAGCGCGTCTACGAGCAGTTCCCGCGCCTGAAGGAGCGTCGTCGCCAGGTCGCCGGTACCCTTTCGGGCGGCGAGCAGCAGATGCTCGTTATGGGCCGCGCCCTTATGAGTAACCCTAAGCTGCTCATGCTCGACGAACCCTCCATGGGTCTGGCGCCGATTCTGATCGAACAGATCTTCCAAATTGTCGAGGACCTGCACAAGGCCGGCACCACGGTGCTCCTGGTCGAGCAAAACGCACAGATGGCTCTTTCCATCGCCACACGCGGCTACGTGCTCGAGACCGGCAAGATCACCATGACCGGCACCGGCCAAGAACTGCTCCACGACGACAACGTCCGCAAAGCATATCTTGGTGGTTAATTCATTCAACGAAGGGGCGCTGACTATCCCGGTCAGCGCCCCTTTTTAAATGATCCCTTGGGGACGGAGGAAAACGGATCGCCGGGTCAAATAGACTCACTGGTCGATCCGTTTTCCTCCGTCCCCAAGGGATCATTGTGCGGGTTGGTATTTAAAGTGCGACAATGCCGTGTGGAAATAGAAGTTCGTCTGGGGGTCTATCTATGCTGTACGAGTTTTGTGCCGAGAACTTTGAGCGGGTGCCGGCGGCTATCGAGGCCGGTGCGGGGCGCATCGAGCTGTGCGACAACCTTGCCGTCGGTGGTACCACGCCCTCGGCCGGCGTTATCAGCGCTGCGGTCAGCTATGCTCACGAGCATGATGCGCAAGTGATGTGCATGATTCGCCCGCGTGGCGGTGACTTCCATTACAACCAGGACGAGCTGCGCATGATGGAGATGGACCTGGGCCTTGCCGTGAGCGCCGGCGCCGACGGCTTGGTCTTTGGCTGCTGCAAGCCTTGTGCCGGCGGATGGGCGCTCGATGAGCTTACACTCGGCGCCCTCGTGATGGCTGCGGGCTGCGCGACCGAGGAATGCAAGCGCGAGCCCATCGACATCACCTTCCATATGGCCTTCGACCAGCTCTCGCCCGAGGCTCAGCTCGATGCCGTCGACACACTCGCCGACTGCGGTATCACGCGCATCCTGACGCATGGAGGCGCTGCCGGAACGCCGATCGAGGACAATCTGGAGCACCTATCGCGTCTTGTCGAGTATGCGGGCGACCGCCTGACCATCCTTCCCGGCGGCGGCATTTCCACGGCCAACCGCGATACCGTGGCGGCGGCACTGGGCGTCTCCGAGCTCCATGGCACCAAGATCGTGCCGCTGGAGGCGTAACCCGTGGCGCTGGTATTTGACGTTCAGCAGGCGAGCGGTAAGCCCGACGACAACCGGCGCCCTGGCACCGCGTGCCCCTTTTGCGATACCAAGGGGCTCGCCAATATCATTCGGCGCGACGGTGACTGCATCTGGCTCGAGAATAAGTTCAAAACCCTGCGCGCCACCCGTCAAACCGTGCTGATCGAGTCGGCCGACCACGACGCAGACCTGGTGACCTATGAGTCGGATGAACTCCACCATGTAATGAGGTTCGCCCTGGGTTGCTGGCAGCAGATGATCGATTCACAGCAGTATCGAAGCGTGCTCATGTACAAGAACAAGGGTCCGCTCTCGGGCGGCAGTCTCGTTCATCCGCATATGCAGATTGTGGGTTTGGAGCAGGAAGACGGCTATGCTTCGCTGACTTCCGCCAATTTCGAAGGCATCAATGTCTGGCAACAGGGGAGAATCGCGGTCAACATCTCAACCGAACCGATCATGGGATTCTTTGAGGTCAATGTTTCAGCCCCGCAGGGAATCGCCGCCAGCGATGACATGCGAGATCAAGTCGAGACGGATCTCTTCGCCGATGCGATCCAGGTAGCTCTGCGCTATATCCTGAACGAGCACCACGGTGGTCGCGCAGAGTCGTACAACTTGTTCTTCTATCACCTGGGCGGTCGGACCATTGCCAAGGCACTGCCGCGTTGGGTGGTTTCGCCCTACTTTGTCGGCTATCGTTTGGCCCAGGTCAATGCCGAGACAACGCTCGATATCGATGCCGAGCGCCTGCGTGCGCACCTGGAAACGCTCGTATAGCAAGACTAACACCCGCGTAATGCGGACGATCTAGCGTGCCATGGCGTCGCGGCCGGCCTCGACGCGCTTGCGCTGGGCGGCGCGCTCCTCGCCGGTCAGACGCTCAAAGAGATGCCCGATAAACGAGGCGAGTACCTGCTGAAACAGCGTTCCGCACATGACGGGAAACACGACTTCGCCCGGAAAGTACTGCGTGGCGATGACGGCGCCCGAAGAGATGTTACGCATGCCGCAGGTAAAGCACATGGTAGTCGTCTCGCTATATGGCAGATGCAGCGCACGGGCGATCAGAAAACCGACGATAAAGCCGCTGATGGCGAAGGTCAAAATAAAGAGGGCGACTTCCAGGCGCATCGCGTTCATGTGCAGAACGTACTCACTCATGGCGGTGGAGTTGGAGGCGATAACGCCCATCATCATGAACTTGCAGGCGGGCGAGAGCGCGGGGGAGAGCTTCTCGTGTCCCCATCCACGTGTGAGCTCGTTGATCACGATGCCGAGCACGGCGGGGATGGCGATCATAAAGGCCATGTCTTGCATCATGCTTGGCACATCGATCGAGACAGTGGCACCCAGCAAGAGCTTAAGCGTGAGCGGAATCGTCACAGGGGAGATAACCGAGGACGTCAGGATGATGGTAAGCGCGAGCGGGCCGTTGCCGCCGAACATGCTAATCCACATAAAGGCAGTGACCGCCACGGGTACGCTGTACTCGAGCACGATGCCGCAGACAAGATTGGGGTTGGAGCCAAAGAACAGCGATCCCATGGCATAAGCTGCTATGGGAATAAACACCGCCGAGACGATCAGCGCCAAAATCAGGTGCAGCGGACGGCGGAACACCTCAGCTACCTGGTGGAAGGTGTTACTGAGCGCGCCTTGGAATGTCATAAAGGCGAAGAGAGCGGGAACGATGGGCTTGAGTACGCCGATCTGCTGGGGAAAGAGCACGCCGAGCGTTACGCAAATCGGAACGATGACCTGCATATGCCCCGCGAGGAACTTTCCCAGTCCAGCCCATTGCTTCATATGCCCCGTGACTCCCTTTGCTCGTGAACCCGTTTTGAATGGATATGCTAGACGCTCGCATGCGTCCGTGCGTCAGAAACGCTCGATTATTTCGAGGCTATTACCGGCATCGTTTACCGAAACCACGGCGTGCTGCGAGGCTCTGCGTCCGTGCCGCACGGTATAATAAATCCGTTAAACAGATCTGCCTGCCGAAGCGGGCATACACAGAGGACTCATCGCTATGAACCGTGAGAGGTATCGCGGCGACCTGCCCCTATCGGGGGTGGGCGCCTATGTCATCGCTTAAGACGACGCATCGCTGGGCGGTCGCTCAGCAAAATCCCGAGCTCGAAAAGGAGCTTTCGGCTGGTCTGGGCATACCCGGGCTGGTGGCACGCATTATGGTTGCGCACGGCATTGCCTCGATTGAGGAGGGACAGCTATTTTTGACGCCTTCGCTCGACCGTGATTGGGCCGATCCGCTCGTCATTCCGGGCATGTCGATTGTTGCCGATCGTGTCGAGCGCGCCATTCGCAACCACGAACGCATCGCCGTCTTTGGTGATTTTGACGTCGACGGCATTACGTCGACTTGTCTGTTGACCGAGGCGCTGCGGACGTTTGGCGCCGATGTCACACCATTCATCCCGCACCGCTTTGACGAGGGATATGGCCTTTCGCGCGCGGCGCTCGACCGCGTCAACAAGCTCGCCCAACCCAATCTGATCGTGACCGTCGATAACGGTATCGCGGCCAAGGAAGAGGTCTCCTATCTGGAGAGCCTGGGAATCGATCTGGTGGTTACGGACCATCATGAGCCGTCCGACCAGGTGCCGCAGGGCGTGCCCCTCACCGACCCTAAACTCGAGGATGAGGGGCCCTCGCGTGAACTTGCCGGTGCCGGTGTGGCGCTCAAGCTGGTGCAGGTTTTGGGTGAGCGTTTGGACAAGCCGTCGTATTGGCGTTCGCTGATTGAGGTTGCGGCGCTGGGCACCGTGTCCGACATGATGCCGTTGACGCCCGAGAACCGCGCGCTGGTCGCTGAGGGCATCCAACAGATGCGCGTGACGGCTCGTCCCGGCTACATTGCGCTTGCAGCGCTCGCCAAGGCCGATCTGACTACCATTACGGCGGACGGCCTATCGTTCTCGCTCATTCCCCGCTTAAACGCCGCCGGCCGCATGGCCGATCCCAAGCTGGCGCTCGACCTGCTGCTTGCCCGCGATCCTATCGAGGCAAGTGCACTGGCGGCCGAGCTCGAGGAGATCAACCGTCAGCGTCGCGAGATTGAGGCGGAGCTCACGCGTGATGCCATGGCAAAGGTCGAGGAGACCTATGATGGCGGTCGCGCAATCGTCGTGGGTGGCGAGGGCTGGCACGAGGGCGTTAAAGGCATCGTGGCGAGCCGCCTTACCAACCGATATCACGTGCCGGCGTTGCTTTTCTCTATCGAGGACGGTATAGCACGTGGCTCGGGCCGCTCGGTGGGCAAGGTCAACCTGTTCGAAGCCGTCGAGCGCTGTTCCGACCTGCTGATTCGCCGCGGCGGGCATGCCGGTGCGGTGGGCGTGACCATCGAGGCGTCCAAGCTCGACGAGTTCCGTCGTCGCCTTTCCGCCGTGTTGTCCGAGCTTCCCGCCGAGGACTTTGAGGACACCGATGAGGTTGCCGCCACGGTCGACCTTTCCGAATTGAATATCGAGACCATCGAGCAGATTTCCCGCCTTGAGCCGTTTGGCCAGGGTAATAAGGTGCCGCTGCTGGCTGCCGAGGGCGTGACGATGTGTGATCGTGCCGTGGTGGGTAAGACCGGCGAGCATATGCGCTTCGTGGCGACGGATGGAGCCGCGAGTGTGCCTGCCATTATGTTCCGCGTACCGCAGATCGATAGGCTTATCAATTGCGACAGCGCCGTCGACTTGGTATTCGAGGCCGTTGCCGAGCATTGGCAAGGTCGCGTGAAGCCCAAGCTCATGATCAAGGATGTCTTGGTCCGCGATACCACGGCGCCCAGCGTTGACGACCCGGCATGTGAGCTTCGCCGCGGCGTACAACCGGCGGATTCTGGACTGCGTCTGGAGTCCCGCAAACGCCAAACGCTCGCCCAGCTTTCCTATACCGAGCTCACGCGCTCGCTCATTCACAGCTTTATCGGATCGAACCAGCCGCACCGCGCACAGGTCGAGGCGCTTGACGCCCTGGCCGACCACCAGAGCGTTTTGGCTGTTATGGGAACGGGTCGCGGCAAGTCTCTGATTTTCCATGTACATGCCGCACGCGAGGCGGTCCTTCGCGGGCGTGCGAGCATTTTTGTCTATCCGCTGCGCGCGCTCGTTGCCGACCAGGCCTATCACCTTTCCTCGACGATGGCCGCGCTTGGCATTGGCGTAGGCGTGCTGACCGGCGAGACCGTGGAGGCGGCGCGCGATGACGTGTTTGCCGGCTTGGCTTCGGGCCGCACCGGCATCGTACTCACGACGCCCGAGTTCCTGTCCATTCACCGCGACCGCTTTGCGCGTTCGGGGCGTATCGGTTTTGTCGTTATCGATGAGGCGCACCATGCCGGTCTTGCCAAAGGCGGTGACCGGAGTGCATACCTCGACATGCCCGATATCCTCAAAGACCTGGGCAATCCGGTCGTTATGGCGGCGACGGCCACCGCGACGGCTCCGGTCGTGGCGGAGCTTGCCCGCGTGCTGCCGATTACCCGTACGGTGGTCGACGAGACGGTGCGCGAGAACTTGCAGCTCGAGGATGACCGAGACCTTGCGAGCCGCGAAAATCGCCTGGTGTCGATCGTGGCGACGGGGGAGAAGACCGTTATCTATGTGAACTCGCGCGACCAGTCCGTGGCGCTTGCCAAGACGTTGCGCAAACGCGTTCCCGACTGTGCGACCCATATCGCGTTCTATAACGCCGGGCTTGCGCGCTCCGATCGCCGGCGCGTCGAGGAAGCCTTTAGAGATGGAAGCCTCAGCTGCATCGTTTCAACCTCGGCCTTCGGTGAGGGCGTCAACCTGCCCGATATCCGCCATGTCGTGCTCTACCACATGCCGTTTGGTGCAATTGAGTTTAACCAGATGAGTGGCCGTGCCGGCCGCGATGGACAGCCCGCCGTGATTCACCTGCTCTATTCGTCGCGTGACGCTCGTATTAATGAGCGCCTGCTCGATTGTTACGCGCCCGAGCGCGATGAGCTTGTCACGCTCTATCGAGCACTGCAGACCATGTGGCGCTCCAACCGTGGCAAGACGGGGAACGATTCCTTTAGCGCGAGCGATATCGACATCGCGCAGATGTGCCTTGCCATCGATGCTCGCACACCGGTCGACGAGCGCTCGGTGGAAAGCGGCCTGGGAATCTTCGAAGAGCTTGGTTTCTGTCGCGTTTCGGGGTTTGACGACACCCGCCGCATCGCGATGGCCGAAAACCCCGGTCGCGTGCAATTAAGCAGGTCAATTCGCTATTTGGAGGGCTTGCGCTCGCGCATGGAGTTCTCGGCTTTCCGGAGTTGGGCGCTCGATTCGTGCGCTTCTGATATGCTAGCCAAAGTTAACCGCCCGATCGTACCGCGGGCCTAGGGGAAGGGGACCTCGATGGATGCCGCAGCCCGTACCGCCCATGATTCTACCCTCCAGCCGTTTTCGGAGATGGAGCACTATAAGCATGCCGATGAGCTGCCGCCCGAGATTATGGCGGACAGCTACGACAAGCTGGAGCGCCTGTGCCTCAAATATATGAATGAGGATGACTTCTCCAAGGTGGAGCAGGCCTACTGCTTTGCTGCCGAGAAGCACTGCAACCAAAAGCGGCGCTCGGGCGAGATGTACATTAACCATCCCGTCGAGGTTGCCATCATTTTGGCCGATCTTAAGATGGACTGCGATGTGGTGTGCGCCGCACTGTTGCACGATACCGTCGAGGATACCGAGACCTCGCTTACCGATGTTTCCGGCCTGTTTGGCGATACGGTGGCCGAGCTCGTCGATGGCGTGACCAAGCTCACCAACATCGAAGTCGACAGCATGGACGAGAAGCAGGCCCTCACGCTGCGTAAGATGTTCCTCGCCATGTCCAAGGACATCCGCGTCATCATCGTCAAACTCGCCGACCGCCTGCATAACATGCGCACGCTTGCCGCCCTGCGCGAGGACCGCCGTCTGTTTAAGGCGCGCGAGACCATGGACGTATACGCGCCTCTGGCCGACCGCCTGGGCATGAGCTCAATCAAGTGGGAGCTCGAGGACCTGTCCTTCTTCTACTTGGAGCCCGATGCCTACCAGCGCATCGCGCGCATGGTAGCCGAATCGCGCGAGGTTCGCGAGCGCTATCTTGCCGAGACCATCAAGACGCTCACCGATGAGCTCAATCGCATTGGTCTTGAGGGCTTTCAGATCAACGGTCGTTCCAAGCACTATTGGTCCATCTATCAAAAGATGAAGCGCAAGGGCAAGGAGTTCTCCGAGATTTACGACCTGGTGGCGTTGCGCGTCATCACTCATTCGGTGCGTGATTGCTATTCCACGCTTGGTGCCGTGCATACCTTGTGGCATCCCATGCCCGGTCGCTTTAAAGACTATATCGCCATGCCCAAGGTCAATAACTACCAGTCACTCCATACGACGGTTATCGGCCCCACGGCCCGCCCGCTCGAGATTCAGATTCGAACCTATGAGATGCACGAGCAGGCCGAGTACGGCATCGCCGCCCACTGGCTGTACAAGAAGTCGGGCGGATCGTCTGCCTCTAAGACCAACGATGCGCAGCGTCTGGACGACCAGATCAACTGGCTCAAGCACTCACTCGACTGGGCGGCGTCTGACGAGATCACTGATGCCAAGGAATACTTGCACTCACTGAAGGTCGACTTGTTCGACCAGGAAATTTTTGTCTTTACGCCCAAGGGCGAGGTCATGGCGCTTCGTGCCGGCTCTACACCGCTCGACTTTGCCTACGCCGTTCATACCGAGGTCGGTAACCACTGCGTCGGCGCCAAGATTAACGGTGTGGTGGCGCCACTCACGCACGAAATCAAGACGGGTGACCGTGTCGAGATTCTGACCAACAAGAGCTCTAAGCCGTCGCGCGATTGGCTCAAGATCGTCAAGACACCTTCGGCCAAGTCAAAGATTCGCCGTTACTTCGCCGCCGCGACCAAAGACGATGACGCTGCGGCCGGCCGCGATATACTGGCTAAGGACCTGCGTAAGCGCGGGTACGGCATCTCTACGCCACGATCCACGCGTGCGCTCAACGCCGTGGCGGAGCAGTTTAACTACAAGCAGCTCGAGGACCTGTTTGCCGCCGTCGGCGCCGGCAAGGTTGCCCCGCGCGCTGTGGGTAACAAAGTCGAGCAAATCTTGGACCCCAAGCCCGAGGAACAGGTCACCAAGGCCGAGGCTATCGCCGAGGTCGTGAAACAGCCGGCCCGCGGCTCCAATCGCAAGCCGCAAAAGCGCGGCAAGAGCGCCAGCAACGGCATTATCGTCAAGGGCGAGAGCAACAGCGGCCTGCTGGTCCGTCTGGCCCATTGCTGCAACCCCGTGACGGGCGACGACATCGTCGGCTTCATCACGCGCGGTCGTGGCGTTTCGGTGCATCGCGCCAACTGCCCCAACGTCAAGGGTCTCATGGAGCATCCCGAGCGCATGATCGATGTGGAGTGGGACGGCGCTGCCGACACTCTCTTCCAGGTCGAGATCGTGGTCGAGTGCCTGGACCGCATGGGCCTGCTCAAGGATGTCACCATTGCCATTGGCGATGCGGGCGGCAATATCCTTTCTGCCGCCACGTCGACCAACCGCGAGGGTATTGCGACCCTGCGCTTTATGGTCGAGATTTCGGATGCGAGCGGCCTGGATCCGCTACTGGCATCGATTAGCAGCGTCGACTCGGTCTATGACGCACGCCGCTTGATGCCTGGCGAGGGTGGGGCTCAGCTCAAGCGTCGCGTATAGGCGTAGCGAGCGCGCGACAGTAATGATATTGGCAACGTTCGAGGCATCGTTTGATGCCTCGACGTTTATAGAAGGAGGGCGTACGCATGGACGCTGCGGCTTTGGACTTAACCCCTCGGGGTACGGCTTCGATTGAGGCGCTTGTAAACGGCCCCATTCAGACCAACAGTTACGCCGTGATTTCGAGTGGCGAATGCTTGATTATCGATCCCGCTTGGGAAGGTGAGAGCCTCGTTGCGCGTATCCGAGCCGAACACCCTGGCGTGCATGTGCTCGGTTCCGTCTGCACGCACGGTCATGCCGATCATGTTGGCGGTGTAGCCGGAGTTCGGGCCGCCGTTGGCGCTGACGCCCTGTACGAGTTGTGTGTTAAGGATGCAGCTGTGCCGCATGCGAATATCGAGGAGCAGCGAGCGATGTGGGGCATCGAGACGCCCGATCCGGGCGAGCCGACGCGGCTGCTTGTCGAGGGGGATACCATTGAGCTAGGCGACATTTGCCTGCAGGTTATCGAGGTGCCCGGGCATACGCCGGGCGGCATCGTTCTATTCGCCGCAACAGAGCAGGGAAATATTGCATTCGTGGGGGACACGCTCTTTCCCGGCAGCCACGGCCGTACCGACCTTTCTGGCGGAGACGAGGCGGCGATTCTGCGCTCGCTCTCCAAGCTTGCCCGGCTTCTCCCGCCCGATACCGTTTGCCTAACCGGCCATGGCGATTCGACCACCATGGCACGTGAGCTCATGCAGAACCCTTTCATGCAGGTGTAGCTTTACGGTCAGTTTCTGAAGCACGAGAAACGTCCAAACGTCAAGCTATTTTTCTCCAACGGGCCGATTCCGTAGGGCAAACGGTCAAAAAAGTCTGTTTGGACGATATTCCTGAACAAACGAACGTTTATGCTCGGGTGCGCCGTGGTAAAATCTCAGGCGTTATCGGAGCAACCTTACAGGAGGTTTCTTTTATGCTCGTCAACGCAGCAGACATGCTCAAGAAGGCCGAGGCCGGCAAGTACGGTCTCGGTGCCTTCAACACCAACAACCTCGAGTGGACCCTGGCTATTCTCCAGGCCGCCGAGGAGGCCAAGTCTCCGCTGATCCTTCAGTGCACCGCTGGTGCCGCTAAGTGGATGGGCGGTTTCAAGGTCTGCGCCGACATGGTCAAGGCTGCCGTCGAGGCCACGGGCGTTACCGTTCCCGTCGCCCTTCACCTCGATCACGGTTCTTACGAGGACTGCTTCAAGTGCATCGAGGCCGGCTTCACGTCCATCATGTATGACGGCTCTCACGAGGAGACCTTCCAGCTTAACCTCGACCGTACCAAGGAGCTCGTTGAGCTTGCCCACTCCAAGGGCATGTCCATCGAGGCCGAGGTCGGCGGCATCGGCGGCACCGAGGACGGCGTGACCTCCAGCGGCGAGCTCGCTGACCCCGCTGAGTGCAAGCAGATTGCTGACCTGGGCGTCGACTTCCTCGCCTGCGGCATCGGCAACATCCACGGCGTGTATCCCGCCGACTGGGCTGGCCTTTCCTTCGAGCGTCTGGGCGAGATCAAGGCTCAGACCGGCGACCTGCCCCTCGTTCTGCACGGTGGTACCGGCATCCCCGAGGATCAGATCAAGAAGGCCATCTCCCTGGGCATCTCCAAGATCAACGTCAACACCGACCTGCAGCTCGTCTTCGCCAAGGGCGTCCGCGAGTACATCGAGGCTGGCAAGGATCAGCAGGGCAAGGGCTTTGACCCCCGCAAGCTCCTCAAGCCTGGTCGCGACAACATCGTTGCCCGCACCAAGGAGCTCATGGAGGAGTTTGGCTCCGTCAACAAGGCGTAAGCGTCGCTAAACTTCCCGCCGGAAGCCCCGTCCCCCTACACTGTTTCCTTTGCGCTCACCTGGCTTCGCCAGAAGTCGCGCCAAGGAAACAGTTCCGGGGGACGGGGCTTCCTTCGTTTATCGCCGCAGTGTTACGAGGCTGAATTAAGATGGCTACTGGCTTCGCCAGAAGTCGCGCGACGGAATCAGCTCCGGGGAAACGGGGCTTCCTTTGTTTAACGCCGCAGGGTTACTGGGCTGAATTCATTTATTGACTACCGTTCGGCGGCGTTGATGGCTCCTTTGTTGGGGCTTTCTTTTTTATCTCGCTACAATGGGCTTCAAGGGTTCTAGTGACTTGGAGTTTTGGTATGGCTGTTGTTAACGTGCTGCCTTCGGATGGGAAGGTTATTGACGAGGGTCCTGTTGGTTGCTCTGTCGATGTTTGCTGTGATGACTTTCGTCATCTCGATATTGAACTGCCGCCCGAGATTCTTCGTCTCAAGGATGCCGGATATTTGACGCAGGCTGTTGCGGCTTGTGATCGCCTTTTGGGGCAGAATCCTGAGCCTTCGCTGGCGGCTTGCGTTCGCGCCGAGCGGTATCGCATGATCGAGACGCCGCTTCATTTTTCGGTGTCGCGTGATCGGGCCATCAAGATGATTCGCGAGGAGTGGCCCGCGTTTAACGATGAGCAGTTTGACGACCTGATTGACCGCAAGCGTATCGATTGGCGCTTTATCGATGGTGAACTGTTCGTTCTCGACAACTTCCTTGATTCTTTGCGTGTGTATCCCAAGGAGGTTCCGGGTCTGCGTCCCGATTCTACGGATGGAATTGCGCTGCGCAACCAGATGCTCGAGGAGATGGAGACGCAGAGCGGGCTGTCTCGCACTATCACACTTAAGGCATGTGTGTCTGTCCCCGGTGCTTTGGAGGGGGAGACCGTTCGCGCGTGGCTTCCCGTTGCCGCCGCCTGTCGTCAACAGTCTCATATCGAGGTTCTCGATATGACGTCGGAGGGTACTGTTGCCTCTGAAAACGTTTCGGCTCGTACTGCCTCTTGGACATCTTCGACTGAACATTCATTCTCGGTGACCTATCGCTATCACATCGATGCCGCCTATTGCGATATCTATGGTGGCGCGCTCCCATCGCATACGTGCATGGACACGCCGCTGCCCGAGGATACTTCCGAGGACCGTCCGCACATTGCGTTTACGCCGTACCTGCGACAGTTGACGGAGCGTGTTATTGACGGGCTCGAGGATCCGCTCGATCGCGCTCGTGCTATCTATGATTACCTGACACGGCATATCGACTATCGCTATCAGCCACCGTACCTGCTTTTGGGATCTATTGCCGATGACTGTGCACACTCGCTCCGCGGCGATTGCGGCGTTATGGCGCTCACGTTTATCACCATGTGCCGCATCGCGGGCGTGCCTGCCCGTTGGCAGAGCGGCCTGTATGTTGCGCCCGATTCGGTGGGGCCGCACGATTGGGCTGAGTTCTATACGCCACAGACCGGTTGGCTTAACGCCGACGTATCGTTTGGTTCCTCGGCGCGCAGGATGGGGGAGGAGTGGCGTCGTCGTCACTACTTTGGCAATCTCGATCCGTGGCGCATGGTGGCAAACTGTCGGTTCCAGGCGGGGTTTGAACCTGTCTTTAACGGCATGCGCGAGGACCCCTACGATAACCAGATGGGCGAGGCCTCGGTCGACGGTCGCGGATGCCGTCAGCGCGAGATGCTCCGCACGGTCGAACTCATCGAAATGCTCGAAGTTCCATTTTCGGACTAATCGGCAGAAAGCTGTGATAAACTAACTCACGCATTACGTGCCCGAGTGGCGGAATTGGCAGACGCAGTGGACTCAAAATCCACCGTTGGCAACAACGTGCGAGTTCGAGTCTCGCCTCGGGCACCATACATGCAAGTGAGCGTTCAAGGGGGTTGCGGCCCCCTTTTTCGTGCCGAACTCGCGTGAGCGCGCGAAGCGTTAGGCAAACAGGCCTGCGGCCTGTTTGTAGCGGAGCGTGGCGAGGGCGCCATGCGCCCGAAGCCCGGGGCTTCGCGAAGCGAAGGCCCTTCGAGGCTCGCCTCGGGCACCATACATGCAAGTGAGCGTTCAAGGGGGTTGCGGCCCCCTTTTTCGTGTACGTAATGTGATAACGCGCTGCGCGTGTTATTATCCACAAGGCGTTGTTCCCGCAATGCCCTAAAGAGGAACCTGAGGGTTCCCACCTTTTGGCGCCAATGAGCAGCTGACTGGTCATACAACTTAGATTCACTTCCTCAAATCGAGGATGTCTATGTGTACGACCTGGCTGCTGAGAAGCGCCGGGTTATTTTTTTATGAATGGAGGTAGGGAAAATAGCTAAGTCTGATGACACCCGCATCAACGACGAGATCACTGCATCTTCGTGCCGTTTGATTGGCGTCGATGGCTCCCAGCTCGGCCTGTTCGCCATCCGCGATGCTCAGCGCGTCGCCGACGATCAGGGTCTCGACCTGGTCGAGATCGCTCCCAACGCGGAGCCGCCGGTCTGCAAGGTCATGGACTACGGTAAGTTCAAGTACCAGCAGGCCATGAAGGCCAAGGCCGCTCGTAAGAACCAGTCCAAGGTCGAGGTCAAGGAAATGAAGTTCCGACCCAAGATCGACGTTGGCGACTACGAGACCAAGAAGGGCCACGTTCTGCGTTTCCTCAAGAAGGGCGCACGCGTTAAGATCACCATCATGTTCCGCGGCCGTGAGATGGCTCACCCGGAGCAGGGTCTTAACGTTCTCGAGCGTCTCGCCGAGGATCTTAAGCCTTACGCTACGGTCGAGTCCAAGCCTAAGATGGAAGGCCGTAACATGCTTATGCTGCTCGCCCCGATTAAGGGCGCCTTTGATGAGGATAAAGCGGCAAGCGATACCAAGTAACTAGTGTTCTGTAACCGATTAAGGAGTATTTCATGCCTAAGATGAAGTCCCACAGCGGCACCAAGAAGCGTTTCCGCAAGACTGGTACCGGCAAGCTTATGCGCGCCAAGGCTTTCAAGAGCCACATCCTGAGCAAGAAGTCCACCAAGCGTAAGCGTGGCTTCCGTCAGGAGACCGAGATCGCCGCTGCCGACCGCAAGGTCATCAAGTCGCGTCTCGCCTAAGTTCGCGTTCCCGTTTTTCGTTTAACCGTCTAGGAGTTGATAGAACATGGCACGTATTAAGCGCGCTGTTGCCGCCAAGAAGAAGCGCCGTACCGTTATGCACCGTGCGAAGGGTTACTACGGTGCCGCTTCGCGTACTTACAAGCATGCTAAAGAGCAGGTCCAGCACTCCCTGCAGTATCAGTATCGTGACCGCCGCAACAAGAAGCGCGAGATCCGTTCTCTCTGGATCACCCGCATCAACGCTGCCGCTCGCCTGAACGACATCTCTTACTCTCAGTTCATGCACGGCCTGAAGGTTGCCGGCATCGAGCTCGACCGCAAGGTTCTGGCTCAGATGGCTTACGAGGACATCGAGTCCTTCAACGAGCTGGCTGCCATTGCCAAGAAGGCTCTCGAGGCTTAATTGCTTCTTGCATCTTAAAGGGGCGCTTCCAATCCGGAAGCGCCCCTTTTTGATTGATTAGGGATGTGATCGATTTGGGACGTAGCCAAACCGATCAATTCGATAGCGTCCGAGTTGCAAGAAAGAGCAGGTAGCGTATGTGTCAAAGATTTTTGACACTCTAATCTGCGCGCAGCCATCCGTATGGGTTTGATTTTGGGATTACGCTTTGCTTGCCGGCTTCTGTTGTGTAGCCACCCAATAAGAGTTGAGATGCATTCGAAGGGAACGCCATGCAGCTGCCAAAACACCTTAAACAGTATCGACTCGATGCTGGTTTGTCCCAGGAGGATCTTGCAAGGCGCATTTTTGTAACACGTCAGACCATCAGTAATTGGGAGCGCGGTAAAACGTACCCCGACATCCAGAGTCTCCTACTGCTGTCTGAACAACTGGATGTAACGATTGACGAGCTTGTTAAAGGCGACATTTCAATAATTAGAGAAAGGGTTGAACGCGATAGGGGCACGCTCTATCGCTTGGGTGCGGGGATGTTGGCTGGGCTTCTTGCGTTTACCGTCTCTATGGCCTGGCTCATGTGGCAACAAAACCACGGGTGGGGGATGGTCCAGTGCGTTCCGACGATGGTGTTGGCTGGCGTCTTTGGTGCTGGCGCAATGTGCTGCGCGCTTGCAGCGGAACATATCAAGAAGAAGAATGATTTGGTGACGTATCAAGAGATATCCGACTTCTTGGACGGAAAGAAGGCGGACAGCGAAGAGACGAGGACGGGCTGGGCTTATGAGCATCCACAGCTTGCGAATGCCATCAAGTTTGCCGCAGCGGCTCTTATTGGACTAATCGTTTTTGAACTCGTTAACGCTGCTATGTCCCATTTCTAATGGGTATACAGCCATTAATGCGGCCGAAGCTTAACCGTTGGAAAACCGAAGGGCCGCTCTAATAGGGGGCCGCGGCCCTGTTCTTTCTAGGCTCTCACAGAGAGGGTCCCATTCTCATTTGTGTAGGAACCGTGGAGTCCCAGATTCCCGCCCCCGGGGCCCCTCCGGTCTGGCAATATATCTCCTTGCCGCGC
>CALFGH010000277.1 GCA_937958315.1 uncultured Collinsella sp. | reverse complement strand
AACCGATGATGGCGCGACGCTCTTCAATGGACGAAGCGATGCCGTGCGCCACGATGTACTCGACGGCGGCATGGCGCTCGCGGTGCTCGAGCCCGCGCTCGCGTGCCGCATTGACCACGGCACGCGCCACCGGATGCGGAAAATGCTCCTCCAAGCAAGCGGAAAGGCGCAGAATCTCGTCCTCGCTCCAGCCATCGGTGGTGAGCACACAGGCAAGACGCGGCTGTGCCTCGGTGAGCGTGCCGGTCTTATCAAACACAATGGTGTCGGCCGTGGCAAACGACTCAAAGTACTTCGCGCCCTTGACCATGACGCCCATCTTGGCAGCATCGCTCATGGCAGTCATGACGGCGACGGAACCCGTGAGCTTGAGTGCGCACGAGTAGTCGACCATCAGCGCCGCTGAGGTCTTGATGAGGCTGCGGGTGGTAAGCGCAACCAGGCCCGCGAGCAGGAAGTTCCACGGGACGATCTTGTTGGCAAGGTTTTCCATGTGCGACTGGCCCTCGGACTTGAGCGAGTCGGCCGCCTGCACGAGCGAGACGATCGAGCGGAGCTTGGTCTGGGCCGTATTGGCGCGCACGCGCACCAAGATGCTGCCGTCTTCCACGACGGTTCCGGCGAACACGTCGTCGCACACGCTGCGCTCGACGGCCAGCGGCTCGCCGGTCAGGGTCGCCTGGTTGACCATAGCGCTCCCCTGCTCGACAACACCGTCGATGCAAATGGACATACCGGTGCGCACGGCGACCAGATCGCCGGGCTCAAGCTCGGTCGCGGCAACACTTACCTCGGTGTCGCCGACGACCTTTTGCGCCTTGTCGGGCACATCGAGCAGCGAGTTGATGAGCTCGTTTTCGCTCATGGCGCGGGTGTAGTCCTCGAGCAGCTCGCCCACGTTGAGCAGGAACATTGTCTGGCCCGCGGTGTCGACATCACGCTTGACGAACGAAATGCCGATGGCCGAAGCGTCGAGCACAGGAACGGTCAGGCGCGGCTGCGCCAGCTCATGAAGGGCAGCGCGCAAAAATGCCATGTAACCGGCCACGACAAACACCGCACGCAGCGGCGTAGGCAGAAACCAGCGGCGCGCGTAGTGGGCGCCGATAAGTGTGGCGAGATCCATGACGAGCTTGTGCTTGCGTGGCTCAAGCTGCATCACGTAACCCGTCTTTGCGTCGGCAATGGCCTGAGCGTCAAGCGCACCGACGGCGGCCAGCACGGCATCGCGGTGCGGCTCGTCGTATTCGAGCGCCATCTGGCCAATGCGGCCGTAGACGCGCACCTTGCGCACGCCGTCGATGTCGCCGCTGAGCTTTAAAAGCGCATCGAGATCGCTCTCTGGCACAGGACCCGCCAACTGGAGGCGGGTCCTGCCGGGGATCTCGCTGATAATCGAGAATCTCATAGTTTGTGCCTGGGAGCGCTACTCGGCTGCGTTGTCCGCGGCGGCCTCGCTCTGGGTGATGTAGGCAGCCTCGGCAACCATGTCATCGACATTGGCCTTGGCCTGCTCGACCATGTCCTGGTAGCAGTTCTTGACGCGCATACCGCACGCGATGCCCTGCACGCAGGCATTCTTTACCGGAGCGCTGGTGAGCAGCTTGATGCCGGCCGTACCAAGCAGAAAACCGCCACCGACAAGCAGGGTATTGAACGTCGACTTCTTCATGTTGCTTCTCCCTTTTGCCGCATTGGACGCGGCACGGTGCCTCAGCACCCGAGTAAACAAGTTTGCTCGAGCACACTTTTGGAAAATAGTTTAGTTTATCTAACTATTGAGGTCAACAAAGGTTAACTTTTTGGAAATCTTAAGGTGCGGAACAGCCGGCTTCTGGCGATCCGCCCGCCGCGATGCACATCCGTGACGCCAAAGAGGAGGCCCTCTCCTCTCCAGCAAATTGAGGGTGAATGGTTTTCCGCGAAGTGAACGAGCAAAATTGGGCCCCCGAAGCATCCGCATTTTTTCGCAGCAAAACCGCAGGGAAAACTCGACAAAACCGCAGGAAACCGAGCCAGAAAAGTGTTGATGTTTCAGGGGTCCAAAATAGATCGTTCACTTCGCGGAAAAGTATTCACCTTCGTTTTCAACATCCATAAAGAATGAGGGCGCCAACGGCGCCCTCATTCACCAAATTCCATTCAGCCTACCTGACCCGAACGGCCGAGTCGTCACGGAACCGAGGGGCCGGGCGCAGGGCCTTGCCTCTCAATGAGTTCCGCACGAACAGGAGGCGCCAGTGGCGCCTCCGTCGTGAGTCAGGACTGTCCGAAATTGAGAGGCAAGGCCCTGCGCCCGGCCCCTCGGTCCCCGCTTACGAGAGCGACGTTCTCAGCAACTCGTTGAAGAGCTTCGGGTTGCCCTTGCCGCGGCTTGCCTTCATGCACTGGCCCACCAAAAAGCCGATAACCTTCTGGTTGCCGTCACGATACTGCTGCGCCTGCTCGGCACAGTTAGCCAGCACCTCGTCCACGATCGGCTGCAGCGCGCCGGCATCGCTCACCTGACGCATACCGCGCTCGTCGACGATCTTGTTGGGGTCGTCGCCGGTCTGGGCCATAGCCTCAAAGACCTCGTGCGCCTGGTTGGAGCTGATGGCATCGGTCGCCAGCAGCTTGGCAAGAGCGGCCACCTGAGCCGGCGCGATGCCGGACTCGGCGAGCGACACGCCTGCGCCCTTAAGGTAGGCGATCATCTCGTTCACCAGCAGGTTTGCGACCGTCTGGGCCTCCTTGCCGGCCATACCGGCAGCGGCGGCCTCAAAGAAGTCGGCAAACTCGGGGTCGCCGGCAATCTGCTCGGCGTCAGCCGTCTTAATGCCAAAGTCGGCCTCAAAACGGACGCGCTTGGCATCGGGCAGCTCGGGGATCTCGCCTCGGCAGCGGTCGATGAACTCATCGTCCAGATCGAACGGCGCCAGATCGGGGTCGGGGAACAGGCGATAGTCGTCTGCCGTCTCCTTCACACGCATGACCACGGTGCGCTTACGGCTGGGCTCCCAGTGGCGGGTCTCCTGATAGATGATGCCGCCCTCCTCGAGCACCTCGGCCTGACGGCAGATCTCGTAGGCAAGGCCGTCATGCAGGCTCTTAAACGAGTTGAGGTTCTTGAGCTCGGTCTTGGTGCCCAGCTTGGTCTCGCCGCGGCGGCGCAGCGACACGTTGCCGTCGCAGCGCATGGAACCCTTCTCCATCGAGCAGTCCGAAATACCCAGCGTCACAAAGATGCGACGGAGCTTTTCCATAAACAGGCGCGCTTCCTCGGGCGTACGCAAGTCAGGCTCAGTCACGAGCTCAATCAAAGGCGTGCCGCAGCGGTTGTAGTCGACGAGCGACTCGGCCGCGGCGGTAATGCGGCCCTCGGCGCCGCCCACGTGGACCATCTTGGCGGCGTCCTCCTCCATGTGAATGCGCAGGATGCGGATGGGCACCGTGTAGGAACCGTCCTCGCGGCGCTCGGGCATCTGCAGGTTGGACGCGTCATAGCTGGCCAGGTGGCCGGCGCGCTGGTTGCCTTCGCGCATGGTCGACGTCAT
>CALFGH010000276.1 GCA_937958315.1 uncultured Collinsella sp. | reverse complement strand
AGCGTATGGATCAGCTGCGCGAGCAGCTCAACGACGCCATCTCGGGCGGCAACGTGACGCCCGCCGCCGATGTCGTGGTCGAAAACGCCGTCGAGGCCGACGCCGAGGCCGCGGAGCCTTCGACCGAGGCATAATGCGCGCCGGGGATTTTGTCGGCGCCAAGATCTATCGCAAGCCTGCCGAGGATAAGCGCACTAAAAAAGATGGCACGCCGCGCAGCCCTAAAAAGCTCGGCAAGATTCACTTTCCGGTCTTTACCCCGGGCGGCACGCGCGTGGTGGGCTTTATGGTTCGCCAGTCCGATATCGCGGGCATGATCGAGCGCCCCGACCGATTCGTGGCGCTCGATGCCATTGGCGTCTACGAGGGCGCCATCGCGGTTGACGACGTCAAGGGCACCTACGATGCCGCTGCGGCCAAGCGTCTCGACATCAACCTGGATGATTGCATTATCTGGGTTGGCATGGACGTGCGCACGGAGTCGGGCGATGCCGTCGGCTATTGCTCGGATGTGGAGTTCAAGCCGCGTTCGGGCATCGTGCAGATGTTCTACGTGACCGCCGGCACTGCCTCGAGTGTGCTGGTGGGCGACACGCAGATGCCGCCGACGATGCTGCGCGGCTATGCGGACGGCGCAATGATCGTTTCGGACGAGGTCAAGTCGCTCGGGTATTCGGGCGGCGCTGCCGCAAAGGCTGCCGAGGCAAGCGTCGTGGTGGGCGATAAGGTCAAGAAGGGCGCTAAGGTGCTCGATGACAAGGGATCGGTCGCCGTGGACAAGGGCAGCCGTGCACTGGGCAAGCAGCTCGGCAAGACGCGCGGTATGTTCAAGGCCTTTAAGGACGAATACCAAAAGGCGAGCGGGGGCTCGTCGAAAGCCAGCAAATAGCGACGTACCAAATGATGGGAGGCAAGCCGGAGACCTGTTGCTCCGGCTTGCTGCGTTTATGGGGGAGGGCACATGCGCCAAAACGGATCATATTCACACGGGCGCTCGGGAGCGCGTCCGACGGCGCGCCGCGATCTGGGGCAGTTGCCCAGCGGTCAGCGCAAGCGTCACCGTAAGCCCGGCGCGATGTATCTCAACCATAGCCGCGGCTTTAGCGACCGCAGCGCTCGCATCGGCAACGGCCGCACACCCCGTCGTCCGTCTCGCCTGCCTTATGCGCTCATCGCCGTGGGTTGCGCACTCGTGTTGTTTATCGCTGCCGTCGTGGGTTACGTCAACCGCAGCGTGGATGTCGTCCTCAACGGTCAGGAGACTGCGGTGCGCGTCGGCTCTACGCTGCAAAATCTCATCGACGACCAGGAGCTGACCGATACCTACGACGCTGGGGACCTGCTGGCCGTTGACGACAGCGTGCTGACCCGCCATGGCGGCGAAAAGCTGTCGGTAAAGGTGGACGGCAAGCGCATAAAACAGGGCAAGTGGAAAAGCCGCGAGCTTACGGGCGGCGAGAAGGTGACGGTCAAGGACGGCCGCGACACGTACGAGAAGCACGAGGTCCAGGCGACGGTTATCGAGCCCAAGCTCAAGGTCGAGGGCACGGGTGCCATCGAGTACGTTAAGACGTGGGGTATCCAGGGTCGCTCTGAGGTGTGGGTCGGCGAGCAATCGGGTAAGACGCAGGACCGCGGCGAGGTCGTGCCTGCCACCGATTGCGTGGTCGAGTGCGTGAGCGTGGCGCCCAAGGGCAACGAAAAGTACGTGGCGCTGACGTTTGACGAGGGCCCGAGCGGTGCCACCAAACAGATTTTGCAGGTGCTCAAGAAAAAAGGCGTCACCGCGACGTTCTTCCTTTCGGGCGATGCGGCCGAGGCCTCGCCCGCCACGGCCAAGGCGATTGTCGATGCCGGCTGCGAGGTCGGCTCCAACAGTTACCGCGACGAATCGCTCAAGGGCAAGGACCGCGATGCGGTGCGCGAGCAGGTTTCGAAGGGCACCGAGGCGATCAAGTCCGCGACCGGCGTGAAGACGATGCTTTTGCGCGCTCCCTACGCAGCCTTTGACGAGCAAAACTGGATTGATGCGATGGACTTGGTGTCTGCCGTGGTCTCATGGAATATCGATTCGGGCGACTGGCTGCTCAACGGTGCCGACGAGCAGGTCTCGACGGTGCTCGATTCGGTGACGCCAGGCAACATTGTGCTGCTGACCGATAACGATAAGTGCGCCGAGCAGACGCTCGAGGCGCTGCCGCAGATTATCGACGGGCTTATTGCCGACGGCTACAAAATCGTGACGTTGAGCGATCTGGTCAAGACGGACGCATCGCTGAGCAAAAAGCTCACCTCGCTGACGAAGGCCACCATGCCCAAAAACGCCGTGTTTCCCCAGCTCGCCGAAGATGATGACACCACAGACTAGTCATTTAAGAATGTCCCCAATGACTATGTCACGGATGCGTCAGCGTTTGGTATGCCTGCGATGTTTGGAGCATAAATTTGGCGCCACGGCGCGATGCTGATGCTATAGTTACTGCGGATAACAAGGGTCAAGAGAAAGGTTGCAGGTGAAATCCAAACCTCGACCATACAGTCGATGACCCCATGCAGGTGCTTCTTGCGCATGCACGGGGTGTGAGCGCCGAGCGGCGTGCCGCCCGCGCATGCGTATACATATCTAAAAGCCCACGGATGGCGTGCCGGCATGGCCGCAGTCCGAAGGGATAATGATGGGGAGCACCAGTGAATTATCTGAGTGAGATGCTCAAACTGCCGGTCTTGGACGTCGATGGCGAAAAGCTCGGCGTTGTGAACGATTTTGGCATTGCTACCGGCGAAGTTTTTCCGCACGTGACGTCGCTCGCGTTCCGCGGACCCGGCAAGACGCCGTTTATGATCAGCTGGCGCAAATGGGTCGACCGTATCGACGAGACGGGTGTGCACCTTAAGTCGCCGGCCACCGAAATCCGTTTTTCGTACCTGCAGCCGACCGAACTCTTGCTCGCCCGCGACGTGCTCAACAAGCAGATTGTCGACACGCAGGGCATGAAGGTCGTGCGCGTAAACGACATCAAGTTTTCCATGTCGGGCGAAAATCAGCTGCGTCTGCTGGGTGCCGAAGTCGGCGCCCGCGGCCTGCTGCGCGCGATCAGCCCCGCACTCGAGCATGTCGTCGAGAGCTTTATGAAGCACCTGGGCAAACCGCTCGGCGAGGACATCATCGCCTGGTCCTACATGGACCTGCTCGACCGTTCGACTAAAAACATCCAGCTTTCGGTGTCGCACAAGACGCTCGGCGAGCTGCACCCTGCCGACATTGCTGACATTATCGAGCAACTCGACCCGCGCCTGCGTGCGCAGGTGTTCGCGCAACTCGATACCGCCCAGGCCGCCGAGGCCATCTCGGAGTTCGATGACGACGAGCTTATGACCGAGATGCTCGAGGGCCTGTCCGACACGGACGCATCGTCGATGCTGGCCATGATGGACCCGGACGACGCCGCCGACCTGATCGACGAGCTCGATTACGAGAAGGCCGAGAAGCTTCTGCGCCTGATGGGCGTTCAGGAGGAGAAGGCGATTCGTAACCTGCTGGGCTATGAGGACAACACCGCCGGCCGTATCATGACCTCGGAGTTTGTCTCCCTGCCCGCCACGGCGACGGTCGGTGACGCCATCGAGGCGATCCGCAAGCTCGACGAGGATTTCGAGAGCGTCTACTACGTCTATACCGAGGACCCGAGCGGCATGCTCACCGGCGTGCTTTCGCTGCGTACGCTCATCGTGGCCGACCGCGATGCCACGCTGGGCCAGCTGGCCTATCGCGACCTGGTTTATGTGTCGCCCGACGATGACCAGGAAGACGTAACGGACGAGATGACCAAGTACGACTTGGTCGCCATCCCCGTTTGCGACGAGAACCGTCACATTTTGGGTATCGTGACCTTTGACGACGCCATGGACGTTATCGCCGAGGAGCACCAGGAGGACCTGCAGATCGCAGGCGTCGGCTCGGGCGATAGCGCGTCCGACGACTCGACGAATGTGCTCAGCTGGTTTGTGCATCGCCAGTACTGGGTTGTCGTGTGGGGCATTGCCTCGTGCATCATGGCAACAGTGCTGGGGACGGCGCTGGGCTCCGCGCATCTGGTGGTGTTCCCCATGTGCGCCATGCCGCTCGTGTTGTTGGCTGCCTCGCGCATGGTGTCGTTCGTCAAGAATTACTTCCTGGAGTACGACGGCCATGACGATGAGCCCAAGCCGTATCTGGGATTTTTCTTCCAGAGCACGGGCATGGGCCTGATTCTGTCGCTCGTGACCTACCTGTGCGCCCAACTGGTGCGCACCGCCGCGTTCCTCGACGCGCCTATGTTTGAGGAGCAACTCTTTACCGGCTGCTTTAACATCGCGGCCATCGTCTGCCTGATTGGCAACATGAGCGCCGTGATTTACCTGATGGTGCTGTTCTGGCGTGATGAGCACGACCTCAATACGTCGGGCACCGCCATGAACGTCATTGCCGTCATGATTTCGTGCGTGGCGTACTGCATCGCTGCGGTGCTGCTTGCCATGTCGGTCATGGGTTAGGTGGTCGCGTGCAAAACACGAAGCAAAAGGCGAGCACCAAGCAAAAACTGACCATCGCGGCCATCTTTGGCGCCATGGGCCCTGGCCTTCTGGCGGCGCTTTCGGGCAATGACGCCGGTGGCATCGCCACGTATTCCAGCGCCGGTGCCAGCTATGGCTACAAGATGCTGTGGATGCTTCCTGTCATGACCGTGCTGCTTATCGTGACACAGGAGACTGCGGCGCGTTGTGGCTGCGTCACAGGCAAGGGCTTGGCCTCGCTCATTCGCGAGCGCTTTGGCGTGCGCAGGAGCGTGCTGGCCATGGCGGCGCTGCTGATCGCCAATACGGCCGTTACCATCTCGGAGTTTGCGGGTATCGCGAGTGGCCTTGCCCTCTTTGGCGTGCCGGCGAGCATCTCGGTGCCGCTCGTGGCGCTGCTGGTTTGGATGCTTACCATGTCGGGTAGCTTCCAGCGCATCGAGAAGATTCTGCTGCTGGTGAGCTGCGTGTTCGTGACCTACATCGTTGCTGCATTTATGGCCGGCCCCAACTGGGGCGAGGTGGCGGTCGACCTGGTTGTGCCCAACATCCAAAATGACCCCAGCTACGTGTCGCTTGTGGTCGCAACGATCGGTACCACCATCGCGCCGTGGATGATCTTCTTGGCGCAGAACAACGTGGTCGATAAGAATGCGGGCGAGGACGATATCGTGCTGCAGCGCATCGACACCGTGAGCGGCTCGATTGCTGCCGATGTCATCGCCGGCTTTATTATCATCACGACCGGTACGGTGTTGTTCCCCGCGGGTATTCAGATTAGCGACGCTGCCGATGCCGCCCGCGCATTGGAGCCTATCGCGGGCCAGTGGTCCACGGTGCTGTTTGCCTCGGGGCTGGTCGCGGCGAGCTTCTTGGCCGCCTGTGTGCTGCCAGGCGTTACGTCCAGCGCCATCTGCGAGGCATTTGGCTGGGAGCGCGGTGCCGATCGCAGCTGGGACGAGGCCCCGGTCTATCGCGGCATCATTACGGCCATCATCGGCATCTCTGCCGTGCTGGTGCTCATGCCCGGTGTTGACCTGTTCCAGATTATGATGACCTCGCAGGTCATTAACGGCGTGCTGTTGCCCGTGGTTCTGGTGTTTCAGGTGCTTATTGCCGCTGATCGACACATTATGGGCGCCAACCGCAACGGCCGCGTGTGGAATGTGCTTACCTGGGCGACTATCGGTGTGATTACGGTGCTGACGGTCGTCATGTTTGTGCTGCAGGCGATGGGCTACAGCGCGTAGCGCCTCTTTTGGGCTCTAAACAGGCCGCCGCCATGGGCTGCGGCCTGTTTTTTGCCCACGGACTCTCGGAGTCGGCTCGAAGTTTGCTATGGGTGTGGGGCATGGAAACGACGCTCGGGGTGGCGCGGAGCCCAGAATTTGGCCGCGGAAGGGCATTCATCGATCGCGCCAGGAGTGTCCCTAGGTGCCGGCACATAAGGAACGCCCCCTCCGGGTGCAAGCGGATTGACGGTGTGCTACTTGTCGGTGCCTAGCTTGTGCGGTTTGTAGGCGAGCGCGTTGACGAGTGCGTCAGCAGCGGATTTGACGGCCGCCGGCTGCGGATCGTTAACGTGATCCTCGGGGTGCACGGGCAGGTCTTTCTTGACGGCATCGTGGATGAGCTTAAGGTACTCGGTCACACCTGCGTTCGACAGGTGCGTGCCGTCGCCGTCGAACAGGTCGTTGCGGTTGGCACTATATCCGTACCAGTCGATAACGCGAACGTTTTTATAGCGCGTGGCGGCGTTGGCGATGGCCTGATTGGTGGCGCCGACCCATGGCTGCGGGCTGCGCGTGTTTACAAATACGACGGTGCGCTGATTGCCGGCATCGGCCATGATGGCGTCAATCTGGGCATCGGTCACCAGGCCGTTGGTGCCCAGCGCAAAGACTACGATCTTGCCGGCGAGGTTCTGCTGGATATAACCCTCAAATGTTGTGCGGCCCGCATCGAACTGGCGGCCCTTTTCGGCATCGATGTGACTGTGGGGGAACACGCCGTCAAAGGAATCGACGGCGCGCAGCGACACGGAGTCGCCGATCATCAGCAGGTCGTAGGATCCGTCGGGGAAGCCGTCGTTGTCCTTGTCGGTGTCATCGGCCGCCTGCTGGTCCTGGGGTTTTGCATTTTTGGCTTCCTTGTTTAGGATTTCGGCGCCCTCGCCGCTCAGCGCGGATGTGTCGGGCACAAAGACCAGACCACCCAGCGCCACGACAAGCACGACGCCGCAAACGGCGCACACGGGAATATGCGCGCGCACCCAGCTTGCGGGCGTGGTGGTGCCTTCGCGGAGCTCGGAAACGGTGCGTCCAAAGGCGCCCTTCCTAAACGGCGTCTCGATAAAGCGATAGGAGCATTCGGCTACGGCGACCACCACAAGCACCTGCAAGATGTACTGCCACCAGGGCGTATCGCTGATGTTGGCGACCGGGTTCATGAGGAGCAGCAGCGGATAGTGCCACAGGTAGATGCTGTAGGAGCGCTTGCCAATCCATGCAAGCGGCTCGGCGGCCAAAGCCCGTGCGACCATGCCCTGGGGCTGCACACATGCCGCAATAACCATGAGCGTGAGGATGGAGCACAGTAGCGTGCCTCCGCGATATTGGAAGGCGGTGTAGCCGTTGGTGAGTGCGACCATGGCGGCAAGGCCAACCAGACCCACGACGCCCAAGACATCGATGGATGCGGGCGAGGACCAAAAGTGCACGAGGGCGCTCGGCTGTGCCGGGGCGGTATCGGCTGATTTGTCGGCCTTCTTGCCAGGCTTGTCCTCAGCGTTCTTGCCGTGCTTGGCGGCGCCAGCCAGGCGATTGAGCCCCAAACGATGAGCGAGACGCACCGGCGCCAGATCGCTATCGGGGATAAAGGCCATCCAGGCGCCCAGCAGCAGCGAGAACACGCGGGTGTCGGTGCCGTAGTACACGCGGCTGGGGTCGGCGGCAGGGTTGTAAAGCGCCATCATGGCGAGGGCAGATACCGCGGCAAGGCCCAGAACCACGCGGCGTGTGTTGGGCTTGTTCACATGCATGGATACCATGGCAAACAGCAGTGGCGGCCAAATCAGGTAGAACTGTTCCTCGATGGCAAGCGACCAAAAGTGCGTGAGCGGCGAGGGGTCGCCCAGAGCATTGAAGTACGAGACGTTTTGGGCAATCTGCCACCAGTTGTTGAAGAACAACAGCGACGGCAGGATGTCGGGGCGCATCTTGGTGAGCATCACGTGGTTAAAGACGGTGCACAGCGCGCAGGTCACCACTACGACGGTCACCACGGCGGGGAACAGGCGGCGGATACGGCGGATCCAGAAGCTCTTGAGGTCGATGCGGCCGGTCTTTGTCACTTCGTTGATGAGCAGACGCGTGATCAGATAGCCCGAAAGCACAAAGAAGATCGTGACGCCGAGCAGGCCGCCCTGTGCCCATGTGAGGTTGAGGTGATAGAGCACCACCGCGACGACGGCAAGCGTGCGCAGGCCGTCGAGGGCGGGGATATAGCGAGATTTGGGGCGCGTGGGCGCCTGTTCTTTTGCAGCGCTGTTGGTGCGGGCACCCTTGTTGGCGGGCGCGCGATGGGGGCCTGCAGCGCGGCGCGGTTCGGTGGCTTGTCGGTTAGCGCGCGAACGTTCGTGCGGCGCTTGTTGATCGCTCGCGTGGCGTGAGCTGCGCGAACTCGATCGCGGGAATTGTTCCATAAAACTTCATCCAATAACGAGAATAATCAGCACGCCTTCATTGTAGCCGCCTGCTCCTGTGAATGCTTGCTGCCGGCGCAAGCTCAAGCGCGCGTCCACATCAAAGTGAACTAAAGTTATAGAGGAGCGAGAGCGCATGATTGACGGCCAACAGCGGGTGCAGAGCCCGCGGACGAGGAGGTTTCCATGGCAGATTGCGGCATCGTTGCGGTGTTCGGCAGCATGAACATGGACCTTTCGGTGGCGTGCGAGCGCATGCCGCGTGCGGGCGAGACCGTCGGCGGCAGCGGGTTTATCACTAATGCCGGCGGCAAAGGCGCCAACCAGGCCGTAGCTGCCGTGCGCATGGGCGCGTGCACGCACATGATCGGCGCGGTCGGCTGCGACGCATTTGGCACGTCGCTCGTGGCGGGGCTCCAAGACGCCGGCGTGGACTGTGGCCTTATAGCGCGTCGCGATGATGTGGAGACGGGAACGGCGACCATCATTCGCTGCGAGGGCGACAACCGCATCGTGCTGTCACCGGGCGCCAACCATGCGCTTGCGGGCGAGGACGTTGCCTGCGCGCTGAGACGTCTGGTGGCCGATGAACTCGATGGTGACGCCAGCAAGATTGCCCCGGCTGCCGGAAGCGTCTTTATCGCCCAGGGTGAATGTGACCTTGCAGCGACGGCCGAGGCGCTTGTTTGCGCTCACGAGCTCGGGTTCTATACATTCTTTAATCCAGCGCCTGCCTGCGAGTTGCCTGCGGAGGCCTGGCCTGCGGTCGACCTGGTCTGCCCCAACGAGACTGAGTGCCAGATGCTGACGGGCATCTTGCCCGCGGATGATGCGAGCTGCGTCGCGGCACTCAACGCCCTGCTCGCCAAGGGCGCCGGAGCTGCGGTCATCACGTTGGGCGGCGCCGGGTC
>CALFGH010000275.1 GCA_937958315.1 uncultured Collinsella sp. | reverse complement strand
ATCAAGGCAGACGCGGTCGAGGTGTTTCATTTCGACCGCGAGTGCAGGCCGCAGGACAGGGCGCACGCCTACCTGGGGAAGTATCGCGTCAGGCGCGGCTACAACGACACGGCGATGCAGGTCGCGGTGACCGACATGATCGAGCGCGCCTACGAGGCGGGAAGGGCGGAGGTCACCGGCGCGAACCTCGTGCAGAACCTGCGCCGCCAGCTGACGAGCATCGAGGCGACCGTCGGGGATGCCATCGACCTGCTCGACGAGAGCGTAGGGGGGGGCGGACTGCGATGAGTGACTCGAGGGTCGGCGGCTACCCGATGGGGGTGACGGACGCCGCCATTGAGCGTCACTTCGGCGGGGCCTGCGAGCCCAGGATGTGCGGGAACTGCAGGCATTTCTGCAGCAGCGACATCCACGTCGACTACGGCTACTGCCACCTCGGGTTCGAGCGCGCCTACGACGCAGAGGCGCCTGACCGCAAGGAAGGGTTCTGGCGCCTGGCGAAGTGGGCCGTGGCGTGGCTCATGGAGAACCTGCTGTACTGCGAGGACGAGTGCGGCGAGTGCCGCGACTACGAGGAGTTCGGGTTATGAGTATCGAATTGCCGAAAGATGCGGAGGGCCGCGAGATTCCGCTTGACACCGAGGTGCTGTTCAACCGTGACGGGAACGTATATAGCATCGTGCGCTGGACATTCACCACGGACTTTGATTTGAGTGACGGATGGTCGAACAAATGGCGTGCGATTACCGACCGTGGATTTGCACTCGACCCGGCACTCATGTACCTCACCACCCCCGAGCGCGACACATGGGAGAAATTGGAGGATGACTTGGACAGGTGCATCGAGGCGGACGGCCTTTGTTCGTACCACAACCCGTCCGGAGTGTGTTTCAAATGCATCTTGGACGGCGACGGCCCATGTCATGGTGATTCGTATGCGTTAAAGGACATCAAGGAGCGCATCCGCAAGCTGAGGGGTGAGGACTGATGTGCGACTACTGCAGGGGCTACGACGGCCTCGATGCCGCCGAGGGCGGTCCGGACGCAATTCTCATTCGTTGGACGCTCGACGGATACCCGACGATCACAGTCGACCACCCTCATGACAACTACGGAACTTGGAGCATCCCGATTAACTTCTGCCCGTTCTGCGGGCGCAAGCTGGAGAAGATGGACGAATGATTACCAATTTGAGGATGATGACAAATGAATAAGCGAGCGATGATTTCGCAGCCTATGGCTGGTAAGACAGACGAGGAAATCGCGGAGACGAGGGATAAGGCGCACGCCAAGCTGCGCGAGATGGGCTACGAGTTCGTAAACACCCTGTTCACCGACGAGTGGTACAGCGACGAGGCCATGGAGGGGCGCGGCGTGGTGCAGGTCCCGCTGTGCTACCTCGCCAAGTCGCTCGAGAACATGAGCCTGTGCCATGCGGCCTACTTCTGCAAAGGCTGGGAGAACGCACGCGGATGCCGTATCGAGCATGATGCCGCCGTCGCGTACGGGCTTGAGGTTCTGTATGAGGATTAGCGATGAGAAGCGCCGCGAGGTAGCCGAGAATTTGCGAAACCTTACAATCGGCCGCCACATCCAGTACAAGGAGCAGTTCTTCGACGAGCTTGCCGAGGTGGTGGTCGGCTTCGAGGACTACCACGACTTCGATACTGTCCTCGAAAAGCTCGCCGACCTCATCGACCCGGAAGGGGGAGGCGATGATTACCGATAAACAGCGCCGCGAGGCCGTCGATTTCCTGCGCTCAGGCACGTGCCTATACTTTGCCGAGCACCGGAAAAGGCAGCTCGACTGCAGCCGGTGCATGAAGGTGAGCACGATGCTTTTCGGCCACTACGACGCGCTCTGCGACTTGGACAGCTGCGGGACCGATACGTGGCAGAGATTGGCAGACTTAATCGACCGCCCGACGTGCCACGACCTTGTCGAGCACAAGCAGGACCCGTTCATCCCGGGCAAGCGGATGGCCGACGGCTACTTCCACTGCTCTAGCTGCGATTGGAGCGGGCAGCTCTGGGAGTACATCGGCTTCGGAGGCATGCTGGCCTATGAGCCGGTTCACTGCCCGAAGTGCGGGGAGAAGATCGAGCGTCGTCGGTGAGTTGGTCCCCGGCGCCTGATAAGGTTCTGCCGTGGCGGGCGAGCTTTAGGGGGTATGCGAATGGCGTGTAGGCCACCTGTAGGAGATGGGCCAAAAGGCCCATCCACAAAGTCAGCACATCCGTTGAGGGATGAGTGGGCGCTCCGTAAGGGGCGCTCCTCTTACGTCCTTTGGACGGACGAGATGATAAGGCGGATGCAGGCGCACCCGGAGCGGACGGCGGCGGAGATCGCGGCGGACCTCAGGGTGACGCCGAGCGCCGTGAGGCACGCGCGGCAGCGGTACGGGCGCTTCTCGACCGGAACGGACGGTCTGTGCATCGCGTGCGACGCGCGGCCCGTGTTCGACACGTCGGCGCAGGCGAAGAGGTGGAGGCTGTGCAAGGGGTGCTATCTGGCGGAGCGGAAGAGGCGGCTCGAGGAAGAGGCTGAGAGCAACCGCATACGACAGGCCGCGCACAGAAAGAAGGTCGAGTAGCCGAAAGGCCCCGGGAAACCGGGGCCTTTTCTTTAAACGTTACCCCCTTTTTACGCTCGTGGGCAAACGCACGCGCTTGTCCACGTGCGTAAAAAGGTGGGAACGTTCGCGTTTCCATAGGGCTATCTACCAGCGGAAACGTGATTTTGTGGCGGGAAAAGGGCGTGAAAAACTGACCAAGGAGGGCATCGAGGATGCCCTCCGCCTGTGCCGCGTCGGCATGACCGACAAGGACATCGCCGCATATCTCGGGGTGGCCCCCGAGACATACAGCCGCTGGATCAACCACCCCAGAACCGACAATCAACGTCAACTGTGTCAAGCCATGAAAAAGGCCGAGGTGGAGCGCAAGGCGACGCTCGTGGGCCGCATCATGGATGCGAGCGACGACAGCTGGCAGGCGGCGGCGTGGCTTTTGGAGCGCAAGTACCCGCAGGAGTACGCCAAGGCGCAGCGCATCATGGACACCACCGACACGGCGGTGCTCAAGGCCGCCAAGGAGCTTGTGCTGTCCGTGCCGTCCTCAATCGGCGGGGACGAGTAGCCGATGCCGCTCACGAGGATGCAGCGCGAGTACCTCGCCAACTGCACGCACCGCTACAACGTGAAGTGCGGGGCGACGGGCTCGGGCAAGAGCTACGTCGACATAGCCGTGACCATACCGCAGAGGCTTCTCGCCATGAGGGGCGAGGGGCTGGCGGTGATGATCGGGAACACCCGCTCGACGCTCGAGCGCAACATCCTCGAGCCGATGCGCTCGCTCTACAGCGAAGACGTCGTCAGCCAGATCGGGCGGGACAACACGGCCCAGATATTCGGGCGCAAGGTCTACTGCCTCGGGGCGGATAAGAAGACAAGCGTATCCAAGATTCAGGGCGCCACGTTCGAGTGGGTCTACGGCGACGAGGTCGCCACGTGGAGCGAAGACGTGTTCCAGATGCTCAAGAGCCGCCTGCGCTGCGAGCACAGCCGCTTCGACGGTACCTGCAACCCCGACAGCCCCAACCACTGGTTCAAGCGGTTCCTCGACGGCGACAGCGACATCTACAGGCAGGACTACACGATCTGGGACGGTGCGCTGGCACCGGATGTCATTGAAGCCCTCATCAAGGACTACGGCAGCGGCGTGTACTACGACCGCTACATCTTGGGCAAGTGGACGTTGGCCGAGGGCCTGGTCTACCCCGAGTGGGAGGGTGCCCTCGAGAGCCGATATACGGGCAGCGCCGCAAAGTACGCGGTGTCTTGCGACTACGGAACGCAGAACGCCTTCGCGGCGCTGCTGTGGGCGTTTGACGGCAAGGTGTGGCACGCTGTTGACGAGTACCGCTACTCGGGCCGCGACACGGGGCACCAGAAGACGGACGCCGACTACGTAGCCGACATGGCCGACTTCGTGCGCGGGCTGGGCAAGCCGCCCACGTTCATCATCGACCCGAGCGCCACGAGCTTCATCGCCGCGATGCGGCAGGCCGGGTTCAAGACCAAGAAGGGGCGCAACGACGTGGCGGACGGCATACGCGAGACGGGGGTGTGCCTGGGCAACG
>CALFGH010000274.1 GCA_937958315.1 uncultured Collinsella sp. | reverse complement strand
CGCCGCCGACGCTGCGATTGTGGCTGTGGGCGCGCACGACGTGGTCATCCCCGTTCCGGGCGCCGACTCGGAGAAGGTCGTCTCGAGCTGGGACGTGCTGGCCGGCAAGGTGGAGCTTACGGGCCGCGTCGCCGTCATTGGCGGTGGCCTGGTGGGCACCGAGACTGCCGAGTACCTGCTGCAGCACGGCTGCGAGGTAGCGATCGTGGAGATGCTCGACAAGATTGCCGCGGGCGAGTCCGAGACCATTCTGCCGCTGATTATGAGCGACTTTGCCGAGCACAACGTGGAGCAGCACGTAAAGACCCGCCTGACCGCCATTACCGACGAGGGCGTGGAGGCCATTCGTACCGCCGAGGACGGCGCCGAGGAGCCGGTGAAGATCGCCTGCGATTACGTGGTGATGGCCGTGGGTTCCAAGGCCAACGCGTTTGACCTGGACGGCGTGACGGTGCCCGTGACCTGCGTGGGCGACTGCTCGGGCGAGCGTACCGCCGACATTGCGAGCGCCATTCGCACGGCGTATCACGCGGCCAACGAGCTGTAGCCGAGAAAGCCATCGCGTATTGAGTGGACGGGGAGTGCCGTATCGGTGCTCCCCGTCTTTTTGCCAATAAGAGATGCCCCTGACCAGCGGGTTCAGAAAATCCGAATCTCATGCACCAGAAAATCCGAATTATATGAACACGAAAATCCGAATCGCAACCACCCGAAAATCCGAATTTGCTACAGTGGAATAGAAGAATCAGAAAGCAGGAACTGGAAATCTGCGGAGGTGGCTCATGGCAGGCGAGAGGCTACATCGGGACGGATACATCCCACGTATCGTGGATGCGCAAATCGAGCGCTACCTTCGTGTCTTTGGCGCGGTCGAGATTGCGGGCACCAAGTGGTGCGGCAAGACGTGGGCCGCGCTCGAGCACGGGGCGTCCGCCTCGTATGTCGACGAGAATCTCGACCTCGCGCGTGCCGACCCGGCGATGATGTTGCTGGGAGACCGTCCGCATATTATCGATGAGTGGCAGCGCGTTCCCCAGATTTGGGACTACGTTAGACACGAGGTTGACCGCACCCGGGGTACGCGCGGCGCCTATATCCTCACGGGTTCCGCCACGCCCGCGTTTGGCTCAAAGGCGGAGGCGCCCGCGCATAGTGGAGCTGGCCGCATCGGCCGCGTCCGCATGCACCCCATGACGCTTGCCGAGACAGGTGAGTCCAACGGCAAGGTGAGCCTGGCGGGCTTGTTTGAGCATCGTTTTGAGCCCTGCCGGTGCAATGGCGATACGCCGGGGCTTGTCGAAGCCGCTTGCCGCGGCGGCTGGCCCGAGGCGATCGATATGGTTTCGGCTGACGCCCAGCTCATCGCCCGCGAATATCTCAACACCACGTTTTCGAGCAGCTTCCCGGCGGTCGGTCTCGACCCCGATATTGCTCGTCGAGTCTCCGCATCGATCGCGCGCAATCTGGGACAGGCAACCACGTATAAAACGATTCTTATGGATATGTTCGGTGCCGAGGAGGAACCCGCAGCGTTTGCCGATGAGACCAAGGTGCGCAGGTACCTGGATGCCCTCAAAGGCATGTTCATTCTCGAGGAGGTCCCCGGTTGGGTTCCCGCCGCGCGCGACAAACGGCGCTTTACCGTCAAGCCCAAGCGCTATCTGGCAGATCCGAGCCTTGCTTGCGCCTTGCTAGGTATGTCCTCGCAGGCGCTGCTTGCCGACTGGCAGACATTTGGTCTGGTGTTTGAGAATTTGGTCATACGCGACCTTTCGGTCTACGCACGTTCGCTCGACCTGCTGGATAGCACGCCCGTGCGCTATTATCGCGACGATTCGGGCCTTGAGTGCGATGCTATCGTGCAGCTAGCCGACGGACGGTGGGCCGCCTTTGAGATTAAGGTAAGTGAAGATAGAGTGAGCGCCGGCGTTGAGAGCCTCAGGCGCGTTCGCAAGAAGGTCTGTGGAAATCCTCGTTCACGCACACGCGAACCGGAGTTTATGGCCGTGATTGTGGGGGTGGGTGAGTACGCCCGCGAGGTCGAGGACGGTATCTACGTGATACCCGTGCGCGCGTTGGGGTGTTAAGGGGCGGCACGCCGTGTGTCCGCTGCCCGGTGCCACGGATTGGTGCAAGTGGTCAGGTTTGTTTGCACTATGTTGGCGCGAAGTAACATGCCCCCTTGCGCCAAGGGTTTGACTTTTAAGACATCATTAAGGCTTGCGTTGTGGAGCGAACCGCAGGTCAATGCTATTCTTTAACCTTATCGTATGGTGTTGTATTCTGCCTGAATTCTCTACCTGCGAACAACGGATAAACGCGACCAAGCGGAAAAGGATGGCAAGCCCGCAAGCAGGGCAAACGTAAGCGATGAGTGGCATGGACCGACATAGCGAGCTCCAGCAGCACAAGACAGCGGCCGAGTACCGCCAAGCTGCCGACGAGCACGTGCGGACTCTCAAGGATTTCTGGAAGGATTTCCTGGTGAGCGGTCTGTTTGTGCTGGCCGCCATCGTTGCCATCTTTGCATGCCTGGCCTGGTTTGCCGCGAATAACCGAGTGAGTGCCACGGGGAGTACGATCGGGGCGAAGGCGGATCGGTACACACTGACCGCCGCGGGCGAGGGTGAGTCCGGCGCACACGTGGGCTATTACGAGCGCTCCGAGCGCACGCCCGAGGAAAAGCATGCCATCGATGGCTTGGATACGACCGACGCCATGACGGTAACGCTCGGCTCCAACCTGAACAACGAGACCGCGGGCTCTCTGTACCCGGGTGCTCGCGGCAAGATTACATTTACGGTGAAGCCGCTGGTGAGTGACCTGGACGGGGTCACGATCAATCTGTCGCGCTTGCTTAAGGTCACGAACATTGTTGGCGTTGTTGGGGACGGGGGAACGCTGGCGCCCGAGGCGGAGGCGCTCCTTGGCTTGGTTAAGGGCCATGTACTGTTCTTTACGAGCTGCGACCAGAACGGGTATTACTCGGATCGTGTGGTTGCTAGCAAGATCGAGATTCACAAGAGAGCATTTTGCGAAAACGGCGATGAGACCAAGCCAACGAACAAGTCCGTCACCATCAATCTGTACTGGGTATGGCCGGAGTACTTTCAGAACTTCATCCTTACCGGCAACACGAATTACTACAAGAATCTGTTTGCGGCGGCGGGCGACGCAAAGTCTGACTACGGCGCTCTGCAGGCAGATATGAACGCGCATAAAGCGAACTACTTCTATGGCGCGGCAAACGGCACAAGTGCTGCCAACGCTCCTGCGGTTTCGGCTGACATGTCCTTCAGCGACGCCGCCATCTGCTCGGCGCTGTACAACAATGCCGACGAGCAGATCGGCAATAAGGTCGAATACATCCAACTAAGAATTAGCGCTCAGGAGGGCGTGAGCTCATGAGCACCATGCAAACGCGCCTCGGCGATGCCCGCAATTGGATAGAAAACCACCGCGCACAGGCCCTTGCGGTCCTGATATTGCTGGCGGCAATCGCTCTTATCGTCGGTTTATCGCTCTCGTGGTTTGTGGGCAGCAAAAGTCTGTCCACGGTGGGCAAGATCCAAACGCCCGCGCAGCTCAAGATCATGGGTCCCAACCAGACGAGCATTGAGCCCATCGAGATTTCGTATGACGAGTCGCGCGGTGATGTGAAAAACTCCAACGGTACCGTGACCGTTCGTCGCGCGTTTTGTGTGCAGAGCGACAATGGCGATCCCGCTGCCGGCGGTCAAGCGTTTGAGCTGCAGGTTGCCAACACAACGAATATCACGGGGCTGACAATCAATGTGTACCACGTGACGGTCAACGAATCGTCGGCAACGAAGGGAGATGTGGTCGGCCTCGACGGGCTCAATCGCACCTACTCATGGAGCAAGAAGAGCAGCACCCCGATTGAGTTTGCTTTTATCAACTCCGCGGACGGGACAAGTGCGTTGGCTAAAGAGCTTGAGGCAAACGACCCGACGTACGGCTCGTACGTGAATGTCCAGAAAAACGCCCGCCCGCTGTATCGGTACCACAAGTTCGCAGGGAGTGGGCTCGATGGCTGGAATGGCAACACAGCCAACGCCGCCACGAACTTCATCATCGAGTGCACGTGGAATCCGGGCGTTGTGACCGTAAACGGAAAGACAGTCTCCAACGTTAAAGAAACCGATATGGTCTACCTAATTGCTCGCGGCACGAGCGGCAACCAATAAGAAGGAAGGGAGGGGTGCCAGATGCGAAAAGACAAGAACGAGCAAAATGAAATCGCAAGGCCTGCTGGCAAACACTTTGCACAGGTTGATGATTCTAAGGCAGAGCCTTGCTGCGCGGAGACGGCGGCCCCTGCTTTCAAAGTGCGTAAACGCCTATGGGCAGTTGCGGTGCTGCTGTGTGCCGTCGCGATTGCGATGGGAACCTACCTTACCTACACGGCCTTTTTGGCGGGTGACTTTCTTAAGTCGGTCGCTGTCTCGGGCACGTCGCAGGCGCTGTTTGCTTCGGACATGCTCACGGGTTACACGAATGAGACGCTGAATGACGAGGGTATTGCCGTCCGAAGCGTCATCGCCGACACGAGTGGGGAAAACTGCTCCTTTACCTTTCGCATTTACAACCATCTGCTGGGCGACAAGAACAAGGTCAACGACAAGGACGTTAACGCGACGCTGAGCGTGGAGGCGACGGGAACGACAGATTGGAGCATAAGCGGTTCGCCCACGCTGACGGCGGGCAGCACGGTCGACCTTTCCTTCCCTGCCAACAAGGCAACCATGTATACCTATAAGGTTACGTTTTCCAAGGCAGACCTCAACAAAGCATCCTTCACCGTTAAAGCCCGGGTCGGCTCCAATAGCCCCGGCACCAACCTTAAATGGCTCGCCGCCAAGATTGCGCCTTCCGAGCGTGCAGAGGTAACGGCTTCGGGCGTTTCGGGCGAGTGGGTCGACAAGAACAAGGATGATACGAATGTCGGCGACTTCGACGCCTACAACTATCGTGTGACCGTTACGGGCGCTACGACTAAGGTAGAGCTCACGTGGGGAAGCGGGGTCGAGCTCGATCCGTTCTTTGAGGCGAACCACAAGAACTGTGTTAAGCAGGAGACCGTCAGTGGCCACTCGGTTACATACGATGCGTCCCCCGGCTCGGAAATCATCACCTTTTACCGGAAGGGTGATTCGAAGCCGACCAGCTGGGAAGCCATTGGCGTTTCGTGTTCGGCCGCGTAGGGCTAGCCGAAGCAATCCGCAAGCATAGATTTTGAGACCCCGTACGGGGCATGAGATAGGACGAGGTAGGACCAGATGAGAACGGCAAAGCGCATAACAACCGCATGCCTGACTGCGATCATGATTTTCCAGGCGCTCGCGCCCTCCACGGAGGTGTTCGCGCAAGAGCTCGACGCCGTTATGGAGGCGTCCGTTTCCGCCGCACGCGCCGCGGGCAACACGGCGCGCTCCGTACAGGATGCTGTGGCCACCGCGCTGCAAGATGCCGATCAGGCCGCATCTGATGATGTCGCAACGACTCCGGGCGCCGACGCGGGCGCCACCGAGGGCGGCGACGGTTCTACCAACGCTGGCGAATCGCAGGACTCCACGACCGATGGAACCACCAGCGGCGATGCTCCAGCGGAGGGCGACGCGTCCCAAGACGATGCGGCTGCCGATGAGGGCGCTGCTGACGAAGAACAAGTGGATGACGCGGACGCGGATGCCGCTGCCCAGGCAAACACCACCTACCCAATCACTACTGTCGAGGCTCTCAGGCACCAGTTGGGTGACGGCGATGTCATCACTGACGACTCGGGCGCCGTCACGGCCATTACCTTTGAGTCCGACGCCGACCTTATCGCCATCTCCAACACCGACCCCGCTATCTACCAGAACGCGAACATCTCCAAAGGTGGCTCGACCGGCATCGACTTCGACGTGTGCGGTGCGGAGATCGTGGACGGCCTGGGTAGCCTCACGTTCCAAGGCTTCGGCAGCGATACCTACCCTTTCAAAGGCGCGCTCAACCTCGGCGACAGGACCCTGACCGTCAACAAGACGCTCTTCAACAACATTGAGCTCAGCGACGCCAACAGCACCGTAAAGCTCACCTGGAAGGGTGCCGATGCCCAGCCCATCGTGGCCGCAAAGGTCACGGGCGCGGACAAGACGCTTGCTGCCACCGTTACCGTGGGCACGCCCAAAAGCGAGACCGAAAAGGACATCTGCAAGCTCACCTCGCCGCTTGTGGGTGAGGTCACGGGCGCGCTTACACTTAATGCCACCTACACGACAAGCGCGAACGGCCCCCTGGCAGTCGATATGCAATCGAGCGCAGGCAACATGGGCTTGCTTGTGAACACCCTTGCCGAAGGAGCATCGCTTACGCTTGCGGGCCTTACCCTGCCGGACAAACTCGACGGTACCCCCACTATCAACGCGACAGCCGCTGACGCCAACGCGGGGGGTCTTATCGGCGAGGCGCGGGAGGGTGCTACCGTCGCCCTACCAACTGGCATCGATGTCTCGGCGCTGAGCGTCGCAGGTAAAAACGCGGCGGGCGGTCTTATTGGTAAGGCGACTGAGCTCACGCTCACCGTGGGCAAGGATAACAGCGGAAAAGACGCCTCGGGCAACGCCATTGTCATCAAGCCCGCGTATGCGGTTGGATCGTCATCTGCCGGGACGTATGCAGGCGGCCTTATCGGCGACGCCTCGTTTGCCGACGCATTCACCATCAACAGCGGCATCTTCGACTTTGGCAAGGGCGTGGCGCTCAGTGTGTCCAACACGAGCGCTGCCCCTTCTGCCGGCGGACTGTTCGGCGTGCTCGACATATCGAACGGCGACGTGGCCGTCAATGGCGGTTCGTATACAAGCACGCTGCAAAACGGCAAGGACGACAACAAGCACGGCAACTACGGCGGCTTGGTGGGCAAGCTGTGGGGGAAGAAGAACGGCGACGCGCTGCATGCCTTTACGGTGCAGGGTGATACTGCGGTGTCGTTCGGCGTGGGCTCCAACGGCAAACTCACCTACGCAGGCGGCCTAGTAGGCTACCTTGGCGAAGGCGGCGGGAGTGTCAACGTGTCCGCTGTGGTCATCAGTGATGCAACAGTGACATGCTCAACCTCGGGCTACGCCAGTGCAAATGGCAAATACGGCGGCGCTGTGGGCGTCGTGGACACAAACAACGTTCTAGAAGTGCGCGGCCTAACGGTCAAAACCGCCAGCGGCGCTACTATCGGCGGCGCAAACGGCGGCTTTGCCGGAGTCGTTGGGTCGTCGTGGCTCGGCATCGTCAAGTTCAGCGGTATCACTGACCTGTCGCATGCCACCTTCGTGGAAAATGATCACACCGCGCAGCTAGTCTATGAGAACTTCAACTCACTCATTTTTGCCGCGGGCAGCGGAAGCGACGGCGGTGCCACCGCAGGCGATATCACGAAATGGCAATACAAGCGCCCCACCACTCCGGTCAATATTGATGACGTCTACAGCTACGGTCAGGTCATTCGCCTGGGCAGCAAGCTGGGCGATAATCTCATCACCATCAACGATTCTCACCAGTGGAGCTTTGATTCGAACCTCGTAAAAACTGGCGAAGCCTTTGCGCTGGCAAACATCAACGATTTCGCAAAATTGGCGATTACCTGGCAAACGAGCGGGTACTTCTCCGCCGTGGAGGGCGTTACGAATAGCAATTTCGCCTCCCAGGTTCCTTCGGCGAACATCACACTCTCTGCAGACATCAACCTTTCCGGCACAGGTCTTACCGGCCTTACCAAAGACCGGATTCCCCTTAACATCAACGGCGTTGATGAAAACAGCCATAGCTTTACCGCCACACTTAACGGCAACGGTCACGCCATAAGCCTGGCAGTGGGCGAGCCTTACGGCATGCGTGGCGATAGCAAGATTGTTTCCGATGATACCAGTGCCGGCAACGGCAAAATCTACCGCCACGGCCGCTTGGGCTTGTTCGCGGCCGTCAACGGCGCAACCATCTCCAACGTCACAATCGCTGGCTCCATGAAGTTCGATAACGGTTCGGCTATCGATGCCGGGTCGCTTGCGGGTGCCATCGTCGGCAACCTGTCATTGTCTGGCGTAACGTGCAAAACGAATATTGCGTGCGATGATACGTTTGCCAATGACGTGAACATTGGCGGTATTGCGGGCAGCGTGTCGGCGGCTTCTACGGTTGTGTTTGAGGGCAACAGCAAGGCCCAGGCGACCATCACTAAAGCTCAAACGCTTAATGGCAATATGCGCATTGGCGGCGCCATCGGCTACGTGGGCGACTATACCTCGACATTCAATGTTACGGGCCTCGAAGTCGGCGGCAAAATCAAAACCGGCGATTGCGCCGGCGGCAAGATTGCCCAAGTCGGTGGTCTTATCGGCTGCATTGTGCAGGGATCGAACGAGAAGAACGTTAACATTACCGGTCTTAGCTTTAGTGAATTCGCTATGACCGTGGGCAAGAACGGCGACAAGCTCAACGGCGCCGGTGGTCTTCTGGGCTACAGCTGGGGCAACGCCATCGTCACCATTGGCGATACTGCTGCGAATACCAGCGACAGCACCTACGCCCTAAAAACTTCCAACAACACGACCGTGACCGCAAATAGCTCTACCGAGATCGGCGGTCTTGTATACGCCGCAAGCGGCCACTGGATTATCAACAACTATGCCATCGATCTCTCGGGCACAACCATTAATGCGGGCGCCGCTCAGACGCTCGGCGTTCTAGTTTGTCGTGGCTGCAAGGTGGATAATAAGACGACATATGGCGTCGAGAACTACATAGGTCTGTACTTGGAGGACAGGGCTTGTTGGGAGACCGCCTATAGGGTGCCCAGCGGCGAGGGGGCCATCGTTGCACCGGGCGTAACGTCTTTCGATGAATGGGTTGGCAGCGGTGTAAAACCAAACAAAGGCAGCAAACTTATGGACGCCGACTGCAACGCGGTCGTTTCGCTGCGCACACGGAATGACAAGCTGGACATGGACGGCGATTCCACAAAAGACAACAGCTACCATAATCGCTCGTCTTTCGGTCGAAGCCAGAATACGAACGGCAATACCCGCTACTTCTACAACCTCGACATAGCCTCTAAGAATTGTGAAGGCGGCTTTAGCGGCGGCCAAATCAATACGGCGGACAAGCTGCTCTTATGGTCTGCTTTCTGCTATGCTCCCGCCGGTATTCGTTCGACAATCGTTCCCGATGGTACGACAGGGCTTGATGGTTCCATAACCATAACCGGCACAATCGATTTGGCCGGCTACAGCTACTATCCCACTCAACCGATCGGAGAGGTGACGGTTAATAATGCGGCCATCACCTTCTACTACTCCAAGATCAAGGCCGAGCAGAATGGCAACAAGCTAAACTCCGATGCCACCCAGCACGAGAACATGCACTGCGGTCTTTTTCAAACGGTGGCAGACGGCGATCTCACAGTAAGCAACGTCACTTTGGGTGGTACCGTTGGGCCCGTTATCAATGACGGAAAGAGCTCTACTGACGCTATTGGCGCGGGCGGAAGCTCATCGGGCGCGCTCGTGTGCCGCTACGTGTGTGGGTCCAGCGACGGCAATGGCACCAAGATTAGAAAGATCTCAATTGATGGTCTTACGCTCAACAATCTGATTGTCGACGGCGCCAACAGCGCCACGGACGCTAACGCCTATATGCCTCTGCTCATCAACGAGATGCAGAAGTACGTGAGCCTGAACGCGAAGAATATCAAGACTACTGGGTACACGAGTGGCACCAAGGCGGCTACGTCGCTGTTCGGAAAGCTTGGTGTAGGCAGTGAGGCCGATCAGGTGACGGCGAAGTTTGAGCAAATCAGCTTGCCCAGCCAAAAGAACAATACGATCTTCACCCATGCGAGCCTGCTGGAGAGTTTTGGCTACGGAAGCACGAGCACGGGTTCTGCGGACTACACCTTTACTAAGGCCGATGCCGATGCAGGCAAGGTGACATACGGATCTGAGATTGATGGGAGTACGGAGTACCCGGACAAGCAGCTTTGGTATTACGACGAAGCGACGTATGGCGCCGTTATCGGCTATGTGACGGTTGATGGTAAGAAGGACGGTGACGTCAGGCCTTGGTTTGGTGGCTATCTTCCTTATGTTTATAAGGGAAAGGCCACCGAGAGCGGCGTCCAATATCATGAAATTAAAGTCAACCAGCGCATTCCAAAGCTGGTAGAGGGATGCGGCACATATGGCGATCCGTATGCCGTTAAGGACGCGACGGAGATGAACGCCATCGCCAACTACATCAACAACCAAACTGCGCTCGACGGTTGGGAGGTCACCATTGCCGCCAACCAGAGTGCGCTCTGTACTCGCCGCGGCGACAATAAAACCGACAATGAGGTTACGTACGTCTATAAGCAGGCGAAAGACACTGGGAAGAAGTGGGAAAAGAAGACCGGCGACACCACTGATCCTTCGGCCACGCTTTCCGACGAGATGATGCACCGCTATATCCAAAGCGCGTACTACAGTATTGAACCTACCGGGGGTAATACGATCACCCTCGACGGTGCATCGTTTGGCGGTTTTGGCAACAAAGCCAACCCGTTCCGTGGCGTCATCGTTGGCAACCCTAAAGGTGATAAAAAGGCAACCATCAAGATAGAGAATAACGAGGGTTCGCTTCGCGGCCTCATTCCCTATAGTTATGGCAGCGTGGTGCGCAATCTCAACATCAACTATGTGAATGCGCACGCGACTATTACTTATTCTGAGAAGGATGCGGACGGCGTCCCGACAGCGTTTTTCGGTGGCGTTATCGGCTGCATTCTTGGCGGCGATAACATTATTGATGGCGTGGCCGTAAACAATCCAAATAACGGTTCGACAGCGTACGACTTTACCGTTGTCAGCAGATCGCATCTTGTTCCCATTGGCGGCTACGTCGGTGCCATTGCGGGCGGCGGCGTGATTTTCCGCCATACGGGCGATTCATGGCGTGGCGGCACAAAGGAAAAGTTCCTGCCCGCTGCGAAAGGCGGTGCCAATTCCCAGCTGTACGACAACCCCTACGTTGGTCGTGTGATTGATGGCTATGCCTTTAGCGAGGGCTGTAAGGTTGAAAACGGTGACGCTAACTACAAGATTAACGAGCTTAAAGACAAGGGAACTCCCTGTGTCACCACCACGGGCACCGACAACAAGTACATCGGCACCAACGCAGAGGCGCCCGTGACTACGGTGGAAAACGCCCAGGGCCTTTTGGTGCTCTCGGCCATCATTAGCTCGGGCGCGGGCGCTGGCGCGGCACATACCAACTACGCCGATTACGGTGTGTTCCGTGGCTCCAAGGCGTACTGGGGCAGCGATACGCAAGATCCGGCGATAGAAGGCTACCTGTTTGGCAACAAGGAATATGGCAAGGTGCGAAATGCCAGCTACGACTGCGTGGGCAAGCCTATGAGCGCTGCCGGCGATTTCGTGACTGCTAAAAACGACGACCAGAAAGCTCCCGGCAAGCAGGGGTGGCACGGCCCGCTTGACCCTGATGACGATGTGAACTCGCCCTACCTGGTGGCGTCCTATGCTGCCGGCTACCAAACGGGCTATGTGTGCGCGTCGAAATCGATCGGCATGAGCTTGGAGTTCAAGCAGGGCACCACCTACGATATGACCGGCTACGGCACAGGATATGTGGGCCTCAACGGCCGCTACTATTCCAATGCCTGCAACTCGAACGAGACGACCACCGATCGCGACCGCATCACGCCGCACGTGGCCACGATCGACGGCAACGGAGCCACCATCACGGTGGGCACCAAAGACGCTGCCTACGGCGCCGTCGAATACGCCGATGACGACTATAAGGTCTCGGGCGTGGGCGGACTATTCAACACCGTGATGTTTACCTCCACCAATGTGGGGCAGAGCGTTACCGCGAACGGTGGAGCGCAGGTCAAAGACCTTACCTTTAGCAGCTGCAATGTAGCGCTCACCTATATCGCCGCCAACGGCGGCGCCACAACGGGAGAGGCATCGAACGACCTTATCGGCACCGGTCTTTTGGCGGGCGCAACGGCTAACTACGATGGCAACACGTGCGGCGTCTACCGCAACGTGCAGATGAATAACTGCACCGTGTCGGGCGCAAAGAGCGCGGGAGGGCTTCTTGGCAGCTCGGGCCGCGCCAGCCGAAGTTTAAGCAAGGACAGAACCTATATGGTTGCGTTCAGCGACGCACGGGCGACCGCGTATCTCTATGACTGCTCATATACCGACCTTAACGTCACGGGCGAGAAGTACGTCGGCGGCTACGTGGGTACGGTCGCCTCGGCTTGCGGCGTGTGGACAAGCACGGCCAAAGGGGTGAGTGAAAAGGCTGTTGGCAAAAGCTCGACCATAACCGCCACGGGGGCAACGCCCTACGTGGGCGGTGTGCTCGGCTTTGCTAAATCAAGCAACCTCTCGGTCAATACCAACATCGGCACCACCACAGCGGTCCGGTCGAGCACGGCAGTCATCTCTGGGGTAAATGTGCTTGCCACTGGGTCGAATACCGATAAGTATATGGGCGCTGGCGGCGTGGTCGGACGCGCCGATGGCGGCGTTATTTCTATGAGCAACGTGCGCATTGATGCTGGAGGTGACACCAAGAACGCCATCATCGGCGATGACACCGGAACGAACAACAGCATCCGCAACGCGGGCGGCCTGATTGGCGAGGTTACAAGCAGCGGCAGACCCAACACGTACTGGTTTGAGGGTTGCGGCGTCAAGAACATCGACGTCGCCGGCACCAACCAATGCTCAGGCGGCCTTATCGGCTACTACTTCAGTAACGTGGGCATAGCCTGCAACAATATCGCGATTGAGGGCGCTACGATTAAGGGTAGCTGGAGCGGCGGTCTACTTGGCGCGATTAACAGCGGGTCCGATGTCATCAACGTCACCAACACAAAGGTTTCCAACACCACGTTTGGCGGAACATCCAACGGTGGCATCGCGGGCGACGGCCGCGGCCAGTTTCATCTGGTAAACGTGCTCATGGACAGCAATATCTATAAATCTGACGCTAAGCAGGGTGTGCTCTTGGGCGAGGTCGACACAGGCGGCTATAGCCTTTCCGCAGCGGGCGTGGACGTAAAACCCGGCAAGGGCAAGACCACGCGTGACCTGCCGTCGATGGTTTACACGGTCAATACAGCCGCCGTTAACAAGAAAACCTACATAGCGTTCGGAGACTACAACGACACGCTCGCCGTGCCCGGCAGGGACACCACGCTCTACGGTGCGGACGATACCGCTACCATGGCGGCAAGCCCGTACGTGACTACGAGCCCGGTGAGCAAGCTGGCGGTGCGTGCCTCCGACAACGACACCACCGATCGCTACCTGTTTGGCGACGGTGCCGCCATCGTCACCGCGGCGACTATCCAGAGCGAGGCAGGCACCAGTGTTGCCGGCCGCTACACCTATACCAATATCTGCGGCATCAATGATGCCGGCGCGTACCAAAACAAGAAAACCTATAGCGCGGACAGCGCAAAGAGCACTTTCAACACCAACAACGTTACTTCGGGCAAGAAGGCTGCAACCGACTTCCCTGTACTCATGATTCCCGGCAACGACACGACGACGGTCGAGAAGTATCTGAACATCGTGACTAACGGCGGCTTTTCCGATGCCCGCCGCCTCAACGGCAGCGCCAAGCACGTGACCGCCACCGCTGAGGTCTTCTCGCTTGCCGATAACGGCGCCTTCGTCAAGGACGCAACCGCCTCGCAAACGCCCACGCTCAAGGTGCTCAACAACGGCACGAGCTCCATGGTATTCCGCGCGAGTACCGACTGGGACAACGAGCGGGGCCGCTTCACGCTGCTCACGGTCACTTTTCGCGAGGCCGGCCAGAGGTACCGCGTGCAGGTGCCCATTATCGTTAAGCGCATGCTCGAGATCGACTTCACCGCCACCTACTCCGAGGGCGCGAACTTCAAGGCTGCCGATGCGACTCAATACGACAATCACGTGCTTGTGAGCAGCGGCGATACCATGACCGGTTACCTTACCTGGACCTATGGCAGCGCCCGGGGTGAGGCAGTCGATTACGGCTGGAACACGCTGCTCGAAGCCGGCGGCTCCATGGGCCCGCTCAACAAGAGCATCACCTTCGGCGCCACGCTGCCCGAGGGCACGCAGCTCACGCTTGTGGACACTGCTCATAACAACCGTGAATATCACTGCACGGTGGGCGCGGGCGGAGCGGCGTCGGTCAAGCTCACCGACTTTGTGGATTCCGGCAAAAATGCCTACGTCGAGCCGTGGCTGAGCGAAATCGTGGGCGTGGCGGCCAAGGAGGACAAGGACGGTGCCTGGGTCAAGCTCACCGATGCCGAGGTCGAAGGCAAGAGCCAGGTCGAGCTCGAGAAGGCGGCCGGCGCCAAGGTCGGCGGCGCGTACTACCGCGCGCGTACATCTTCCGACACGATGGGCACGTTCTACACCCTCTCCGTTGCCAAGGAAGAGCCCAAGAGCGAGAACTTCTACTTGGTGGTGCGCACGCCGGCGGGCTCTGCGGGCGTTAACGGCTACACCGCAACTACGGTGGACACGAGCCTCAACGAGCACATCAACTACCTGCTGCGCGGCAAGAAAGCAGCCGACGGCAAGGCTGCCGAGGATGGGCACCAGAATACGGCCTCGACCTACAGCGTGACATCCAACTACACGCACGACCTCATCGATAACAACGAGGGCGGCATCAAACAGATGGTGCTTCACGATGTCACCTATCCGCTTACCATGAAGGTAAGCGACACCGTGAAGTTCGACTCGAACCAGCAATACACGAGCTCCGACGCGCTGTACTACCAGCTGGATTCTTCGCTCGTGAACTACGGGAAGAACGGCAGTGCCGCGGGCGCGCATGGCTACCCGACTGGAACCCAAGGTACGTATTCGTTCTACGTGAAGGTGGGGAACAACTACTACACGTGGGCTGGTTCTAAGTGGACTGATGCCGGCACGACGGAAACGCCGGCGATTGCTGCCAAAGACTGGTCTGCAACGGGCGGCGACATGTCGCTTGTACTTGCCGATACCAGTGGCAAGGCCATCGACCTTTCTGGCATTCGCGAGATTGCCAAGAGCCATGACAACAAGTTCACCATCACCATGGAGGCGAAGCTCACCATGACGGAGCCTGCGTGCCAGGCTGGTATTATCGCTTCGCAGAATAGCGGCAACGACAAGTACACGAAGCCCAACTACCGCGCGTATCTTTCTACGCATGCTGATACGCTCAGCACCAGTAGTAACTCGGCATACATCGACGGCAAAGCCGGATACTACCGCATGGACGTGGGCTCCTCGACTATTGCGCTCGAGGCTTCAAAAAAGTCGCAGCTGGGTATCAACATCGATGACCTCAAGTCCGCCGACGGCGAAATCGCTCTGGTGGGAACGTATGATTTGTCCAAGCTCACGGGTGCCGAGGCCATGATCTCCAATGCCAGCACGGTGACGTACACGCTGAGCTTGCAGAAGCGCCGCCAAGATGATGGTCGTTATGATGCGGTCGACAACATCTCAAGCTACATTACGGTGCTCGGTAGCGACAAGTTGGCTAACGGCTCTTTGAGCGCCGATGGCAAGAACTACGTATTTACTGATAGCAAGGGGGCTGGCGGCGCGTTCGCCACGCGCGACGGCAACAGCCTTGCCTTTAAGCATGCTTTCCGCGTTAAGGTGAACACGGATGTTGAGGGCAAGGACCAAACTTATGCCAACTACCGCTTGGTGCTTACGGCCCATATGTTCGGTGGCGGTGTCAACGACACGCCGGTTAACGTCAGCAACCTCGCCGGCTATGCGAACTCTGACTACGTGACGTACACGCTGGCGCGCATCAACACCAAGGGCATTCCCCACGAGACGAAAACCAACTAGCCACGCGAGGGGCGGCAACCACCCGGTTGCCGCCCTTTTTCTTGCTCGCTCGGACTGCCGCTGCTTCAGCTTCCCAACCGTCTTTCCTACTTTCCATTTAACTTGCCACCTAAGGTGGAAAGCTGGAAAGTAAGTGGAAAGCTGACATGTTAGGTGCGGGTTGACGAGGGGTTAATAATTGCGCAAACCATGCCAGCCAAACAAAAAGATACCAATCTGGTTGGTAAAGCACCGTCAATGAGCCGCGAGCCAACTAGCTGCGTAAATAAAACCTAAAGAACTGTTGCAAATGAATGGCAAATGCTCAGATGCCGCTGTTACGATTTCCAATTAACTGTTACGCGGGAACAGCAAAATGCTACTATCTAACAAGCACGTAAGAAAGCAGATTAACGGTTAAGGCTAAGAAGTGGCAGGCATGTCAGAAGCAACAAGGACTCGCGCGCATGCGCCCGAGGTTAGGCAACGCGCCGTCGAGATCCTCCAAGAGGGGGTCGGTCACCGCGCCCTCGCCGCAAAGCTTGGCATTCCCCAGGCCACGGCTCGTCAGTGGGCCCGCGCATATGCCGTGGGCGGTGCCAACGCCGTGCTCAATGCGGGCGCTCGTCATCATACCTATTCGTACGACGTAAAGCTCGCCGTGGTTAAGGACCGTCTGGAAAACGGCCTGACGGTTCGCGAGGCCATGATCAAGCACAAGATTCCCAGCGAGTCTTCGGTCAAGGCTTGGTGTCGTCAGTATCGCGAGAGCGGTGAGGCTGCACTGGTCGATAAGCCGCGCGGTCGCAAGCCGCGCGCTAAAAAGGCGGAATAGCGAATGGGATGGTGCGCCCACAGGGGCGCATTTTTCTTGCCGCCCCACTGCTCCAAAGCGGACGCGCCCTTGTCCCGTACGCCCAAAACTCCCCAGTTGACCGAAAACCCGCCGCCGCTACTCCTCAATTGAGCTATAACGTTAAACAATTGCAGCGTTTTTGCATGGGGGAGTGATGGTATGACGCTACTGTATTTCCTTACCCTGTTTCCGCTGGTACCGGCGCTGTGCATGCTGCTCGCGCGCGGTGACCGCGCCCGCGATGCGGTGGGGCTCATAGGTTCCGGCATTATTATGGCGGTGACAGTTGTAGTCGCCGTCATGTTTTTTGGCATGGGTCCGCAGAGCTTTGAGGTTGCCCCCGGCACCTCGTCTACGCTCTCGATCATCAGCTCCGCCATCGATGTCATTCTGTGTGCCGTCATCCTGTACAACGCGTACAAATATAGGAACGCGCTCACCGCGGTGCTCGGCATAGTCCAGCTGGTGGGCTCGCTCGCCTTTGCAGCCATGACGTTGCCTGCGGTCGAGGTCGTCACGGCGACGCCGCTCTACCTGGACTACATGAGCGTGATCATGGTCCTCGCCGTCGGCATTGTCGGCAGTCTTATCTGCGTGTATGCCCTGGGCTACATGAAGGACTTCCAAGCGCACAATGAGCACGAGGCCGCGCTGCGCGGGCAGACCGCGCCCGACCGACGCCCGCAGTTCCTGGCGCTCATGTTCCTGTTTCTTTCGGCCATGTTCGTCATCGTGACGAGCGATAACCTTGAGTGGCTGTTCTGCGGCTGGGAAATCACCACCGTGTGCTCGTTCCTTATGATTGGCTACACGCGCACGCCCGAGGCCATCAAGAACGCCTTCACCCAGATCATCCTCAACATGCTGGGCGGTATCGCGTTTTTGGCCGGACTCATGTACCTGCACGTTAACGGCATGCCGCTGACCATCTCGGGCATGATCGAGCTTTCCGGCGCCGGAACCGCGCAATCCGCGCTGCTGGTGATGCCAGTCATTCTGCTGTCGCTCGCCGCGCTCACCAAGGCCGCACAGATGCCGTTCCACACTTGGTTGTTGGGTGCCATGGTTGCCCCCACGCCCACGAGCGCCCTGCTGCACTCGTCGACCATGGTCAAAGCCGGCGTGTTCCTGATGGTCAAGCTGAGCCCGCTCTATGCCATCTATCCCGTGACCGGCTTTATGGTCACGAGTGTGGGTGCCATCACGTTTTTGCTCGCCGCCCTCATGGCCATCTCGCAGAGCAACGCCAAGCGCGTGCTCGCGTACTCCACCATTTCCAACTTGGGCCTCATCAGTGCCTGCTTGGGTGTCGGCGCGCCCGAGGCCGTATGGGCGGCCATCTTCCTGATCCTGTTCCACACGGTGGCAAAGTCGTTGCTGTTCCTGTGCGTGGGCACCGCCGAGCATCATATCGGCAGCCGCAATATCGAGGACATGGACGGTATGTTCAGCCGCATGCCGCACCTGACGCGTCTGATGATGCTGGGCATCATGGGCATGTTTGTGGCGCCGTTTGGCATGCTCGTGTCCAAGTGGGGCGCCCTGGTGGCGTTTGCGCAGACCGGCAACGTGCTCATGATAATGGTGCTTGCCTTTGGCTCGGCCGCGACGTTTTACTTCTGGGGCAAGTGGCTTGCCAAGCTTTCGGGCGTCGACCCCACGGCTCAAAACGTTGAGGTCAATGTCCATAAGACCGAATGGATGGCGCTCAACACCATCGCCGCGCTGCTGATTCTGTGCTGTGTGGCGTTCCCAGTTATCTCGAGCGGTCTGGTGTCGCCTTACTTGGCCATGGTGTTTGGCCGCGTGCCGTACGTTATCGGCAAGGACGCCATGTATCTGATGGTGGTTATTGTGGCGTTTATCGCCGTGGTGCTGCTGACTTCATTCCGCGTGAGCAACAAACCGCACGTAAACGTATATCTTTCGGGCGTGGGAACCGACAAATATCGCCATTTCCGCGGCTCGATGGGGCACGAGGTGAAGGCCGAAAAGCGCAATTGGTACTCGGAGGACGCCCTTGGCGAGAAGCGTATTGGCCCCGCGGGTGGCGTCGTGTGCTGCAGCATTATCTTGTTTGCACTGCTGTGTTGCGCGTGGATTGGGCCCGAGCGGCTTGCCATGAGCGCGCCCTCGGTGCTGCGCGGCAAGTATTTTGAAGGTTCGGGCGTCGTGGGCATATTTATTGGCACCGTGGCATTTGCCTTGCTGGCGCCGCTTGTGGGCGGCTTGATCGACGGCATCGACCGCAAGCTGTCCGCCCGCATGCAGGGCCGCGTGGGCCCACGCCTGCTGCAGCCCTTCTACGATGTTGCCAAGCTCCTGCGCAAGGCCCCTGCCAGCGTAAACACCATGGACGATACCTACATGGCGTGCGCGCTCATCTTTACCGTGGTGGGCGGCGGCATCTTTGTGTCGGGCTCCAACACGCTGCTGTGCGCTTTTATGGTGACGCTCGCCGCGATCTTTGTGGTGCTGGCGTCCGCCTCGACGCAAAGCCCGTTTGCCCAGGTTGGCGCCGATCGTGAGTTGCTGCAGGTTATGAGCTACGAGCCCGCCGTTCTGCTGATGAGCGTGGGCCTGTATCTTGCCACCGACAGCTTCGATTCCATTGCCGTGACGGGGCAGTCGGCCCCCATCATCGTGTACAGCGCGCCCATTTTCCTCGCGCTGCTCGCGGTGCTTACCATCAAGCTGCGCAAGTCGCCGTTCGACCTTTCGTACTCGCATCACGCACATCAGGAGATCGTCCAGGGCGTCGCCACCGAGATGAGCGGCGGCACGCTGGCCAAGATGACCCTTATGCACTGGTGCGAGACCGCGCTGTTTTTGATGTGGGTGGGCATGTTCTTTGTTTGGGACAACCCGGTGAGCTGGGTCGTAGCCCTGGTCGTGATGGCCGCGACGTATTTTGTCGAGGTGCTCATCGACAACACCTTCGCACGCAGCACCTGGCGCAGCTGCTTTAAGCTCGGCTGGGGCGTGGCGCTGGTATTTGGCCTGCTCAACCTTATGCCCATCCTCGTCGACGTGTTTATTTAGGAGGCGGCATCCATGAATCATAAAATGTCGCGCTCGCCGTGGGTTATTCATTACGACGGCTCGAGCTGCAATGGATGCGATATCGAGGTGCTGGCCTCGCTCACGCCGCTGTTCGATGCGGAGCGCTTTGGCGTGGTCAACACCGGCAACCCCAAGCATGCGGATATCTTTTTGGTGACGGGGTCGGTCAATGCCCAGAACCTGCCCGTCGTGCGCCAGATCTACAACCAGATGCTCGAGCCCAAGTGCGTGGTGGCCTGCGGCATCTGCGCGTGTTCGGGCGGCGTGTTCCGCGATGCCTATAACGTGATCGGCGGCGTGGACCGCGCGATTCCCGTGGACGTGTACGCGCCCGGGTGCGCCATTCGCCCCGAGACGGTGATCGATGCCATCGTGGAGGCGTGCGGCATCTTGGACCAGAAGGAGGCCGTGATGCGCGCCGGTGGCGATCCGCTCACCGTGGGCGGTGCCGCAA
>CALFGH010000273.1 GCA_937958315.1 uncultured Collinsella sp. | reverse complement strand
TTCAACGTGCTGGGCGATCCCATCGACGGCGGCTCGCCCGTGCCCGCAAGCGCGCCCGCTTTTCCGGAGCGCTTGTTATTGCCGTGGTCCTTGCCGCTGCCGGAGCTGCTTCCGCCGGAGCCGTCGCCCTCGTCAGTACCGCCGCCACTCGAGCCACCATCGCCGTCTACCGTCATCGGGGCGTCGTGAAGTCCTGCCGTATCCGCGCTGTCGCATACGCCGACCTGCACTTCCGAGCGTTCACATGCTGCGTCGGGCACATGAAGCTCGTGCAGTACGGCATCCAGCGCCGAGTTTGCGCCCGGTCGAATTTCCTTGAGCGTTACGGGATCGAGCGCCACCAGATTACGCGCCTTCGCATACAGCGTTACGCGTTTGCCCACTTCGTCGCTCCAACTCTCGGGGATGGCGAAGCTCATGCGGAACTGTGCCGTGCAACCCGGTGCCAGCACGGCGTTGCCGTTGTCGGCTACCAGCGGGTGCGTTGCAAAACGTGCGCCCAGCGTCTCGAGCGCGTACTTCACGTGTGCCATGTCGTTGGCCGAAGCGTCCTCGGCGAGCTCTGGATCGTAGATCGAAGCCATGCGTGCGTTCGCTCCGAATCCGATGGATGCGCTGGAGAACGGCTGGCTGGAGCCCTCTCGGTACAAATCGATCGTGCCGGCGGTCAGCAAGGTGTTGCCGTCGTTTCGCACCGTGACCATGAAGGATTCGCCTGCTGCTCCGGGCACCACCGCGCCCGAGGTAGCAACGGCGCCCGTCGGGGTGGCGCACGCCACCAAGGGTACTTCGATGCTGCGCAGCTCTGCCTCGCTCTTCTCCGCGCTCACAATGTGCGTGGCGAGCGCGGAGAGCACGCCTCCCGACGTCAAAAATGTCGTTATCTGATCGACGGGATGGTCCAGCTCGCACATCACAAACGGCTCCGTGAACAGATCGCCTGCCAAGGTGCTGGCGAAGATGCGGAAGTGCTTGCCCATCACTGCTACCGGGTTGCCTTCTTCGTCGTAGGTTTGTCCCACCTTGCCATCGGTGTTCTCTACATAGAGCACGCACCTGCCGTTGTTGCTTACGCTAAACGATGCCGGGCCACAGCCTGCGGCACCCACGGGCTGCGTTGCAAATGCCGATGCGCCTCGCGTCCAAGTAATATGCTGCAGTTGCTCGTTGACGGTTGCCAAAAAGCCCGTGTGCTGCGGCCACGGCACCGCGTGGGGTACTGTGGCATCTGGTGACATAACGCCCCAGCCCGCAATGGACTGGCCGATCACGGCGTACGATGCGCAGCCGCAACCGTCTTCGGTCTCGTACGCAACGGGCACCACCATTTTGCCGTTGATATTCTCGGGCGCGCCCAGCTCGATGCTCGACGGTGCCTGCGGAAAGCGGAGGACCTGACGGAACGTGAGACTGTCGCCCAAATCATCCGACCACAGGGTAAAGCACTCCAACGCAACCTCAGCCTCGCTGCCGAGCGCCTTTTCTGCGGTGGTTCCGCGGCGGTGGAGGTAGGCGCCCGACAGGCGCCCGTCGACCAGCGTCTTGCCCACCGTGATGCGTGGACACTGCAGACAATGGTGGCCATCCTCCTGAAGGCGGCCGCGCGAGATGCTGCGCCACGACGTGTGCGATATCACGCGAACTTCGCTATTACTTATGCGCAGGCGCACAACGGACAGTATGCCGGATGTGCTCGCCGCATCGAAAAAGGTGTTGTCGCCGTCGGGGCGCTCGCCCGAGACCAGCAGCACGTAAGCGTCCTGGTTTTCTCTTCCGTCCGTATATTCCACTACGTCGAAGTCGTAATCGAATATGCCCTCGCGCTCCACGTCGCCCTCGCCAAAGCCAAGGGGGAAGTCCACGGGCGTGGGAGCGGACCACGTGCCGTTTGCCTTTGTGTGCACCACTAGGCGCGAGCGGCCATTGTCGCCGTAGCGCACCGAGGCGATACGGAACAGGCATTCTACGCCGGCGATCATTGCCAGCTTCATGTGAGCTTCGCTGAGCACGCCAGTAAACAGCACGTTGTCGCTCGAGGGCTTGATGCCGCCACGCTCGTCCTCCGATACACCAGCAGAATTGGCGTTGGGGTCCGCAACGGCGTCCTTCGCCTGCCTGATATGGGTGTACGCATACATCGACGCGGCGTTTTCGTCGTTCTCTATCAGTGCGTGGACGAAATGCTCGACCTGTCCCGTGTCGTCGCTCTCTGCATCCGCCTCGAGCTCAATGCGCGTGACCGCTTGATCCCAATCGCGCACGACAGGCGCAACGTTTGCGGCAGTGGCATTAACCTCGGCGCGTGCGAGCAGCTCGGCGTTGGTGACGATGGTGGCCGATGCGATAAACTGCGGCACGCCGCCCGCCTCGATGTTGCCGGGCGTGCCGAAGCAGGCATCCAGCGTGTAAGGCGTATCCCCACCCAATGCGAGCTCAGAGCGTTGGAGCACATACTGGTTGCCATTGTTCACCGACATATTCCACGAATCGAGGAGTGTGGGCCACGACCCCGACCAAGCCTTGGTGGTCCACTTGAACATTACGAACTGGAGCATCACATCGACATCGACGTCTGCACCTACGCGCAGTCGCGGAAGCTGGTGTCCATCTGCCTTCTCGTACCCAATGAACAGCGTGAGGGATGCAGCGCCGCGCACGGCAGACGAAGCGACGCCTGCAACGCCGGCTCCAAAGGTGACAGCAAGCCCGATCTGGATGGTGAACGAGCCCGAGGTGTTTGAATAGTCGAGCGAAATGTTTTTAAAAAACGCCGCGCCGCTGCCGTGCGTGTGGGCACCCACGGCGAGCGCCAGCTTCGCCAGCACCCAGGGGTTGACGTTTAAGAAAAACGGCACCGGTCCTAGGGTAAACTGCTCGGTCCAATTGAGGTCGGTTCTTACCTGGAAGAGTGCCTTAATATTGCCGTATGCGGGGTCGTTGTTGTTGCCCCAGGTTTTGCCCACCCAATCGTAGGCGAGCGAGCCGTACAGCTGTGTGGCGATATCCATCGTGAACAGCAGCGTGCAATGGTGGCGAAGGAGCTTAGTGTTTCTTGGATCGGTTCCCGAACCGGCGCTCATACTCTTGTACTGATTCCACTTCCCCTCCATCTCGTCGAGGTAGCGGTTTGCCTGTTTGGCGCCCGACTCGCGCGGCGATTTCTTCCAGTACTCCGGATCCGGATTGCCTGAATCGTTCATGTAGCCGACCGGTTTGTATCCTCCGCCAAACAGCACGTACCCGGCAAAAGAGAAATCGAACAAAATGGGGAACGAGGGCATCCAGCACGTGAACTTATTGCCGCCGATGCCGGGAAACGCCGCTGGGAAATCAAACGGAGTAATCTCTTGGTTCATGGTAGTGGGGACGATAGTGGTCGATCCGGATTCCGCCTTTGCGGCCGGTGCGGTGACAACGGCCATGGGGGATGAGAGCGTGTAGGTTTTGCCCTGGTAGTCGAGCACAAAGCGCAGCTTGCATCCTTCTTCCAGAAGGCTCGACGCTGCATCGAGGAACTTGTCTTCGAGTGTGAACGTCGCCAGATTATCCGCGCTCGATGCGCTGGCCTTGACTTGGCCAATCTGCGTGACGGTTTCGGATGAGCTGCCCGCAGCGGGCATCACTTTATTGATATGCAACGTCGCCTGCCCACCCTGCGGCAGATGAGCCTGTACAGTGAAGGCGTGCGTGTCGGGCTGCTCGTTTGCTGCTTCGTCCGCTGGCATTGCCATAAACGTGGCGTCGGCGTACTGGATGTCCCATTCGTCAAACGTGAGCTGTCGAAAGTACGGCTCGCCGTCGGAAAGCGGACGCGTGGGCGCGGTTATGGCGGTGCCGCCTTGGATGCGCGCAAGGGGAATCTCGACATCGCGGTAGCCTGCCATGCTAATGGAGATGCCGCCGTTAAAGTCGTACGCGTCGAGAAGCGTCGCCTCGTCCACGTAGCCTTCCGAAAGCGGCGCGATCTCAAAGATGGCCGTGCCTTCGTCGTCGGTCGTGGCGGAGAGCTGCTTGCCTGCGGCATAGCGCGATGTGAGCGTGACCTGGGCACCCTTGATGGGCGTATTCTTGTTGGCGACGTCGACCACGACCACACCAAACATGGTGCGCGAGAGAACGAGCACCCTGAAGGGGTCTTTTTCGTCGGCATAGGCTTCGGTAGGCGCGAACGGCAATATGAAGGCGTTTGTGCTTCCCGGCACGCGCGGCAACATAATGCTCGCCAGCGAGGACGCTCCGGCAACAAGTAGCGAACGGCGATCAAGCATCTTTGGCTCCCATCCCGCAGGTATCGGTGGAAATAATCCAATTTTGCGAGAAGGCGCCACGTGGCGGTAGTGCCATTCAAGGGTCAAAATGTCCAAATTAATCGAGCGAAGCGCCGGGTTCCGGAACGCGTTCGATGCGCTTGGCGGCCCGGTCGCTAACGCAACATATGCGCGACCAGCTCGGCGCGAGTTCCGATACCAAGTTTGGCATACACTCCTGATAGGCGGTTTTTAACGGTGCCCGGCGAAACTTCCATGTGGCGTGCGATTTCGGCGTTGGTCCATCCGCGGCAGGCGAGCATGGCCATGGTGAACTCCGTGGTCGTTAAATCGTCGGCCACGTCCTCGCCTGAATCGGGGTTGTGGATGCGCCGCCAGCCGTAGCTGAATCGATACGTAATCTCGATGATACGTGCGAAATCGTCTGGGTATTGCGATTTTAGGCATGCCTCGATGAGCCCCTGCAAAAGGCCGTGGTGCTCACCAATGAGCTCGATAAGGCCGTCGGGGCGCGCAATGTTCCAAGCGGCTCCGAAGTGTGCCTTTGCGGCGTCGATGTCCTTGAGGCTCATGCATGCCATGGAAGCTGCCAGGTGCAGGAACAGTTCCGAGATGGGATAGCTTCCCTGTTTCATGATCAGGGCATTTTCCGCCATGCCTAGGCTGCGGCCGTATTCGCCGCGCAGATACAAGGCGTGCGCCATCACGTAGCTGGCGAACAGGCGCAGACCTTCGGGCAGATGCGCCGCTAGTGGATAAAACTCTTCGGCAGAATACGGGGAGGGCAAGTGCAGCAGGACGCTCGCGGCCGAAGCGAACAGGATATGCGTGGCGTGGGCGGCGGACGATTCCTCGTCAGTTGGCGTATCGAGGATGCCTGCAAGGCAACGGCGGGCATCGGCGATACGGTTGAGCGATAGACTGGCATATCCGCAGATAAGGCATGCGGAATAGCGCAGTGCGGGGTCGGTGGCGTCAAGATAGGGGCGTGCTGTCTCGGCGGCGAGCGTGGCCTGTCCGCGAAAGTACAGCGCTTCTGCCGTGGCGATGGTGCGTGAATCGGGGTCGGAAATGCTTGCAACCGCAGCGTCAATCTGGCCCGGCACAAAGGCAGTGCACATCAACGGCATGGGAATGCGCGGGTAGCCATCGCAGTCCATCTTCCATCTCCCATCAGGTGGCAACACTGCAACAATTGTACCCCTGCTGCTCGGGACCCCCTTTCGTTTTACTGTTCGGTTAACGCTACGGATCGTTTTGGAAGGCTTACGAGCATGGTAGCCCCGTTCTCGGAACTTGCTTCGACCTCTACCGTGCCACCGTGAAGCGCTGCAATCTCCCAAACAAGCGCTAGCCCGAGTCCTGCGCCGCCGTATGCCCTGCTGCGGGATTTGTCTAGACGAAAGAACGGCTGGAAGATGCTCTCTTGGTACTGCTTGGGTATTCCCGGGCCCTCATCTTTGACTCGCAGGAACACGTGGCTGTCGCTGTCGCTGATGGAGACGTTGACAGTCGAGCTGGAGCGGCTGTAACGGATGGCGTTTTCGGTCAGGTTAAACACCAGCCGATAGAGGAGCGTGTCGCTCCCGATTACTAAAGCGTCTCCAGCGCAGTCGAGGGTTATGTCCTTATCCTCGGCAAGTGGCGCAAGGTCGGTGAGGACCTCTTCGGACAGGGGACCGAGTTCAACAGCGTCCCCGCAAGGAACGCTGCGGAGCTCACTCATCTCGAGCAATACCTTGGCCATTCGAGACATGCGCTCGGTTTGTTCTTGTAGCAGGCCGAGTAGCTCGGCAGTTTCGGGTTGCAAACCGGAGTGCTCGGAGATGAATAGTTCAATCTGTGCTTGCATAAGGGCGAGCGGGGTGCGCAGCTCGTGTGCGGCGTTGCCGGTAAACTGACGCTGTGCAGAGAACCCTTCGCCAAGACGGGCGATCATGTCGTTGAAAGAGGCGCTGCATCGTTGTAGCTCGATGGGCACATCTTCACTGAGCCTGATTTCGCTTAGGTTGTCAGGCTGCACACGCTCGACCTGGGCCGCAAAAGCCCGTAGCGGTTTGAGCGCACGGCCGCTCACAAAGTATGCCAGCGCGCCGCCAAGGAGTGTGACTCCAGCCGTGATGTACCAGGCTGTCGTGCCAAAAGACTCCTGTGCGTCGTTTACGACGATCGTGACCTCGTCATCGAGGCTCTCCTTCGTTGGGTCAAACGCCTGAGGTGCATCTACGCCGGCTGCGCTAAGGGCCGAGATGTCGCTGCCGATAGCATCCATGTAGCGCATGCCCGTATAGCCGACCAGACAGTTCGTCAGCACGCATGCCGCACACGTCAGCAGTGCCGTCATAATCGTTATGCGCCATTGCAGCGAAAGCCTTTTCATTCGCTATCCTCCATAACGTAGCCCTCTCCAATCCGATTGCGAATCGGGTCGTATCCCAAAGCGCTGCGTAGCTTTTTGCGGAGTGACGAGATGTGAACGCGGGTTGCGTTGCTAAAGCTGTTCACGCTGCTATCCCAAACGTGCTCGATAAGCTCCTCTTGGCTTACCGGTCGCCCCTGATTAAGCATCAGGTATTCCAAGATTCCCGTTTCCTTGCGTGTAAGAGATAGAGCCTCACTGTCCACGGAAGCGATGCGCGCCTTGGTGTCAAAGCTGAGCTTTCCGCAGGCTAATACTATGTCGCTTTGTGCGAAGCGCCTGAGGGTAAGGCTGCGGATCCTTGCCGCAAGTTCGTCCAGATGAAACGGCTTGGTAAGGTAATCGTTGGCGCCGGCATCGAGTCCGGCGACTTTATCGGATACTTCGCCACGCGCGGACAGAATCAGTACCTTAGTCTCGCAATCGGTTTTCCTAAGTTCCCTGAGCACGGTCATGCCATCGATACGGGGAAGGTTGAGGTCGAGTACCACGAGGTCAAAGACTTCGACGCTCAGCAGGTCGAGCGCCTCCTGTCCGTCGTGGCAGCAGTCGACGCTGTACGCCAAGTTTCGCAAGCTGCGCGCGATTGCATCGCACAGTGCTCGCTCGTCTTCGACGATCAAAATACGCATAACAGTCTCCTTGCACATTCCAAATCGCGCTTAACACGGATTTTATAGTCGATATGGTCCAATGGTCGCGTAACGAAAGGAGTGATTGGGTTGTTCAAAGCGGTAAAACCCGTGGTACAGGTCGCTTTGTTGATCGTCGGAATTGCCATGGTGTGCTTTGGTGTTATGCGTGGCGAGGCGGATGCCGTGCTGGCCAAAGCGATTAGGCTGTGCTTGGAGTGTATCGGAATTGGATAAAAGAGAAAACACTGCGTCGCATGTTTTGGCCCGATTTCGCGGATTCATTCAGGCGGCGGCGACGCTGGTCACCAATATTCACCTGCCAAACTTTGCCAAAGGAAGCATCTATCAGGGCGCGGGAAAAACAGTCTGCGTACCTGGACTTAATTGCTATTCGTGCCCCGCGGCATCGGGTGCGTGCCCCATCGGGTCGTTCCAGTCGGTGGTAGGTTCATCCAAGTTCAACTTTTCTTACTATGTTACCGGTACGCTCATTTTGCTCGGCGTGCTGCTGGGGCGCTTTGTATGTGGCTTTCTGTGCCCGTTTGGCTGGCTGCAGGAGCTGCTTCATAAGATTCCCGGCAAAAAGTTCTCCACGAAAAAGCTCAAGCCGCTCACGTACATCAAGTACGTCGTGCTGCTGTTTGCCGTGGTGCTGCTGCCCGTCTTGGTGGTTAACGACGTGGGCATGGGCGACCCGTTCTTTTGCAAGTACATCTGTCCACAGGGTGTGCTCGAGGGCGCCATTCCGCTGGCCATTGCCAATGCCGGCATTCGATCTGCGCTGGGGCAGCTCTTTACCTGGAAACTTGCCGTTCTCATTGTCGTGGTAGTGCTGAGCGTTTTGTTCTATCGCCCCTTCTGCAAATGGATTTGTCCACTTGGCGCATTCTATGCGCTCATGAATAAGGTGTCCCTATTGGGGATCCGGGTCGATGCATGCAAATGCGTCTCGTGCGGCAAGTGCTCAAAGGTTTGTCAGATGGACGTTGATGTGGTCCACGCGCCCAATCATGCCGAATGCATCCGGTGCGGAAAGTGCATCGGGGCCTGTCCCGTCGATGCCATCAACTATCGCTATGGCCTGGATGTGTCGGCGGAAAAGCTCCCCTTGACCGCCGATAAAAAGTAAACAAGCTTCGACAAAACGGAGGAATGACTATGAAGCTTTCTAAGATTGCGGCCCTGTTTATGGTGCCGGTATTGGCCTTGTGCCTTGTGGCATGTTCGGCGCCCGGTGGCAATGCGAGCGAATCTGCGATCTCCGATCCTAAGATTGCAGAACTCACTGCGCAGAAGCCGGCCAATGCCGACGAGGCCGCCGAGCTGTATGCGAAGCTCATGCAGAAGGAGAACGAGATCTTTTCGAGTGATAACGCGCTGTGGGAAAAGGTATTCAATGCGGCAAATAAAGACTCGGCAATGATTGAGGACGGCAGCAATTACGGCGATTTCCTGCTCAAGACCATCGACGGCGCCAAGGATGAGTTCACGGCGGATGAGCTTAAGACACTCAAGGCCGGTGCACAGCAGATCAAGGAGATCGAGGACAAGCTCGAGAGCTTGGAGAAGGAGTTCCCCGGCTGTGGAAGCACGCCGAGCGCAGGCGAGAGCGTCGACGCTTCGGCTGCTGGCATGACGGCTGATGCCAATGCTTCGAGCGAGGCGACGAAGTTTCCCAGCTTTACGGGCAAAGACCTGGATGGCAATGACGTGAGCAGCGACGAGCTGTTCTCTAAGAACAAGGTCACCGTCATGAACTTCTGGTTCACCACTTGCAAGCCGTGCGTGGGTGAGCTGGGCGATCTTGAGAAACTGAATCAGGAGCTTGCCGAGAAGGGCGGTCAGGTCGTGGGCGTCAATTCCTTTACGCTCGATGGCAACAAGGGCGAGATTGCAGATGCCAAGGACGTGCTGAGCAAGAAGGGCGTGACGTATAAGAACATCTGGTTCAAGTCGGATAGCGAGGCCGGCAAGTTTACGTCAAATCTGTTCTCGTTCCCGACAACGTATGTCATCGATCAGAATGGCAACATCGTAGGGGATCCAATCGTGGGAGCCATCAGCTCCGCCGAGCAGCGCGCGGCACTCGACAAGCTTATCGACCAGGCGATTGCGAATAGCGAGCAGTAAAAAACGCGTAAGCATAGCGAGGATCGTGCGCCGCTGTGCGAAGTAGTCCGCTCCCTTTCAAGTATAAGCTCCACCATATAGAGGTCCCGCTCGGGACCTCTTTTTTGGGCGCCGTCCAGTTCGTTTTTTGGCGCGGTTCCCTACATTCCTCACTGGCGCCGGCAAAAAATGGGGATAGAGTAGGACAAACGCGTCGAATACGAACGGCGGGGGAGAGCGGGCGAGCGCGCCCGCGTGGGAGAGGTTGCCGTCCATGTTGGAGCTCAAAGGTATTTGCAAAAGGTATGTCACGCAGTCGTTTACACAGGTGGCGCTCGACGACGTAAGCCTGTCTTTTCGCGATAACGAGTTCGTGGCCATTCTGGGCCCCTCGGGCTCGGGCAAAACTACGATGCTCAACGTTATCGGTGGGCTCGATCATTTCGATTCCGGTGACCTGCTGATCGATGACATCTCGACCAAGGACTTCCGTGACCGCGATTGGGATGCCTATCGCAACAACCGCATCGGTTTTGTGTTCCAGAGCTATAACCTTATCCCACATCAGACCATCTTGGAAAACGTTGAGCTAGCGCTGACGCTCACGGGTGTGGGCCATGCCGAGCGCCGTCAGCGTGCACGCAAGGCGCTCGAGGCAGTTGGTTTGGGCGAGCACGTGAACAAACGCCCGAGCCAGCTTTCGGGCGGGCAGATGCAACGCGTGGCCATCGCCCGCGCCCTGATTAATGATCCCGAGATTGTGCTGGCAGACGAGCCGACCGGCGCTTTGGATTCAACGACATCCGTACAGGTCATGGACCTGCTCAAGGACGTGGCGCGCGACCGCCTGGTCATCATGGTCACGCACAATCCCGAGCTGGCGTACCAATATGCCACGCGCATCGTCAATCTGGCGGACGGCAAGATCACCGACGATTCCGACCCCTTTGATGCTGCCAAGGCCGCGCGTCGCGAGGCAAAGCCTACGCGCAAAACCTCGATGAGCTTTGTGACGGCGCTGGGGCTTTCTGCCCGAAACCTCATGACCAAGAAGGGCCGCACGGCCATGACTGCCTTTGCGGGGTCGATTGGCATTATCGGTATTGCGGCGATTCTGGCGCTGTCCAACGGCGTAAACGGCTACATCAAAAAGGTCGAGGAGGATACGCTCTCGAGCTACCCGCTCACCATTTCCAAGCAGGATTACGACCTGTCGTCCATGATGGGTGGGCAGGGGGCCACGGATGACGATACGTCCAAGAACGAGGGCTCGTCCGACGGCAGCGCCGACGGCAAGGCTCAGAGATCCGATAAGATCCCCGTGGTCACGGCGGTAAAGGATATGTTTGCAAGTGTTAAATCTAACGATATGACGAGCTTTAAGGCATGGCTCGATGCCGGTGGCGATGGCATCGATAAAGAGATCAATGCCATCCAGTACGGCTATGGCGTGACGCCGGTTGTCTATCGTGCGGGCAAGGGTGACGAGAAGCCCGTTCGACTTGTTCCCAACGCTATGACCGAGGCCATGAGCGGCGGCGCGAGTTCGGCGGCGACGGTGAGCATGGAATCCATGGGAACCTCGGTCTTTAACGAGATGATTGACGACCAGAGCCTGCTCGACAGCCAGTACGATGTCGTCGCCGGCCATTGGCCTACGTCTGCTAACGAAGCCGTAATGGTGCTTTCGAGCCGCGGCGCGGTGGGCGACTACACGCTCTACAGCATCGGTGCGCTGGATATCGATGAGCTCAACGACCTGGTTAACAGCGCTATGACGGCCGACGGTAAGATCGAGACGCCCGAGACCGGCACCGACTTTACCTACGATGATGCGTTGTCCACGACGTTTAAGGTGCTGTCGCCGGCCGATGCCTATCGCAAAAACGAAGAGACCGGCATGTGGACCGACATGTCTGGCGACGCCGACTTTATGGCCGCCAAGGTTGCCGATGGTATTGACGTGCGCATTGTGGGCGTGGTGCGACCTAACGAGACAGCCAATGCGAGTGCGTTGTCTCCGGGCATTGCCTATACGCATGCGCTGACTCGCCAGCTTATGGAGCGCGCCGCCGTTTCGCAGATTGTGCAAGAGCAGCTTGCGCATCCCGAGACGGATGTCTTTACGGGCAAGTCTTTCGATGAACTGCAGAGTGAGGCCAAGCAAGGCGTGGATCTGGGCAGCATGTTCAGTGTGGACGAGGCGGCGCTCAAGAGCGCGTTCTCGTTTGATGCGTCTGCACTCTCGGGTGCGGCCGGCGGTATGGACCTGTCGGGTCTTGACTTGTCCGGGCTGGACATTGACCTTTCGGACGTTGGCAAGGATATCGACTTCAGTGACATCATGGCAAAAGCACCGGCCCCAGATTTCTCGGGCATCTTTGACGGTCTGGAGCTCACACCCGAGCAAATGCAGCAGGTGGGAACGCTTGCCAACCAACTGTTTGAGGGCTTTTTGCGGTCTGATCAGTTTAGGGCGCTGTCACCCGAAGATCTTAAAGACGCGTCAAAGCTCGCTGCCGCATTCTCGACGTATCTTGAGAATGATGCCGCAGCCCAGCAATACCTGGCTCAGCTCAAGGCGCTCGGCGGCGATGCCCTGGCCGAGCGCCTGCAGCAGACGATGACCGACTATGTGCAAAAGCAGCTGGCTCCGTATCTGCAGCAGGCTATGGATCAGGTGATGAAGGCAATCAGCGAGCAGATAGCGTCGACGGTATCGTCCCAGCTCAAGGCGGGCGCGGCAGGGCTCATGGACCAGATGGCGACGCAGATGTCTTCGAGTTTTGTCAACCTGGCGAGCGCCATGCACGTGGATGCGAGTGCCTTTGCTCGTGCCATCCATTTCAACATGGACGTCGAGGATCTGAGCTCGCTCATGATGAGCTATGCCAAGGCGTCGAAGCTCACCTACGACAACAATCTGACCACGTTGGGTTATGCGGACGAGGCGGATCCCATCTCGGTCAAGATTTTCCCGCGTGACTTTGAGGCCAAGGAGCGCGTACTCGACCATATCGATGCGTACAACAAGCAGGTCAAAGCCGCCGGCCACGACGAGCGGGCAATCTCGTACACCGACTACATGGGCATCATCATGGGTTCGGTGACCGACATCGTGAATACCATCAGCTTGGTGCTCATCGCATTCGTGAGTATCAGTCTGGTGGTGAGCTCCATCATGATCGGCATCATCACCTACATCAGCGTGCTGGAGCGCAAGAAGGAGATCGGCATCCTGCGCGCGATTGGCGCGTCAAAGCGCAACGTGGCCAACGTGTTCAACGCCGAGACCTTTATCGAGGGCCTCATCGCCGGCGTCTTTGCCATTGTCGTTGTGGTGCTCGTGAGCTTTCCGGTTAATACCTGGGCGCTTGCTGCCAAACAGGTCCCCAATCTGATGAGCCTGCCCGTGCAGGATGCGCTGGTGCTCATTGCAATTTCGGTGCTGCTGACGGTCATTGCCGGCCTGCTGCCCGCCCGTAGCGCATCCAAGAAGGACCCCGTCGAAGCCCTGCGCTCCGAATAATGTGACAAAGGGACAGTCCCTTTGTCACATTGAGGCCCTTGTGAAATCGGGGTCTAATACTTTTCCGAGAAGTGAACGAGTCAAAATGGACCCCCGAAGCGTCGACACTTTTGAGATGCAATTTCTTGCGGTTTTGCCAGCCAAATCCTGCGGGTTTGTCGTCTAAAAATGTCGATGGTTCGGGGGTCCAAAAACGGTCGTTCACTTCTTGGAAAAGTATTAGACCTCGATTTTGCAAGGGCCCAATTACCGTTCGGCACGTTAAGAACTCCCTTTCCCCGCTTAATGCTTGACGGAGAGTCCCCTGGTTTATATACCTATCGGTAGGCATATAGGATGTAATGCCGATAGAAATGGAGTGACCATGGCTCTCACCGCACCAGCCGAAAAAGACCGTCCTCGCGAGAGCAGCGTATTTGCTTGGATTGTCGTTATTGCGCTCGGCTTAATGTCCGCCGGAACGACTGGCACATATAGCATTATTGCCGGCTCATTCGTTGCTCCAGTATGTGAAGACCTGGGCTTTGAGTACACCTCTTTCTCTTTCTATTTCACTGCGATTCTTCTTGGCCTTGCACTTGGACTTCCACTTTTGAGTCGTTTCATTCCAAAAGTAATAGGCAAACCGTGGCATATTTGCGTTGAACTTGTCCTTATTGCCGCCGGCGCCGCAATGGCGTTCTACACCGAAGTCTGGATGTTCATCGTCTCCGCTGCGGTGATCGGCATCTGCTTTTCGTTCACAACGGGCGTCTGCATGTCCGATGTTATTGACCAATGGTTCAGTAAATCGTCCGGTCTTGCCATCGGCCTTGCTTGGGGCGTTAATTCTCTCTGTACGCTGTTGTTGAGCCCTGTCATTACGCTGGTCATCGAGCAACAAGGCTGGCGTACGGGATACATCGTACTTGCGGCCGTTTCTGCAGCTATGATTTTACCTGCGAGTGCATTTATCATTCGCCTTAAACCCTCTGATCGCAACATGCTTCCGTACGGAGAGACCACCTCTGAAACCCATGAGAGCCACAGCGTCGATGAGCGGGAAGATACCCTCTCGGGCATGGCACTCCGTGATGCCACGAAAACGCCGTCTTTTATTCTCTGTGTCCTCCTGCTTTGCGTGGCGCAGCTCACCTGCTGCATGAACCAGTTGTTTCCAACCTATGCAAGCGAGGTCGGTTTCAATCCCATCGTAGGAAGCTTAATGGTCTCGGCAGCTTCGTTCTCCGACATCTTCCTAAATCCCTTCGTAGGCAAAACATGTGACAAACTCGGCGCTATTAAAGCAACGGTCGCGTGGACAGGTGTCAGCATTTTTTCATTCCTACTTCTCATCATTGGCGGAAGCAATGAGACCGTTTCCATCATTGCAGCTGGCGTAAACGATGTCATGTTCGCCATTGTTGGAACCGCAATGCCGATGCTTCTCCTCTCGCTCTTTGGATCACGCGATTTTGGAAGGATCTATTCAATCGTTTGCTCAGCGGGCTATGTCGTCGGTGCTTTTGGAATGCCGGTCATGATGAAGGTTTACGGCATGGCAGGGTCATTCCAGGGAGTATTTATCTTCTGCATTGCCTGCAACCTTATGATTGCTGCGTTTGCTATCGTTTCCGGCTTTCTCAGTAAGGCTGCTGAAAAGTAATAAGCGCCGATTGCATCGGCATAGATTGCCATGCAACAGGGGTCGACTCCAAGCCAGACTGGAGTCAACCCCTGTTTTCGTTTTAAAGGTTGCCCGCAGGCACCATGGGTGCCAACATGCGCTTCAGCTTGGCTGGCCTATTTGAACATAAGCTCGACTATTCCCGCCCAAACCGCTTTTTCATCAATATCCTCACCTTGAGCGACCGTATTGCTCGCTCCCTCCAGAACGGTATAAAGAATTTGTACGTAGAGCATCACGTCGGCACTATCGGAAAACGCGCCAATCTCTGCACCATGAAGAAGGATGTCTTTAAGCGCATCCATGGTTCGTTTGGTCGCCGTCGCTTGACGTTCCTGAACTGCAGGAATTCGATTTGCTTGAACGCTAACCTCGGCCAGCACGCGCCGGCGCTTTTCATCGCTTCGATAACCACCTATAACTGAATTGCCGAGCTCGATAAGCGCGGCCTTGAACCCGTCCCTATCGACTATTAGCGAGTAGTCGCGCTGATAGTCGATGGTCGGAAACATGCTGTCCAAGAGCGTAGTGAAAATCTCCTCTTTAGAGGGAAAGTAGTAGTACACCGACGGCTTGGATATACCGACAAAGTCGCAAATCTTTCCGATAGACGCTTTGTCATAACCGACTTCTGCCACAAGATCGTACATTGCGTCCAATATTTTTTTTCTTGTGCTCACGCTGCATTTCTCCATTGCAAATCATTTCCGCACTACCAACATTATTAAGGATGGCAACGGAACATCAATTCGTGTCCAAACATGACCACTATATACGGTGAACGGTATGTATCAGTAGGCGAGCGGAAATTATTCAAAACTATCTACCGAACGGTAGGTATAGTAGTACTATAGCAGGTGAAACCCCGCTATTGTCGCGGCCGGACAGCATCGCGGGAAACCCGACGGAAGGACCAACCATGTACGAGAACTATCGTATGCCGGGCGAGTTCGAGAAGCGCTCCAACGTCTATGTGACATGGCTTCCCGATTACATCCGTGCAGAGGGTTACGATAACCGCCAGCCCTGCGTTGACGTGATCAAGGCTCTGCTCGAGTATGGCGACGTTACGGTCAACCTCAATTGCGGCACCCCCGGCTCCTATGAGGAGGCTTGCTCGCGCCTGAAGGAGGAGGGGGTTGATCTCGATCGCATCGAGATCACGCAGTTCGAAGACTCCAACTTCTATGTCCGCGACAACGGTCCCAGCATCATGGTCGACGACAAGGGCCATTCTTATATGGTCAACCCTGCTTGGACTTATTACGGCGTGTGGGACAAGAACTCCCCGGAGTGCCAGTCCGCACGTAAGGCAGCCGTTCACATGGCGGTTGCGCTCGGTTGCTTCGATATCGTCAATTCCGAAATGGTTTCGGAGGGCGGCGACCGCGAGTTTGACGGTCACGGCACTCTGATCGCCATCGAGGACACGGAATGCCGCAAGCGTAACCCCGAGTTCACGAAAGAGGAAGTTGAGGCCGAGTATAAGCGCATCTACAACCTCAACAAGGTTATCTGGCTTCCGCAGCCTATGCTCGAGGACGACGACTATCGACTGGGCATCCTCGACGAGAAGGAAGACGGAACTCCCGTCTTTGGCATGAGCTTTGCGGCTCACATTGATGAGATGTGTCGCTTTATCACTCCGAACAAGATTCTTCTTGCCGAGGTGTCCGATGAAGAGGCAGCTTCGAGCAAGGCTGGCGCAGAGTCTCGTCGCCGCATTGAGGCGGCCTACGAGATCCTGAGCAACGAAACGGACTGGGAGGGCAAGCCCTTCGAGATCGTTCGTATGCCCACCGCCGAGCCGATTGAAGTCGTTATCGCCCCTGGCGATGAGGATTACGAGCTCTATAAGGGCTTCATCGACGAAATGGGCGGCAAGTTTATGGATGGCACTCCCTGGCCCGAGGGTCCCGTTCACTTCTACGCAGCAGCGAGCTACTGCAACTTCCTCATCTGCAATGGCGTCGTTCTTGGTCAGCGTTATTACCACGAGGGCATGAACGAAGTCGTGAAGGAGAAGGACGAGCAGGCCAAAGCCGTTCTTGAGAGCTGCTTCCCCGATCGCAAAGTCATCATGATTGACTCTCTCGCGCTTAACCTGTCCGGCGGCGGCGTGCACTGCTGGACCAAGGACGTGGCAGCCAGCTGCTAGCGAGCCTTTGAGCCTGCACTGTCTGATTTAGGCGCCACACTTACTGCTCCCCGAGGGATATCCGTGTTTCCCTCGGGGACACATTCGACATTCATCTATTACTAAATGGAAAGGAAATAGGCATGAACAACAGCCTCCGCGGTCGCGACTACATCAACATCCATGATCTCTCCTCCGAGGATTTCCGCTATCTCATTGATCTTGCCTGGAACCTTAAGGCTCAGAAGAAGTCTGGTGTCGACCAGCGCTACTTCCCCGGTAAAAACGTCCTCGCCAACTTTGAGTGGGGTTCGACCCGTACTCGTTGCGCATTCGAGACCTCCTGCAATGATTTGGGCATGGGCTTCACTTATCTGACCAACTCCCACATGGGTGACTGCGAGACCGTCAAGGATGCCATGCGCGTCTTTAACGGCATGTACGATCTCATCGTCTACCGCGCACAGAAGGACGAGCAGTTCCTCTATGACGTCGCCGACCTGGTTGACATCCCGGTCATCAATGCCCTTACTCTCGGCGATCACCCGACTCAGATGCTCGCTGACGCTCTTACGATGGAAGAGCAATGGGGCGGTCTGCGTACGAGCCGCGGCAAGAAGATGGCTTTCGTTGGCAACTGCGCCGGCGCCCCGGTGTGGTATGGCCGTCTGTGCGCTATGCTCGACATGGACTTCCTTGCCATCGGCCCCGACGACCTCCGTCATCAGATGTGCAAGGAAATGATCGAAGAGGTGGAGGCCTGCTACGCCAAGTACGCTCCCAATAGGACCTTTACCATCACCTCTGACCTCGATGCCCTGGATGGCGTTGACGTTATCGTTACCGAGGAGTGGCGCTACATCAACCCCGAGTGCGGCGAAGAGGTTCTGGATCCCGACGACTACAACTCCTGGCTGGGCGATGCCGAGTCTTTGTACCCCTATCGCGTCACCAGCGAGCTGTGCAAGCGCACCAACAATCCCGACATCTTCTGCATGCATGAGCTTCCCTCTGTCCATAACGCAGATCACCGTGTTGGCAAAATGCTCCTCGACCAGTGCAAGAACGACCTTCATCGCGAGATCATCACCGAGGGCTTCGAGATTGCCGACGAGTGCTTTGAGGCCAACGCTTCGGTCATCTTCCGTGAGGCAGAGAACCGTCAGCACACCATCAAGGCCGTTATGTGTGCCCTTCTGGGTCTCTAGGAGCTGTATCAATGGAAAATGCAAAGTTAAAGAGCAGCAAGGTCTACGCATGGGTTCTCGTAATCGCGCTTGGCCTCATGTCTGCTGGTACGACCGGATCCTATAGCGTAATCGCCGGCTCCTTCGTCGCGCCCGTGTGCGAGGAGTTCGGGTTTGACTATTCAATCTTCTCGTATTACTTCACCGCGACGCTCATCGGTCTTGCGGCGGCGCTTCCGTTTGTCGGAAAACTTATCCCCAAGGTTGTTGGCAAGGTTTGGCTCCCCGTCGTCGAGCTTATTCTGCTCGCCGCCGGCGCAGGCATGGCCTTCTACACCGAAGTTTGGATGTTCATCGCCGCTGGCGCCCTGATTGGCATTTGCTTCGCCTTCACCACCGGCGTCGCCATGTCCGACGTTATTGACCAGTGGTTCAAAAAATCTGGTGGCCTGGCAATTGGTCTCGCCTGGGCAGTGAACTCGATTTACATGCTCATCATGAGCCCCGTCATCACCTCTGTCATCGAGGCCGCTGGCTGGAGGACTGGTTATCTGGTGCTCGCTGGCGTCTCCGCCGTGCTCATTCTCCCCGCTTCCGTCCTGATTATCCGCTATAAGCCTCAGGACAAGGGCATGCTGCCCTATGGCTACGTCGAGGGCGAGCCGGACGCCGAGACCGAGGAGACGACCGAGGATAGCACGCGTGGCGTTAGCTATGCGCGCGCCATTAAGTCGCCTGCCTTCTTCTTCTGCATCGGCTTCCTCTGCCTCGTTCAGCTCACTTGCTGCATGAACCAGCTCTTCCCGACGTATGCTTCCGAGGTTGGTTTTAGCCCCATGGTGGGCGGCTTCATGGTATCCGCTGCATCGCTCTTCGATCTGTTCCTCAATCCGATCGTCGGCACCACTTGCGATAAGTTTGGCAGCACGAAGGCTATTCTGGGCTGGCTCGCTGTCTCCATCCTCTCCTTTGTCATGCTCATGATGAGCAGCGGCAACTCGACGCTCAGCATCCTCGCAGCAGGCGTGAACGACGTAATGTACGTCATCGCTGGCACTGCCCTGACCGTTTTGGTTATGGACGTCTTTGGCTCCCGCGATTTCGGTCGCATCTTCGCGCTGATCTGCTCCGTGGGCTATATCGTCGGCGCCTTTGGCATGCCCGTTATGATGAAGGTCTATGAGCTTGTCGGCTCCTTCCAGGGCGTCTTCATCTTCTGCATCGCATGCAACGTTATTATCGGCCTGTTCTTGCTGCTGGCAAAAAAGACTGGTAAGAACCTCTCCTGGGACGAATAGTTCGATTCGTCTTAGACATACGCTGTAGGGCTTAACCTACAGCCGCTTTGGGGCATCGACTAACATCGGTGCCCTTTTTCATCGAATGTGACAAAGGGGCAGCCACTTTGTCACATTGAGTGGCATGTAAATCGGGGTCTAATACTTTTCCGAGAAGTGAACGAGTCAAAATGGACCCCCGAAGCGTCGACACTTTTGAGATGCAATTTCCTGCGGTTTTGCCAGTCAAATCCTGCGGTTTTGACGTCTAAAAATGTCGATGCTTCGGGGGTCCAAATACAGCCGTTCACTTCTCGGAAAAGTATTAGACCTCGAGATATAGACGATGTTTGCGAGCGGCAATTAGAGCGTAAGCCTTTAGTTCTTCTTTGCAGAGAGCATGAGTCTAATTTCCGGATGGGTGTATTCGTCGAACTCTTCCTTGGGCTCGGTGTCAAAGGTGTAGTACGACTTGATAGATTCGTCCTCCGTCTTGATGCTGATTTCTTCATATAGGGATCCGGCTAAAAATGCCTGTTTAAATTCATCCGACAGGCTGCATGGCGTGAGGAGGCCCGGTGTGGCAACGGAAATGTCCAACCCGTTGAGCGGGGCGCAGAGCGTCGCGATATCCTGCTCGGCGCGGGCGAGGTTGTCTGCAAGGCTTTCCTCGGGGTCGATCTGACTGGTGTAATCGACGTCCGTGAGCATGCTGTCTGCATCAAAAGAAAGGTAGACATAGGCTGCTTGAGCGCCGAGGTCATTATCGCGTAGATAGCCGATTATGCGGTAGCCGTAGTCGTGATATGACACGTATGGGTCGTCTGCTGCGACGCGTTCGCACACGGGCTCCAAGGCATCTTGCGCGATGGCGAGCTGCTCGGCGGCTGCAGCCTTTCTTGCCTGAAGCTCGTTATTTCCCTGGATAAACTGCGGGATGTAGACGCCAAGCAGCACAATGACGGGCACCACTGCGAGAGCTATGACCTGCTTCTTGACGCTTGGAATCGTCACGCCGTATGCGTTTGCCATGGCCTCGGCATTGCTCGAGGTTTCGGCTAGCACGTCTGCCGCCGTGGCGACTGCCCCTACGGCGCCGGCGACCTCGGCGG
>CALFGH010000272.1 GCA_937958315.1 uncultured Collinsella sp. | reverse complement strand
GTCGTGGTTTCGGCCGCGCTGCTGGCGTCGGGCGCTCGCGTGACGGCGACTTTGGGATCGCTCGTGTGGTCTGGGTCGCTACCGGGTATTATTGCCGCACTGGCGTTGGCGCTGCCAGGCATAGCCGGCGTTACCGCGGGGGCACTTGCGCGCGATCGGCGCTCGGGCTTCCTGCAGGGTGTGCTTGCGCTTTCTGCCTGCGAGGTTCCGGTGCTGGTTGTGGCTGCATGTAGCGTATTTTCCCAACGCGCCGTGATGGGCGGCCTTGTTGCCGCTCTGGTTGCAACCTATACGCTTACGTGGTTTTTGCTTGCGATGGGCTTTGCCTTTGAACTTCCCGTTTTGGCACCGCGACGCACAAAAGCCCAGATGGCGACTCCGCTTGCCGGTGGAGCCGCAGCTGCCCGTACTTTTGGCGGACCTGTCGAAGTATCGTCCGATTCTATTTCTACGACCAAGGAGGCCTAGGTCATGGCATCTCAAGTTGAGCTCACCCCATGCGGGGCCATGTTTGACATCTTTAAGCGCGCGGCGCATCTGAGCCATATCGAGCTGTGCGGCTTGGTGCTTTCGTCCCGTCCGCTCGCCGACGGCCGCAGCCCGCAGAGCCGAGCCGCCGATCGCTCTTGGGTTTCCCGCTTTATCGTTCGCGCGCCGGTCGGCACGCTTCAGCAGCGCTACTTTGCCGAATACGGTACCTCGGCTGCGCGTATTATGTCGCAACTGGCCCTGCGCCCGCGCAATCCCATGGACTCCACGGCTGTGATCAATATGGTGTGCGGTTCTGCAGGTGAACCGATGGTACGCGCGCTCGAAGAGTGCCACCAGGACACAAATCTCTATCGCAACGCGCTCGATCGCCTGTCCCAGGCGACGGAACTCATGCCCGCCGAGCGCGCCGAGGCCGTGCTGGTGCTGTTTGTCGCCGTCGGTTGTTCGGCGGATGTGCGGTCCTCGGTGAACTATGCCATCGACTACGCGCACGCGACCTGTGGCGGAGGCACCTCCACGCCGCGTTCGCTTGGCATGTCGCTGACCGCGGGCGAACGCGAACCCGCCCCGGCGCACCCCTTGGGCTTGCTGCGCGTGCAAAACAGTTTTGTCGTGAGCACCCCGCGCTGGATTCAGCCGAGTGAGCAGGGTGTTGAGATTGGCGCGCTGGCCACTGGTGAGGGCGATATTACCGACGTCGGCGACGATGTCTCGGCCCGCCATGCCCATATCTGGTGCGATGCTCAAAATATCTGGCACGTCGAGGACTTGTCGTCCACCAACGGAACCGTGGTGGTAAACGGGGCCACGCGCGTCTGCATTCAGGTCGAGCCCGGCCGTTCCGCCCAACTCAATCCCGGCGACGAGCTCAAGCTCGGCGAATCCACTACCTACGCCATTCTCTTCGGTGCCCTCTAGCCAGTCCTGCCAAATGGTCCCTCCGTCCCCAAGGGATCATTTTGCTCCCGGCAGTCACCCGAGGTAAACCTTTACCGCCCGCCTATATTTGCCGAAATTACACTTGACGGCGGGGTACAATAAACCCGCATGCGGATTTCCGTTGCGGGCGCTTCCCATCGCCGGGGCGTGCCCGGGAGCATCCGGCATGCGGCCTTTGCGGCGCTCGGTCATGTGCAAGACGGGCGGTCGGGTCTGTGGGGCGCATCAGTTGCCCCTCGCCTCGGCATGTCTTCTCTCCACGCCACGTACCTGCTGCTGAGCCTGCCTGCCAGATGATTGGAAGCAACAGCGTAAATCCCATCACGCCAATATCCCGGCAATCGCCGGGGCCTGTATACCTATATGAGAGGAGAGGGGTATATGGCGCGTAAGTTTAAGTCTATGGACGGCAACGAGGCGGCCGCATATGTTTCGTATGCGTACACCGAGGTAGCGGGAATTTATCCCATTACGCCGTCCAGCCCGATGGCCGACCATGTCGACCAGTGGGCGGCCCAGGGTCGCAAGAACATCTTTGGCACCCCGGTCAAGGTCGTCGAGATGGAGTCCGAGGCAGGTGCAGCCGGTACCGTTCACGGTTCGCTGGGCGCTGGTGCTCTGACCACCACCTACACGGCTTCTCAGGGCCTGCTCCTGATGATCCCGAACATGTACAAGATCGCGGGTGAGCAGCTCCCGGGCGTCTTCCACGTCTCCGCGCGTTGCGTCGCTTCCCACGCCCTGAACATCTTTGGCGATCACTCCGACGTCATGGCCTGCCGCCAGACCGGTTTCGCCATGCTCGCCGAGGGCAACGTCCAGGAGGTCATGGACCTCTCGCCGGTGGCTCACCTTGCCGCCATCGAGGGTAAGACCCCGTTCCTTAACTTCTTCGACGGCTTCCGCACCAGCCACGAGATCCAGAAGGTCGCCATGTGGGACTACAAGGATCTTGCCGAGATGTGCGACATGGACGCCGTCCAGGCTTTCCGCGATCACGCGCTCAACCCTGAGCACCCGCACACCCGCGGTAGCCACGAGAACGGCGACATCTTCTTCCAGAACCGTGAGGCCTGCAACAAGGTCTACGACGAGCTTCCTGCCGTCGTTGAGGGCTACATGAAGAAGATCAACGAGAAGCTTGGCACCGATTACGGCCTGTTCAACTACTACGGCGCTCCCGATGCTGATCGCGTCGTCGTGTGCATGGGCTCCTTCTGCGACGTGCTTGAGGAAGTCATCGACTACCTCAACGCTCACGGCGAGAAGGTCGGCTTGGTCAAGGTTCGCCTGTTCCGTCCGTTCTCCATCAAGCACTTTGTCGACGTTCTCCCCGAGACCGTCAAGAAGATCGCCGTCATGGACCGCACCAAGGAGCCGGGTTCCATCGGCGAGCCGCTCTACCAGGACGTCGTCTCCGCTCTCTACGAGGCCGGCAAGACGGGCATCAAGGTCGTCGGCGGCCGTTACGGCCTGGGCAGCAAGGACACGCCTCCCGCGTCCGCGTTCGCTGTCTTCGAGGAGCTTAAGAAGGACGAGCCCAAGCGCGAGTTCACCATCGGCATTGTCGATGACGTGACCAACCTGAGCCTGCCCGAGGCCGAGGATGCGCCCAACACCGCAGCCCCCGGCACCATCGAGTGCAAGTTCTGGGGTCTGGGTGGCGACGGTACCGTCGGCGCCAACAAGAACTCGATTAAGATCATCGGCGACCACACCGACAAGTACGTTCAGGCCTACTTCCAGTACGACTCCAAGAAGACCGGCGGCGTCACCGTCTCGCACCTGCGCTTTGGTGATTCCCCGATCCGCTCGCCGTACTACGTGACCAAGGCCGACTTTGTCGCTTGCCACAACCCCAGCTACATCGTCAAGGGCTTCAAGATGGTCCGCGACGTCAAGCCGGGCGGCACCTTCCTGGTCAACTGCCAGTGGAGCGACGAGGAGTTCGCCGAGCACATGCCCGCCGTGGCCAAGCGCTACATCGCGAACAACAACGTCAACGTCTACCTAATCGACGCTATCGACCTGGCTGCCAAGGTCGGCATGGGCAAGCGCACCAACACGGTGCTCCAGTCCGCCTTCTTCGCGCTGGCCAAGGTTCTGCCCGCCGAGGACGCCCTGCAGTACATGAAGGACGCGGCTACCAAGTCCTACATGAAGAAGGGCCAGGCTATCGTCGACGCCAACCATAAGGCCATCGATGCCGGCGCTACCGCCTTCCGTAAGTTCGAGGTTCCGGCCGACTGGGCAACTGCTGAGGATGCCGCTCCCGTCGAGCTCTCCGAGGAGACCAAGTCCGCCATTGCCCAGCAGGTCAAGAACCTGCTCGAGCCCATCGATCGCATGGATGGCGACAGCCTGCCCGTTTCCGCCTTTGTCGATTGTGCCGACGGCCAGTTTGAGCTGGGCGCCTCCGCATACGAGAAGCGCGGCGTCGCCGTGGTCGTTCCTCACTGGGACGAGACCAAGTGCATCCAGTGCAACCAGTGCGCCTATGTGTGCCCGCATGCCACCATCCGTCCGTTCGCGATGACCGAGGACGAGGCTGCCGCCGCGCCCGAGGCTACCCGCACGCTCGACGCCATGGGCCCCAAGGCCAAGGGCATGAAGTTCACCATGGCCGTGTCCCCGCTCGACTGCATGGGCTGCACCAACTGCGTCAAGGTCTGCCCCAAGGGCGCCCTCGAGATGGTTCCCACCGAGCAGGAGATGGACCAGCAGCCCGTTTGGGACTACATGGTCGAGAACGTCTCCGAGAAGAAGGAGCTCATCGCGGCCAACGTCAAGGGCAGCCAGTTTAAGCAGCCCTACCTGGAGTTCTCCGGCTCCTGCGCCGGCTGCGCCGAGACCGCCTATGCACGTCTGGTGACCCAGGTCGCCGGCGACCGCATGTTCATCTCCAACGCCACCGGCTGCTCCTCCATTTGGGGCAACCCCGCTGCCACCGCTCCTTACTGCAAGGACAAGGACGGTCACGGCCCGGCGTGGAACAACTCCCTGTTCGAGGACAATGCCGAGCACGGTCTGGGCATGGCCGTTGGCTATGAGGCCGTTCAGAAGAAGCTGATTGCTGCTACGCAGGAGATCATCGCCGCTGACGGTCCGTCCGACGAGCTCAAGGCCGCCGGTCAGGCTTGGATCGACTCCGTCAACGACGCCGAGGCCTCTAAGACCGCTGCCGCCGCCTACGTTGCCGAGCTCGAGAAGTGCGGCTGTGACGCTTCCAAGGCGATCCTCGCCGACAAGGCTTACCTCACCAAGAAGTCCTTCTGGATCTTCGGTGGCGACGGTTGGGCTTACGACATCGGCTTCGGTGGCCTGGACCACGTCCTGGCTTCCGGCCACAACGTCAACGTCTTCGTCTTCGACACCGAGGTTTACTCCAACACCGGCGGTCAGGCCTCCAAGGCCTCGAACCTGGGCCAGGTCGCTCAGTTCGCCGCTGCCGGTAAGGTGACCAAGAAGAAGTCTCTGGCCGAGATTGCCATGAGCTACGGCTACGTCTACGTGGCGCAGGTTGCCATGGGCGCCAACCCGGCTCAGACCCTCAAGGCCATCCACGAGGCCGAGGCCTACGACGGCCCGTCCCTCATCATCGGCTACAGCCCCTGCGAGATGCACTCCATCAAGAAGGGCGGCATGCAGAACTGCCAGGCCGAGATGAAGAAGGCTGTCGAGTGCGGTTACTGGAACCTCTTCCGCTTCAACCCCGAGGCTGCTGCCGGCAAGAAGTTCTCGCTCGATTCCAAGGAGCCCGCGGGCGGTTATCAGGAGTTCCTGATGAACGAGGCCCGTTACGCTTCGTTGACGCGTTCCTTCCCCGAGCGCGCCGAGGAGCTCTTCAAGGAGAACGAGCAGGCCGCTATGGACCGCTACGCTCACCTGCTGAAGCTCAAGACGGTGTACAACGAGGCCTAGGTCTCTCACCGCAGGATCTGAGGGCTGACCTTCGCGGACGTCCTCGGACATGAAAGAACCCCCGCTGCGCACTACGTGCGGCGGGGGTTCTTTCGTCCTGCGGAGTGTCCGCGAAGGTCAGCCCTCAGATCCTGCTACGGCTACGTCCTCGGATTGTGTGGGCTGATGAAGGACGTGGTTGTGGGGGCCTTTTGTCCCCTTCGCTGTTTCGCGGCTTTGCCACGAAACCTAGCGCCACTTTGGGGATGGATGGAGGTTTTGGCCGTTGTTGCCTTCTATCCCCGTGCTTTGGGGCTGGTTGCCTTTTTGGAGCTCATCTTTATTCCTTATGCTGAATGAAAAGCCCCATGTTTTTGCAGGGGTGCATACTCGTCTTATTAATGCATAGAATCTCGTATAGTGCGAGTAAGATATTACGTTGTCTGTTTTGTGTTTAGCGGAGATATAGTTTGTATAATCCAGTCTAATCCCTGCTCTATTAAAATAAAGTCGCACGTAAATGGCGTAGATATACCTAAGCTGGGCTTCTTTACGCTGAGCGGGTAAAAATGACCGTTCACCGTTCAACTGTTTTCAAAATGAATAAAATGAGCGATAAAGAGAATATAAACCTTAATAAACTCGCGTATCGCACGGACACGGGTTATTAATGGGTTGTAGGCCTTTTACAGAAGGGATTCCAGCAATGTCTAAGCCTCTTGGCAAGCCCGATCGTATTGTCGTCGCCCTTGGCGGCAACGCCCTCGGCAACAACCCCGTCGAGCAGATCGAGGCCGTGAGCAACACCGCCCACGCTCTCCTTGGTCTTATCGAGCAGGGTAACGAGATCATCATCACCCACGGCAACGGCCCGCAGGTCGGCATGATCCAGAACGCCTTCGCCGCTGCCCACGACGCCATCGGCACCCCCGAGATGCCGCTGCCTGAGTGCGGCGCCATGTCCCAGGGCTACATCGGCTATCACCTGCAGCAGGGCATTGGCCGCGAGATGCACAAGCGCTATAAGCGTTGGCACGCCGCCACCGTCGTCACCCAGATCGAGTGCGACCCGGATGATCCCGCGTTCAAGAACCCGACCAAGCCGATCGGCCCCTTCTACACCGAGGAGCAGGCCAAGGAGTTCATGGCCGAGGATCCCTCCAAGGTCTTCGTCGAGGATTCCGGCCGCGGCTGGCGTCGCGTCGTCGCTTCCCCCGATCCCAAGAAGATCGTCGAGGCTGACTCCATCCTCAACCTGCTCGACAACGAGTTCATCGTCATCGCCTGCGGTGGCGGCGGCATTCCCGTCGTCCGCGACTACGAGAACAAGGGCTGCTACAAGGGCGTTCCCGCCGTCATCGACAAGGACCTGGGCGGCGAGCTGCTGGCCGAGGACTGCGACGCTGACGTTCTGTTCCTGCTGACCGCCGTTGAGCATGTCGCCATCAACTTTGGCAAGCCCAACCAGGAGGAGCTCGAGGACCTTACCGCCGACGAGGCCGAGCGTCTGGCCGACGAGGGTCAGTTCGGCAAGGGTTCCATGGAGCCCAAGGTCCGCGCTGCCATCAAGTTCGCCCGTTCCCGCAAGGGCCGCACCTGCATCATCGGTGCTCTGGACAAGGCCGCCGAGACCATGGCCGGCCTCTCCGGTACCCGCATCCACGAGTAGTCTCTACTCTGTTGCCTCTCTCGTGGGCGCCAGGCAAAGCGCCCACAAACTAGCCTCTCTTCATGAGCCCCGCAGTCCGCTCCGACTGCGGGGCTTTTGCTATTCACCTAGTCATTGGAGACGTTCTTAAATGACTAGTAGTAGGCCCACATGGCTTCGATTTCGTTGAGGACTTCTACGACGCCCCAGCGGCGGGCGCTGCGGCTTTGCGAGTTGGGGTCGTAGACACCGATCTGGTCGGCGTCGTCAATCCCGTAGAGCACGATGTAATGACCAACGCTGGTAAACGTGCCGGGACGCACGGCGGCGATTACGGGGACACCCGAGCGCAAGGCCTGGGCCATCGAGTCTCGATCGTTGTAGAGCTGCGTCCCGTTAAGCCCCAGCTGCCATGCGCCGCTCGTCATAAACGACCACTCGGTGGCTCCGGTGGGTGCATAGTTGCCCGCCTCGGAAAGAGCGCACATATCGACAGGCGTCATATCGGTGTGGCCGGTCTTATAGATGTAGACCATGGTAAGACAGGTGGGGCCGCAGGCATTTTGACGGATGGTACCGCCGGCGTAGGGCAGCTCCGACCATGCTGGATCGATCTGATAGATATGGGGCATGGTGCCGGCTTGCCACTGCGAGCGCGGGGTCGAAAACGCAAACGAGTAGCCGGGCGCAACCGGGGCCTTGAGCAGCTTGTCCTCGGCGGCGGGCTCCAGGCCGGCAGAGCCATGCGAGGCACACGACCCCAGATACACAAAGGCCAGACATGCCATGATGGAGCACAGGACAAGACAGAGACGATGAATCCGCGGATTGACGGCCCTGACACGTCCCATCGGCCGTGGCTGCTTTTGCGGCATAGGCGACGAGGGGCGATCCTGCGGACGCTGCGGGTTCTGCGGCCCGTCGTTGTCAGAAACACTCCTAGATGTTGGCGTGGTACGCCCGGCAAGGCGAACGTTTCGCTGCCGTTCGCCGTCGTTGTATCCGTATGCCATTTGTACCGCCTCGTCTCATGTATAACCCGTCCATCCTACAAAAAAGACGTGCAGCAAATGAGGACATACGCCAAAACCTCGGTAAGCGGCATGGGCGGGAGCAAGCCTGGCGCCATAAAGCGACACCCTCCGCGAGCAATCGAATCGCGTCATCAAAACGGACGCTCGCAACGAGTGGCGCCCCTCGCCGTTCGTCCCAAAAACGGCGCCGTTCGTTTTGCGGTTCTGCCTTCGGTCGAGCTACAAGCGGCGTTGCTGCGCCAAGGCCGTATCTTAAAGCCACGAAATAAAAGCGCGCGGCAAAACGGACCGCGCAAGGGGTGACGCCAAGGGGCGTCAAAAAGGAAAGGAGGGGAACAATGGCGGACAAGAACGCAGAAGTTGCAGTCGAGGGTGATGGCGGCATGAAGAAAACGCTTTCGCTCTGGAACTTCTTCACCATCGGTTTCGGTGCCATCATCGGTACCGGTTGGGTTCTGCAGGTCGGCGACTGGATGGTCGTGGGCGGCGGTCCCGTTCCCGCTATGATCGCATTTCTCTTGGGTGCAATCTTCCTCGTGCCCGTCGGAGCTGTTTTCGGTGAGCTCACGGCTGCTATCCCCATCTCGGGTGGCATCGTCGAGTATGTCGATCGTAGCTTTGGCCGTACGCTGAGCTACATCACCGGTTGGCTCCTGGCCCTGGGCAACGGCATCCTGTGTCCGTGGGAGGCCATCGCCATTTCGACCCTCGTGTCCGAGATGTTCGGCAGCCTGCCCGGTCTTGAGTGGCTGCGCGCCGTCAAGCTCTACACCATCCTGGGCGCCGACGTTTATCTGTTCCCGACGCTGATCGCGCTCGGCTTTGCAGTCTACGTCATCTTCCTCAACTTCCGCGGTGCCAGTTCGGCCGCCAAGCTCCAGGCCTTCCTGACCAAGGCCCTGCTCTGCGGCATGCTGCTCGCCATGGGCGTCTCGCTGTTCACCGGCTCGCCGGACAACGCCATGCCCGTGTTCTCCCAGGTCGCTGGCGCTGGTGGCGGCAAGGCCGCTACCGAGAGCACCAGCCTGTTCGCCGGCATCGTGTCGGTCCTGGTTCTGACTCCGTTCTTCTACGCCGGTTTCGACACCATTCCTCAGCAGGCTGAGGAAGCAGCCGAGGGCCTCAACTGGAACAAGTTCGGCAAGATCATCTCCCTGGCCCTGCTGGCCGCTGGTGGCTTCTACATGGTCTGCATCTACTCGTTCGGCACTATCCTCGACTGGCATGAGTTTGTTAAGAGCCCGGTTCCCGCGCTTGCCTGCCTCAAGGGCATCAACATGCTTCTGTACCTGGCCATGCTCGTCATCGCCACGCTTGGACCCATGGGCCCGATGAACTCCTTCTACGGCGCCACGAGCCGCATCATGCTCGCCATGGGCCGCAAGGGCCAGCTGCCCGAGAAATTCGCCGAGGTCGACCCCAAGTCCGGCGCTCCCAAGCTTGCCTGCGTCGTTCTGGGCGTCATCACTGTCATCGGTCCGTTCCTGGGCAAGAACATGCTCATCCCCCTGACTAACGTGTCGGCTCTCGCCTTCATCTTCTCCTGCGGCATGGTCGCGCTCGCATGCCTGCGCATGCGCTTCACCGAGCCCGACCTGCCTCGTCCCTACGAGGTGCCCGGCGGCAAGTTTGGCATCGGCCTCGCTATCGCCGCCTGCGCCATCATCATCGGCCTGCTTGTAATTCCGTTCTCTCCCGCCTCCCTCAACATGGTGGAGTGGAGCATCGTGATCGGCTGGTTGGCTATTGGCCTGGCCCTCATGGCTTTCACCAATTCCCGTAAAAAGTAACGCCTAGCCGGGGCGGATCGGGTGCGCGGGCCCCTCTCTCCCGCGCACCGAACCCGGCACCACTTGGGTAGCTTTGTGAGGCCTTAACCCAACATGGCCTCGCCCACTATATGGATCCATAAGGAGGAACCATGTCCACTAAGTATGCAATCGTTGGCGGCAAGCTCATCGACGGTACCGGTGCCGAGCCGGTCGAGAACTCCCTCGTTCTCGTCGACGACAACGGCAAGATCGAGTACGCCGGTGTTATGCAGGACCTTCCCGAGGGCGTTGAGGTTATCGACGCCGCCGGCAAGACCGTCCTTCCCGGCCTGATCGACACTCACCTGCACTTCTCGGGCAACCTGACCGACGATGACACCGATTGGGTCATGCAGCCGCTCCTCGAGAAGCAGGCCGTCGCCGTCAAGCAGGCCTACGACTGCCTCACCCACGGCCTCACCACCGTCTGTGAGATCGGCCGCTTTGGTATCCAGATCCGTGACTGCATCGACAAGGGCGTCTTTAAGGGCCCGCGCGTTCTGGCCACCGGCCTCGGCTTCTGCCGCGTTGCCGGTCACGGTGACTCCCACCACTGCACCCAGGAGCTCAACAAGGAATCCCATCCCTGGGGCGACCAGGTCGACGGTCCTTGGGATCTGCGCAAGGCCGTCCGTCGTCGCCTGCGCGAGAACCCCGATGCCATCAAGATCTGGGCTACCGGTGGCGGCATCTGGCGCTGGGACTCCGGTCGCGACCAGCACTATTGCTCCGAGGAGATTCAGGCCGTGGTCGAAGAGGCCAAGATGGTCGGCATCCCCGTGTGGAGCCACTGCTACAACAACCACGCCGCTGCCTACGATTCCGTTCGCTTTGGCTGCGAGCAGCTGATTCACGGCTTCGATATCGATGAGCGCACCATGGACCTCATGGCCGAGCAGGGCACCTTCTTCACCCCGACGATCGCCTTCCTGCCCACCTGGTACGCCACCTATCCGCCCGTCTACGTCCCCGAGCTGCACGACAAGTACGAGGGCACCTTGGTCGAGAAGGAGCTGCAGCGCAACTACGACTGCCTGCGCGAGGCCAAGAAGCGCGGCGTCGTCATGACGATCGGCTCCGACTCCTTCTCCTTCGTCACCCCGTACGGCACCTGCTCCATCGAGGAGATGTACGAGTTCGTCGACAAGATCGGCTTCACCCCGGTCGAGACCATCACCTGCGCCACCCTCAACGGTGCCAAGATGTGCCACATCGAGGACGAGACCGGTTCCATCGAGGCCGGCAAGTGCGCCGACCTGCTGGTCGTTAACGGTGACGTTGCCGCCGACATCCACGTGCTCAACACCGACAACATGGACGTCATCATGAAGGACGGCTGGATCGTCGAGGCTGGCACCTTTGGCGAGGCCAACAAATACAGCGCCTAAGATACCGTTTGTCGATGGCTGGATGCAAAACACAGTTTTTGATTGCATAATGCAACAAAGAGGGTCGCTTGCGGCCCTCTTTGTTGCTATGGGTGCGGTAGATAAAAGGGGATGACGGTGGATTTAAACAGGTTGATCTTGGGCAAGAGCTACAACTCTACTAAGGTTTTTCGTACGGCCCAACACGTGGTCCAGGCCATCCTGCTCGGTATTGTCGTTCCGGCGCTTATCCTGCTGCTTATCTGGGATTTAACCGATAATCCCAATCCCGTTCCGGGTGTTGTCGTTATTGCCGGCCTGGTCATGCTGTGCTTCTTCTTCTCGTATGTCTTTGTGGTCCCCGACGACCTCACATCGAGCGCAACCGACCGTACGCTCGCTATCGCATCAAAAATATTCGCCTACACGTCGCGCGGCCTTACGCCCGAAGCGGCCTTGGGCGCCTCTAAAATCATCCTGTCCGAGACCATCGCCTCTGCCATCTGTTTTACCGACGGCAAGCAGGTGCTGGCAAGCTGGGGCGAGGACTCGGCAAAGTGCCCTGCCGGCACTCCGGTGGTGCTCAAGACCACGCTCAACGTGATTGAGACGGGCGAGCAGAGCGTGTTTTCGCGTGACGCCTCCAATGAGACGGGCGGCTATTTTCCCCGCCTGCGCGCCGGCATTGTCGCGCCGCTTACCGTGCGCGGGCATTGCGTGGGCACACTCGAGCTGTATTACCCCCGCCTGAGCAGCATCGATATGCGCCAGACGGCCCTTGCTTCGGGTTTTGCCGATCTCATTTCCACGCAGCTCGCTAGCTTTGAGCTCGAGCGCCAGGACGAGCTCACGGCCCGCGTTGAGCTTCGCGCCCTGCAGTCGCAGGTCGACCCGCATTTTCTATTCAATACCATTAGCACGATCGTGTCGCTCGTTCGAACCGAGCCCGACAAGGCGCGATCGCTGCTGATCGACTTTTCCAACTATTATCGTCAGACGCTTTCTGATTCCGATACGCTCACCACGCTCGAGCACGAGGTGGAACAGGGCACTCGTTATATCAATCTTATGCAGGCCCGGTATGGCGACGGCCGTCTGCGCGTTTCGGTCGACATCGACTTTGAGGTGCGCGACAGCCTGGTGCCGCCGTTTATCTTGCAGCCGCTGCTCGAAAACTGCATCAAGCATGCGCAGCGCGAGACCGAGCCGCTTTCTATTCGTGTTAGGGCTTTTGAGACCGATGACGGCTTGGAGATCACCGTCGAAGATGACGGCATCGGTATGAGCGAAGAAGTCTGTGCGCATCTGTTTGAGCAGCATCGCCGAGAGGAGCCCGAGAGCATTACCGCCGACGGCTCCATCAAGCGAGGTTGCGGCCTGGCGCTCTTCAACGTGCTTCAGCGCATTCATTTCTTTTACGGAGAAGATTCTGGCATGCGCGTGAAGTCCCAGGAGGGCGTGGGAACACAGGTCATCGTTGAGTTGAACGGCGAGCCGCATGAGCCGGCGCCGCTAACGGTGTAGCACGCGGTTGGATTGAGAGAAAAAGAGGGGAAGCGCATATGTCCGAAGGCTGGAACATCTTGGTGGTTGATGACGAGCCTCCCATTAGGGCTGAGCTACGCTATCTGTTGGAAAAGGATACGCGTGTGGGGCAGATTGCCGAGGCGGGCAATGTCACCGAAGCCGTGGAGTCGATTCTGTCGAACAAGCCCGACGTGCTGTTTTTAGACATTACCATGCCCGGTCGCTCGGGAATTGAGCTTGCCGAGACGCTGCAGAACCTAAAGACGCCGCCGATCGTGGTGTTTGTGACGGCATTTGCCGAGTATGCGGCTGATGCCTATAACCTCGATGCTGTCGATTACATCGTCAAACCGGTCGAGGATGCCCGCTTGTCAAAGGCACTCGACAAGATCGAGACTGCCCTGGGTGCTCGCCGTGTCGTCCACGCTCCGCGCCAGCCTTTGCGCCTGACGGTGGACCGCGGGGGTAAAAAGGTGTTCATTCCCGTGGCGGATGTCTGCTACTTTGAGGCGCGCGCCGATTTTTGCAACGCCGTCTGCGCCGAGGGAACATACCTGATCAATGAGTCGATTTCCTCGCTCGAGCGGCGCCTGGCCTCCGAGGGCTTTATCCGTGTCCACCGCAGTTATCTGGTCAATTTGGAAGACGTGCACAATGTCGAGATCGGCTCCACGGGTCTTATGGAGCTCAGGCTCGATCGCGTAACCTCGACGGTGCCTGTGTCCCGTCGTCGCGCTGCCGAGGTTAAGGCACACTTGGGGCTTGCGTAGGCGGTCTACAGACCGTCGTTTACCACCGCAGGTTTGGCATGACCGTGCGGTGGGCATAATGGGTGACATCGAATGAAATCGAAAGGATCATTATGCCCGCGCTCATTACGCATCATCTGTTTGGCGAGGAAAGCATCGACCGTCTTCCGCAGGGCGTTATTACGTCCGACGAGGAGCGCATCGCCTTTATCCTGGGCAACCAGGGCCCCGACCCGTTTTTCTTCCACTTGCTCACGCCGCGCGTTTCCGACTGCACGTCGCTTGCTCAGGTCATGCACCGCTCGCGCATGTCGCGTCAGTTCTCGTGTCTGCGCGATGGCGTGTCGCACCTGCTGCCGCGCGATGCCAACCTGGGCCGTGCGTTTGCGCTGGGCCTGCTGTCGCATTATGTGCTCGACCGTAACGCCCACCCCTTTGTCTACGAGCAGCAGTTTGGCATTGTGGAGTCCGATCCGGATCTGGAAGCCTCGAGCGGCCAGGTTCATGCCGTGCTCGAAAGCGACTTGGACGTGCTGATGCTGCAGCTCAAGCGCGATGGGGCAACGGTCGAGGATTATCCGCCGGCGGGCGAGATCGTCACCACCGATCGCATCAATCGCGTTGCCGGCGTGCTGATGAGCTATGTCGCCGGGCGCGTGTACGGTATCGACATCCCGGCGGGGGAGTACGCCGGCGCCGTCTCGGACATGCAGATGCTCTATCGCACCATTGAGCCCGCCGGCTCGGTAAAGACGCGCGCGATTGCCCTGGTTGAGGGCTTGGTGCACGACTACTCGCTGCTCGACGGCCTTGCCCATCGCGTGACGACGGAGCTGCCCGAGCGCACCGGCAACCTGGGCCACCTGACATGGAAGAACCCCTTTACCGATGAGGTCTCGACCGAGAGCTTCCCCGAGGTCTTTGAGCGCGCACTGGTCGATTACGAGCTCACCGTCGCTCGCTTTATCGAGACTGGTGACATGGAGGCCGTGACCGGCCATATCAACTACAGTGGCCGCGTACTCGACGCCGACGAGGAGTTCGACCGCGAGGAGTAACAAACCGTTTCAATAAGTTGCGGTGGAATAGTTCCTGAATGAAGCCCCCGGAGGGCTAAGCGGGAACTATTCCACCGCAACTGCGTTGATGGGATGGCGTTTCGCCCTGCGTGTCCGTATGACCGCGCCTGTCCCTTTGCCGAATCCTTACCGGTGCCTCTGTGCAATTGGGGTACGATGAACTAACTGCATATTGGGCGAATATGAAAGGGCCCTGTCCATGAAATACACCAAGCTCGAGCGTAACTGGGTTATGTACGATGTGGGCAATTCGGCCCTCGTGTTGCTCAATACCTCGGTGGTGCCCATCTACTTTAACGCCATCAATACCGGTGCTTCCTCGGCAGACCTGGTGGTCGCTTGGGGCAACGCGCAGACGATCGCCTCGCTGGTCATTGCCATGCTCATGCCCATTCTGGGCGCGCTTGCCGATTACGCCGGCAACAAGATCAAGTTCTTCTTGGGTTTCTTCCTCACGGGTCTGGTGCTTTGCCTGGCGCAGGCTATCCCAATGTCCGCTATGGCATTTTTGACCGTGTACGTGCTGTGCACCATCGGCCTTAACTCTTCTATGACGTTCTACGACGCCATGCTGCCCGACATTACCACCGACGAGCGCATGGACGCCGTGTCCAGCTCGGGCTATGCCTGGGGCTACATCGGTTCCACTGTACCGTTCATCATCTGCCTGGCGCTCATCATGGGTGGCCCCGCTCTTGGCGTCCCCACCATGCTGGCAACGCGTCTGTCGTTTATCATCACTGGTGCCTGGTGGCTCATCTTTACTCTGCCACTCATTCGCACCTACAAGCAAAAGTACGGTCGCGAGCGCGGTCCCGAGGACACTATCGGCCACATCGTGGGCGGTGTGTTCTCCGAGGTCGGACACACCATGCGCGAGATCGCCCACAACAAGACCGTGCTGGTCTACATGATCGCGTTCTTCTTCTACATCGACGGTGTGCACACGGTCATTTCCATGGCCACCAGCTACGGATCGGCTTTGGGCATCGACTCGACGCAGCTGGTGCTGGCGCTGCTCGTTACGCAGTTCGTGGCCTTTCCGTCCGCCATCATCTACGGCAAGCTTGCCGGACGCGTGGGCACGCTCAACATGATCCTGGTGGCGGTCGCCGCCTACATGGGCATTGTGCTGTTCGCCGCGTTCTTCCTAAAGACCGCCTTTGAATTTTGGGTGCTTGCCATTATGGTCGGCCTGTTCCAGGGCGGCGTGCAGGCGCTCAGCCGTAGCTACTTTGGCCGCATTATCCCCAAGGAAAAGTCCAACGAGTACTACGGCTTCTTTGACATCTTCGGTCGCTATGCAAGCGTCATGGGCACCTTTCTAGTGTCGGTCGTCACCTCGCTGACCGGCAACCCGTCGCTTGGCGTCCTTTCAATTGGCGTGCTGCTGATCGTTGGCTTTATGCTGCTGGTTCGCCTGTCCCGCATGACTCGGGCGGCAGAGCATGCCGCATAGGAGCGAGCGGCTATTGTGCCTGTCCACGGTACTCTTTTGGGGTTATCCGCAATAAACATTGCGACTTGCGAGCAATGATTTGCCCAAGTGGGTATGATGGAATCAGCTAGGTCGCGGGGCGTCGCCTGTGTTTGGCGGCGCCCCGTTTTTGTGTTGCAGGGAGGGAAGGCATGAACGCCACGGTTGTGATTCCAACATATTGGGCGGGCGATGATGCCCGTGCAAACGCTCCCGGCGTCTATGACCACTCGACGAAGCTCAACGCCACCAATCCCGAACTCGACCGCTGTCTGGCCTCGCTCGAGCAGGTGCGCGACATTCCGAGGATTATCCTTTTGGTGGTCTGCCCCATCTCGGCTACGGCTGATGTGTCGAAGCGCGTGCATGAAATCGTCGACGCGCACCCTACGCTCAAAGTCACCGTAGTTACCAACACCCAGGCATCGCGTATCGCCGACCGTGTGGCGCAGATTGCTCCCAAGGGCTCGGGCGAGTGCGTGAGCCTGCGCGGATACGGCGCCATTCGCAATATGGGGCTTGCCTGCGCTGCGGTGCTCGGCCACGACGCCGTTGTCTTTTTGGATGACGACGAGACCGTTATCGATGCCGACTTTATGAAGCGCGCGACCTATGCGCTGGGTCAGCAGACGCGTCAGGGCCTGCCGATTTTGGTTAAGAGCGGTTACTTTTACGATCGCGACGGATCGCCGCTGGCGCCCACAGACAAGGTCGGCATTTGCCATCGTTGGTGGACCAAGCGCATCGAGTTCAATCGTTGGATGAAAAAGGCGCTCTCGGGCACTCGCATCTCGCGTTCAAACTACGTATGCGGCGGCCTTATGGCACTTCATGCCCGCGCCTTTACCCGTGTGGCGTTTGATCCGTTTATCACCCGAGGCGAGGACCTGGATTACCTCTTTAACATGCGCATGTTTGGCTACGACGTGTGGTTTGACAACGAGTGGACCGTTCGTCACCTGCCGCCCGAGTCCGAGAAGCGCTCCCCGCGCTTTATGCAGGATGTGTACCGTTGGTACTACGAGCGTGCCAAGCTGACATTTGCCGCGCACCAGCAGGAGCTCGTTCCCGTCACGGCCGCGTCGCTCATGCCCTATCCGGGCCCGTGGATTTCACGCGAGCTCGACGACCGTGTGCGCAAGACCGCCATGGTCCGCAGCGTGTTTACCCGCGAGCGCGAGGGGTATCTACGCATTTGGCGCCACGGTATTGACGAGGCCAAGACCTACGCGCACCAAAACGCCGCAAGCTACCTGCGTTTCCAGAGCTTTTGGCCCAAGATCATGGACGGGCTCTGGCGCGACGCACAACTGACCAGCATCCTGGAGGGGACTGAATGATCGACCGCCGCGCCCAGCGCGATAATTCAATATCAATCTTTCGCGTGATTGCTGTTATCTGCGCCATTTGCGTGCTGGTGTACTTTATTTTTGCCCTGGCGACCGGAATCGAGCCAATCGCGACCGTGGTCGCCTGCGCATTGCTGTGCATCTTTCTGTGCATTTTTATCTATTTGACGCTCAATCCCGATTCGGTGCGTTCGCAGTACACCGAAGAGACGCTCTCGGTGGCCTCTGCCATGCTCGAGGACATCAAAGGCGGCCTGACGCAGGAGTCGGCGCGTCTGGTGTGCCAGCGCATTTTGCCCGAGACACGTGCCATGACGGTTGCCATCACCGACGAGAGCAACGTGCTGGCCTGCGCGGGCGAGTTTGAGGAAAAGCTGCTGCCCGATTCGCCCATCCACACACTTGCCACGCGCTACGTCATCGAGCACGGTATCGTCCAGTCGTTCAATCGCGTGGTGGACGTGGTGGGCTCGGACGGCTCGCACAACCATGTTCCCGCCGGTATCATCGCTCCTATCAAGGTGGGCGACCGCACCGTCGGCACGCTCAAGTTCTACTACAAGACCCCGCGTGCCGTCGACCGTACCCAGTACGCGCTCGCCTCGGGTTTTGCCGAGATCCTGTCCACGCAGCTCGCCATCCACGAGCTCGAGGTGCAAAAGGAGCTCACGGCCCGTGCCGAGGTGCGTGCCCTGCAAGCGCAGATCAACCCACATTTTCTGTTCAACACGCTCAACACCATCGCGTCGTTTACGCGTACCGACCCGCTGCGCGCCCGCGAGCTGCTGCGCGAGTTCTCCTCGTTCTATCGCGCCACGCTCGACAATTCGGGCTCGCTCATTCCCGTGTCGCGCGAGGTCACACAGACCAAGCGCTACCTGACGTTTGAGAAGGCGCGCTTTGGCGAGGATCGCGTGCTGGCGACCTTCGACGTGTCCGAGGACATCGAGGACACGCTGGTGCCGGCATTTGTAATTCAGCCGATCGTCGAGAATGCCGTGCGCCACGGTATGGGTGATGGCGATGCGCTGAGGATCGACGTGTCGGTCCACAGGGATGGCGAAGATGCGATTTTGATTGCGGTCGCCGATAACGGCGTGGGCATGGACGAAGGCACCGCTGCCAGACTGTTTGACGAGCGCTCCGCCCGTCCCGACGCCAACTCCCCGCAGGGCGGCGGCGCCGGTGTGGCCATGCACAATATTTCGGAGCGCATCCATCGCTTTTATGGACCGCACTCCTACACGCGCGTCGAATCGGCGCCGGGCAAGGGCACTAAAGTGCTCCTGCATCTCGATTTGTCGGAGAGCATCTTCGACATTCAAGAGTAGAATAATTGGTTACGGGTTTAACGCCAGTTGGCGGATGCCCGACGTAGTTTGTTGACGAAAGGTTTTATCCCTATGCTGCGTGCGATGATTGTGGATGATGAGGCCCCGGCCCGTTCGGAACTTCGCTTCTTGCTCGAGCAGACGGGCAAGATCGGCACGATCACAGAAGCGTCGAGCGTTCGCTCCGCCATCGAGATGCTCATGGAGAGTCGCGTCGATGTCGTGTTCCTCGACATTTCGATGCCTGGTGCCTCGGGTCTGCAACTTGCCGAGGCGCTGCATAAGCTCAAGAATCCGCCGGCGATCGTATTTGTAACCGCGTACAGCGATCATGCGGTCGAGGCGTTTGATGTGGATGCCGTCGACTATCTGATGAAGCCGGTCGAGGAAGCTCGCCTGGATCGAGCGATCGATAAGGTTATGCAACGCGCCAAGCCTGTCACGGACAGCAAGGTGACCATCGAGCGCATCCCGGTGGAAAAGGGCGGCCGCAAGGTCCTCATCCCCGTGGACGACATTCGCTTTATTATGGCCAAGGACGATTACTCCTGTATTTATACGGTCGATGACCGCTTTTTGTCCACGACCTCGCTGGCACAGTTCGAGGCCAAGCTCTGCGACTTTGGCTTCTTCCGCGTTCACCGCCGCTATATCGTCAACCTGGCGTGTGTCACCGATGTCGAGACGGTTCCCTCGGGCGCTATCCAGCTGGGTATTACGGGCGTCGATGAACGCGTACCGGTTTCGCGCCGTCGCGTCGTGCCACTCAAAAAAGCTCTGAGCCTCTAGTACATTGGCCCCGCAGCCCTGTAGACCAAAATCGTCTGCGGAGCCGTGGGGCTTTTTGCATGAATGCACCTAATCGTTTTGCGGAAGGGATTCCATGAACAGTGCAAGCGCCAAGCGTATCGACATTATCTCGGACACCCACGGCTATCTTTCGCCTGCGCTCCTGGACGAGCTTAAGGGTGCGGATCTGATTATCCACGCCGGCGACCTTACGTCGGAGATGGACTACGAGCATCTGCGCACCATCGCCCCCGTGCGAGCGGTGCTGGGCAATAACGATTACTACCGCGACTACGGCCCCGATGTGGACCGCTTGGCGCTCTTTACCTACGAAGGACTCAAGTTCGCCGTAGCCCACTACCGCGAAGACCTTCCGGTGGGATCCGTAGACGTAGCCATCAACGGTCACACCCACGTAACCAAAGAAGCCCAAGTGGGCCGCTGCCTGGTCCTCAACCCAGGCAGCGCCAGCTACCCCAGAGGCACCCGAGGCCCCACCATGGCCAGAATGCTCGTCAAGGACGGCAAGATTCTGAGCACCAAATTTATTGACCTAGAGTAGGTGCAACAAAAACGGGGGATGCAGATCGCATCTCCCGTTTTTCTTTGAGCCAAAGGCCGAAGTTCAACAACAATCTTAGACACCCCCGCCGAGGAGAACGGGGACCTCGAGCCGCGGAAGCGGCGAGGAACAAAGTCTTTGAAGCAAGTGGCGGCAGGGAGGGTCTCCGGGGTCGGCTGGCGCGGGTTAAGTTTGTCGCGAGTTCCGCACGCAAAGGAAAGCACTTAATGTGCTTTCCGTC
>CALFGH010000271.1 GCA_937958315.1 uncultured Collinsella sp. | reverse complement strand
CCAGCCGCGGCCGCCAGGGCCCAGCAGGTTGGACTTGGAACCGGGGCCCATCTGCGACAGGCGACGGGTGTCGTCGCCCACGACGGCGTACCACAGCTCGACGGTGCCGGCCCGGGCGTCGGCGCGATAGTAGCTCAGGGGCACGCGAAGCAGCGAGGACGCATCGCCGGGTACGGCAATGTTCACAAACTGACCGGGCTTGAGCGCACTTGCAAGCTTGGGGGCCGAGATGACGAGCGAGAAGATGCCGTCGGCGATCTCCCGGTTCGAGACGACCTCGAAGTCGTGCATGCGTGCAGTGGAAGGTGTGGGCATAGACGCTCCAATCCCCCATGCGGTTGCATGGTCCAAACGAACAGAAAGCGCGGCACCGCAAGGGCGCCGCGCACAAAAGCGATAAGGCTATGCTAGCAGATGCAGCCGTCGGCAAGCGTCTGTTTACCGCCGACAAACACATCGGTGGCTCGACCGGTGAGCGTACGGCCGGCAAAACCGGAGTTCTCGGCGCGCGACTCGTAACCGTCCTCGCCGACCGTCCAGGTTACGGAGGGGTCGAACACGGTCAGGTCGGCAACGGAGCCCGCCTTGACCTGAACCTGGTCGAGGCCCAGGATCTCACGCGGTTTGATGGCCATGAGCTCGACCATGCGGCCCATGCTCATCTTGCCCGTGTTGACCAGCTCGGTGAGCACGAGCGACAGCGAGGTCTCGAGGCCGATCATGCCAAAGGGTGCGAGCTCGAACTCGCGGGCCTTCTCCCACGGGGTGTGCGGAGCGTGATCGGTAACGATCACGTCGACGGTACCGTCGATGACGCCCTGACGGATGGCCTCGGCGTCCTCGTCGGTGCGCAGCGGCGGATTGACCTTGAGCGAGGTGTTGTAGGTCTCGTCCAAGTCGTTCTCGGTCAGGAACATGTGGTGCGGGGTGGCCTCGCAGGTTACCTGGACACCGGCGGCCTTACCGGCACGCACGAGCTCGAGGCCGTGAGCGGTGGAGATGTGCTGGATGTGCAGCTTGGCACCGGTCAGCTTGGCAATCTCGATGTCGCGGGCGATCTGAAGCTCCTCGCCGGCGGCCGGCCAGCCCTCGAGGGCCAGACGGGTCGAGACCTTGCCCTCGTTGATCTGGCCATGGCCGACCAGGTCCTCGTCCTGGCAGTGGCTCATAAAGACCTTGCCGAACATCTTGCCGTAGTCCATGCAGCGACGGAGCATGCCCGCGCCCTGCACGCCGCGACCATCGTCGGTGAAGGCGACGGCGCCGTGGGCGACCATATCGCCCATCTCGGACATGGCCTCGCCCTTAAGGCCGCGGGTCATGGCGCCCGACGGATAGACGCGGCAGTGACCGACCTCGGCAGCGCGGGACTTGACGAACTCCACGACGGTGCCGTTATCGGTGACGGGATCGGTGTTGGGCATGGCGCACACGCCGGTGAAGCCGCCCTTGGCAGCTGCGCGGGTGCCGCTCTCGATGTCCTCTTTGACCTCATAGCCGGGCTCGCGAAGGTGAACGTGCATATCAACCAGGCCGGGGACGAGGTACTTGCCGGAAAGGTCGCGGACCTCGGCTCCCTCGACGGCGAGATTCTCGCCGACCTCGGCGATCTTGTCGCCGTCAATCAGGACGTCAACGACACCGTCAAGCTCGACGGACGGGTCGACGACGTGGGCATTCTTAAGAAGCAAGGCCATTATCGGCACCTCCAAGCAGCAGATACAGGATAGCCATACGCACGCAGATACCGGCGTAGACCTGCTCCAGGATGACGGAGCGTTGCGGGTGGTCGGCCATATAAGAGTCGAACTCGACGCCGCGGTTGATGGGGCCCGGGTGGCAGATGATCGCATCGGGCTTCATGAGCTTCTCGCGGTCCTTGGTCAGGCCGAAGAGCTTGTGGTACTCGCGAATGGTCGGGAACGGGGCACCTTCGAGGCGCTCCTGCTGCACGCGCAGCATGTAGACGACGTCCAGCTCGGGCAGGACGGAATCGAGGTCGCTCGTCACGTGGTCGCAGCCCAGGACCTCGGGCGCCGGCGGCAGCAGCGTGCCGGGGGCGACGGCGTAGGTCTCGCAGCCCATGATCTTAAGGGCGGGGATCAGCGAGCCGCACACGCGGGAGTGGGCGATATCGCCGACGACAGCGACCTTCAGACCGTGGAAGTCGCCCTTGTGCTCCCAGATGGTGTACAGGTCGAGCAGGGCTTGCGTGGGATGGTTGTGCTTGCCATCACCGGCGCAGATGACGCTTGCGGGCGAGTTCTGCGTGACGATGTAGGGGGCGCCGGCGTGCTTATCGCGCACGACGATGCAGTCGATCTTATAGGCGTTGAGGGTCTCGACGGTGTCAACGAGGCTCTCGCCCTTGACCGTGGAGGTCGAGGAGCCACCAAAGTTGAGGCTGTCGGCCGAAAGACGCTTCTCGGCGAGTTCGAAAGAGCTGCGGGTACGCGTCGAGGGCTCGTTGAACATATTGACGATGGTCTTACCCTTGAGCGTGGGGACCTTCTTGATCGCACGCTCGTTGACCTCGGAGAACGCCTTGGCGGTCTCGAGGATGAGCTTGATGTCCTCTTCGGAGTACTCGGTAATGTCGATCAGGTGCTTATGGTTGAACGCCACGGTACTACTCACCTCCCAGCGGCGCGGAGCCCACGTGGGAACCCGGCGCGACGTCGTTGATCTCGACGGCGGTACGGCCGTCGACTTCCTTCATATATAGGTGCACGTTCTCCTCGTGCGACGAGGGAACGTTCTTGCCGACAAAGTCCGGCGAGATAGGGAGCTCACGGTGGCCGCGGTCAACGAGGACTGCCAGCTCAATACGGCTCGGACGGCCCAGATCCATGACGGCGTCCAGAGCGGCGCGGATGGTACGACCCGTGTACAGGATGTCGTCCACCAGCACGACGCGCTTGCCGTCGACACTGAAGGGAATGTTGGTGGCGTGGATCGCGGGAGCGAAATTGGTAGCGTAGTCATCGCGGTAGAAGCTGATGTCGAGACTGCCGAGCGGAACGTCGACGCCCTCGATCTCCTTGATCTCCTCGGCGAGCTTCTTTGCCAGAAGGTCGCCGCGCGTGACGATGCCGACCAGAGCGAGGTCTTCACAGCCCTCGTTGCGCTCGAGAATCTCGTGCGCGATGCGGGTCATCGCTCGATTGACGGCGGTCTCGTCCATAATGACCGCCTTGGGGGAAGTCGTGCCCATCGATCTCCTTCCTCACATGTCTTGACTGCTGACACAGTCAAAAAAATAGATGCCCGACCGCTCAAAGCGGAACCAGACACCCACAGGAAGGGCTGCTCTTTGGCAGCTATGTAATTCCATGTGGGTATCTCGTACCCCTTTAATGGTCAAGGGATAGTGTAGCCAACCTCAAGCTGAATTGCGAGCATAAATACAGAGCATTCCGTAAACGGAGCCCAATGCTCAATAAACCTATATATATTTGTGGGACGAGCTTGAAAACGCACACACGAGCTGGCATAATCCCCTCTGCTGCACGCAAATCGGATCTACGTCCAGGGCCGTGGCGTGGGCACTATCGCCAAAAGAGAAATATCTCTGTGTAGATTACGCACAGGGAGCTGCTTCTGTGCTATAGTTCAGGCTTGTTTGTTAACGCGACATGTTCGTTTGTCGCCCAAGGAGGGTCAGTTATGTCCAAAGTTTGCGAAGTTTGCGGTAAGCACCCCGTTGCCGGTCGCTCCATCAGCCACTCTCACCGCGTCACCAACCGTAAGTTCCGCCCCAACATCCAGCGCGTCTACGTCGTCGTCGATGGTCACCGTCGCAAGATGAACGTTTGCTCCACCTGCCTCAAGTCCGGCAAGGTTGCGCGCTCCTAAATAAGGTCTTACCAACAAGTACCTCGGACTCTCCGGGTCAAAGACCTCGCGTTCACATAGAACTTACCAAAGGCGCTCTCCCCTACGGAGGGCGCCTTTTTGCACTCATTGGGCACTCATTGGGGACAGACTTGCATGAGTGTTTTCACTCATTGGGGACAGACATGACGCACGCATGCGGCGTCCCGATCGGCTACGGCCCCTATCTCACGCTGCATCCTTCCAGCTTGCAGTAGCCTTGGTCACGCTTGTGGCGCCGATACCGGTGATACGGGCAATTTGCTTGACCGTGAGATGTGCCCGCCTGAGCCTCAGCAGGCAGGCATCGCGTTCGGGGCGTGGCAGGGCCTTGAGCAGCGCAGGATCTATGCTCGGCAGGACTTCGCGCGCAACGGAAAGAGCCTCCTCATCGGGGATCCGCCGGCGCGGAAGAACCTCCACTGACCAGATGCGCCCGCCAACTTTCTTGAGATGCTCGCAATAGCGACGGGAGCCTCCGACAACATCGAGCATAGGGGCCGCATCACAGATGTCAAAGGGATCATAGCCCAGCTGATATGCCTTATAGCTTGACCAGCGGTACGCCTCGAGCGAGTCAAGCGCACCCTTCACGGGATTGAGATGAATATAGTCGAGCAGCTGCACTGCCTGCGTGTCCGACTCAACCGCGACCCGCGAATAGCGATTGTCAAACAGATGCCCCGTTCTCCCCGTTTTCCCATTGAAATACTTAGCATACGCCGTCAATGCGCACTGCATTGCCTTTGAAAGATTGTCAAACGGATCATCAACCATCAAATGGAAGTGATTGTCCATAAGGCACCAAGCCAACACCGCCACTTCATGGCGAGCGAATCGGTCCGAGATATCAGATAAGAACCGATAGCGGTCGGAGTCATCTTCAAAAATTATCTGTTTAGAATTGCCGCGGTCATAGACGTGGTAATAGCCGGTGAGAGAAACGGCGCGGGCACATCGGGGCATAGCCTCTCCTTTCAAAACTGTACAGGCAACACCTAAAAGGAGAGACGCAACGCGAAATGCTGAGCCTGTAACCTATTTATATCCAATGAGCGGCAATAACAGGCCCAGAACGGCAAAATGGCAAATCGATGTCTGTCCCAAATGAGTGAAAGCACTCATGTAAGTCTGTCCCCAATGAGCGGTGCGATGCAGCAAGTGGATAGTTTTAGTTAAAACGCTTCAGTTTATTGAAGCGTTTTAGTGTGCCTTTTAGAGGAATCTGACCGTTCGCCGAATAATTTCTTGCTATCATGCAAGGCGTAGGGTAAATCTCCGATCGCAAGGAGACACAAATGGTGAAAAAGTCACCGGAAAACACTACTCCCGCAATTGTGGACAACGTAGAGGCGCTTGAGGCTAAGCTCGCTCAGATGCGAGAGGCCCAGGCGCTTTTTGCTACGTACACGCAGGAGCAGGTCGACAAGATCTTCTATGAGGCCGCCATGGCCGCCAACAAGGCTCGTATCCCGTTGGCGAAGATGGCCATCGAGGAGACCGGCCGCGGCGTTCTTGAGGACAAGGTCATCAAGAACCACTACGCCGCAGAGTACATCTACAACGCTTACAAGAACACCAAGACCTGTGGTGTCCTGGAGCGCGACGAGGCTTACGGCATCACCAAGATCGCCGAGCCCATCGGCATCGTGGGCGCCGTCATCCCGACGACCAACCCCACCTCCACCGCGATCTTCAAGACGCTGATCAGCCTGAAGACCCGCAACGCCATCATCATCTCTCCGCACCCGGCTGCCGCCAAGTGCACCATCGCCGCCGCCAAGCTCGTGCTTGACGCCGCCGTCAAGGCCGGCGCCCCCGAGGGCATCATCGGCTGGGTCGATGTCCCCTCCATCGAGCTGACCAACATGGTCATGCGCGACGTCGACATCATCCTCGCCACCGGTGGCCCGGGCATGGTCAAGGCCGCTTACTCCTCGGGCAAGCCTGCCCTGGGCGTTGGCGCCGGTAACACCCCGGTCGTCATCGACGACACCGCCGACGTGCTGCTCGCCGTCAACTCCATCATCCACTCCAAGACCTTCGACAACGGCATGATCTGCGCTTCCGAGCAGTCCGTGACCGTCATCGACACCATCTATGACCAGGTCAAGGCCGAGTTCCAGAAGCGCGGTTGCTACTTCGTCAAGCAGGGTGCCGAGATGGAGGCCCTGCGTGCTGCCATGTTCAAGAACGGCGCCCTCGATCACCGCATCCCCGGCATGGCTGCCGCCAAGATCGCCGAGCTCGCCGGCATCGAGGTTCCCGCCAAGACCAAGATCCTGATCGCCGAGGTCACCTCCACCGACCCCGCCAAGGAGGAGTTCTCCCACGAGAAGCTCTCCCCGGTCCTGGCCATGTACCACGCCAAGGACTTCCAGGAGGCCGTCGACAAGGCCGAGCACCTGGTGCTCGCCGGTGGCCCGGGCCACACCGCCTCTCTGTACGTGCACCCCGCCCAGGCCGAGAAGATCAGCCTGTTCGAGCACGTCATGAAGGCCTGCCGTATCGTCATCAACACCCCGTCCTCGCACGGCGGCATCGGTGACCTGTACAACTTTGGCATGAAGCCGTCTCTGACCCTGGGCTGCGGCTCCTGGGGCGGCAACTCCGTCTCCGAGAACGTTGGGGTGAAGCACTTGATCAACGTTAAGACTGTGGCCGAGCGCCGTGAGAACATGCTGTGGTTCCGCGCTCCCGAGAAGGTCTACTTCAAGAAGGGTTCCACGCCCGTCGCCCTCGACGAGCTCGGTACCGTCATGGGCAAGAAGCGCGCCTTCATCGTCACCGACCAGTTCCTCTTCAAGAATGGCAACACCCGCGCCATCGAGGCCAAGCTCGACGAGATGGGCATCGCCCACGACTGCTTCTATGACGTCGAGCCCGATCCGTCGCTGCAGTGCGCACGTCGCGGCGCCAAGCAGATGGCCCTCTTTGAGCCGGACGTCATCATCGCCGTCGGCGGTGGCTCCGCTATGGACGCCGGCAAGATCATGTGGATGATGTACGAGCACCCCGAGTGCAAGTTTGAGGACATGGCCATGGACTTCATGGACATCCGCAAGCGTATCTTCACCTTCCCCGAGATGGGCAAGAAGGCCTACTTCGTCGCCGTCCCGACCTCTTCGGGTACCGGCTCCGAGTGCACGCCGTTCGCCATCATCACCGACAAGGAGACCGGCATCAAGTGGCCGCTCGCCGACTACGCGCTGCTCCCCAACATGGCTATCGTCGACGCCGACAACTGTATGACCGCCCCGCGCGGCCTGACCGCTGCCTCCGGCATCGATGTCATGACCCACGCCATCGAGTCCTACGTCTCCATCATGGCTTCCGACTACACTAAGGGCCTCTCCGAGCGCGCTGCTAAGCTCGTCTTCGAGAACCTGCCCTCCAGCTTCACGAACGGTGCCAAGGACCCGCATGCCCGCGAGGAGATGCACAACGCCTCCTGCATGGCCGGTATGGCCTTCGCCAACGCCTTCCTGGGCCTCAACCACTCCATGGCCCACAAGCTCGGCGCTTTCCATCACCTGCCCCACGGCCTCGCAAACGCCGTCATCCTGACCCGCGTTATGCGCTACAACGCCGCCGAGGCTCCCGTCAAGATGGGTACCTTCTCCCAGTATCCTTACCCCAACGCGCTGCACAACTACGCCGAGATGGCCAAGTACTGCGGCATCGAGGGCAAGGACGACAAGGAGGTCTTCGAGAACTTCATCACGAAGCTCGAGGAGCTCAAGGACTTCATCGGTGTCAAGAAGACCATCGCCGACTACGGTGTTGACGAGCAGTACTTCCTCGACACCCTCGACGAGATGACCGAGCAGGCATTCAACGACCAGTGCACCGGCGCTAACCCGCGCTACCCGCTCATGAGCGAGATCAAGGAGCTCTACCTGGACGCCTACTACGGCCGCGAGCCCCAGGACTACGCCGTCTGCTAGTTTTTAGCACGGTTATTTGCGGCGGGGGTGCACGGGGGTACGCACGCCCCCGCCGTTGCTTCTATCGCATCGTTGAAAGGATGCAATCATGCTGCTCCCCGATTCCAAGACCGAGCTCGTCCGTCGCGGCAACAAGGTCGTTTACGACCTGGGCGACAAGATCGTCAAGGTCTTTAACGAGACCAAGCCCGTCTCCGACGTGTTCAACGAGGCTTTGAATCTTGCCCGCATCAATGAGTGCGGCATCCGCAGCCCCAAGGCTCTCGAGGTTTCCCAGCTCGAGAACGCCAACGGCTGGGCTCTCGTGACCGAGAAGGTTCCGGGCACCACCCTTGCCGAGAAGATGACTGCCGAGCCCCAGCGCTTTGGTGAGTACCTCGAGATGTTCGTCGACCTCCAGATCGAGATCCACGGCTACACCTCCCCGCTGCTCAACCGTCAGCGCGATAAGTTCGCCCGCATGATCGACAGCCTCGATCAGCTCAATGCCACCACGCGCTACAACCTTCAGGAGCGTCTGGACGGCATGACCAAGGAGTTCAAGGTCTGCCACGGCGACTTCAACCCCTCCAACGTCATCGTCGGAGACGACGGCCAGCTGTACGTCTGCGACTGGGCACATGCCACCCAGGGCTCCCCTGCTGCCGACGTTGCCACCACCTACCTGCTCTTTGCCCTCAACAGCAAGGACCAGGCTGAGGCCTACCTGGAGCTCTACTGCGACCGCGCCGACATGCCCATGCAGGTCGTGCGTCAGTGGACGAGCATCGTCGCCGCTTCCGAGCTCGCTCGTAAGCGCAACGTGAACGATGAGTTCCTTAAGAACTGGATCGACGTCGTCGATTATCAGTAATATCTGAGCGATTTATTTCGCATCGGAGGCACAAAGGAAAACCCCGCAGCTCATTTGGGCTGTGGGGTTTTCCTTTACCCGTCGAGCTTATTCACGCAACAAAAAAGACTGCTCCGCATCTCATCCTAAGAGAGATGCGGAGCAGGCCTGCAATTACATCTACTAGCAGAAATGTCGATTAACGGCGTGCTGCCTTCACAAGCTCGGCAACCTTGGCGACGACCTCATCGATCGCCACGTCCTCGCGCTCGCCCGTAGCACGGTCCTTGAGCTCAACGGTGCCATTCTTAAGACCGCGCTTGCCCAGAATCACCTGATACGGGAAGCCCATAAGGTCGTTGTCGGCAAACTTAAAGCCGGGACGCTCGTCACGGTCATCGACGACAACCTCGATACCCTCGGCGCACAGAGCCTCAACGATTTGGTCGCAAACGGTAGCGCACTCCTCCTTCTTGGGGTCGAGCGGAATCACCGCGACCTCGTACGGGGCAACGGAGACCGGCCAGACGATACCGTGCTCGTCGTTGTGCTGCTCCACGACGGCAGCGAGCGAGCGGGACACGCCCACACCGTAGCAACCCATGATGAGCGGCTTCTCCTTGCCGTCCTCGTCCATAAAGGTGGCACCCATGGCCTCGGAATACTTGGTGCCCAGCTGGAAGACCTGGGAGACCTCGATACCGCGAGCAGCAGAGAGCGGCTTGCCGCAGTGCGGGCAGGGGTCGCCGGCAACGACGGTGACCAGATCGGCCCACTCGTCGACGGTAAAGTCGCGCTCGGGGCAGGCGCCGGTAAAGTGATAGTCGACCTCGTTGGCACCGCAGGCCCACTGCTTGGACTCGCGCAGGCTCTCATCGCAGACAAGACGAATGCCCTCGGGCAGGTTAACCGGTCCGATAAAGCCCTTATGCAGCCCGTAGGTCTGGAGCTCCTCGTCGGTCATCATGCGATAGCCCTTGCCAAAGACGTGCTCGGCCTTGCAGTCGTTGAGCTCATGATCGCCCGGAACGATGGCCACAACCGGCTTACCCTCGGCGTCGATGAGAGCCAGGGACTTGCGCGTGCCGTTCTCGGGGAAGCCGAAGAACTTGGCGACGGCCTCGATGGTGCCCATGCCCGGGGTCTCGACCTTGGTGAGCGTACCGTCGCCGGGGCCCTCGGTCACGACGACCTTGGTGCTTGCCGCCTCGTCATCGGCAGCAAAGCCGCAGTCGTCGCAGTAGACCAGCGAGGCCTCGCCGGCGTCGGCCAGCGCCATGTACTCGACGGAGGTGTCGCCGCCGATCTCGCCGGAATCGGCAACGACGGGAAGGGCCTTGATGTAGCAGCGCTCGCAGATGTTAGCGTAGGCCTGCTTCATCTTGTCGTACTCTTCCTGCAGGCTCTCCTGCGTGGCGGAGAAGCTGTAGGCGTCCTTCATGATGAACTCGCGACCGCGCATCAGGCCAAAGCGGGGACGGAACTCGTCGCGGAACTTATCCTGGATGTGGTAGAGGTTGACGGGCAGCTGCTTATAGGAACGCAGCTCGTTGCGCACCAGAGCAGTCACGGTCTCCTCGTGCGTGGGACCAAGCACGAACTCGCGTCCGTGGCGGTCATCAAAGCGCACGAGCTCCTTGCCATAGGCATCGATACGGCCGGACTCGCGCCACAGCTCGGCATCGACCATGATGGGCATCATGAGCTCCTGGGCGCCGGCAGCGTCCATCTCGTCGCGCACGATGTTCTCGATCTTGCGAATCGAGCGCCAAGCAAGCGGCAGATAGGAATAGAGACCGGCGGCCTCCTTGCGAATCATGCCGGCACGAAGCAGCAGGCGATGGCTCGCAAGCTCGGCGTCGGCCGGATCCTCTTTGAGCGTCGGAGCATAAAGCTTAGACATATACATTGCTCGAGTCATTTATTTCTCCTCAATAAGCTTGTCGACCTCGGCCATTAGCGCGTCGACAATTTGGTCCTCAGCTACTTTACCAATGATCTGGCCGTGCGAAAAGAGCAGGCCCTGACCTCGTCCGCAGGCAACACCCAAGTCGGCGTCAGAGGCCTCGCCGGGGCCATTGACTGCACAGCCCATCACGGCAATCGAAAGCGGCGCGGAGTAGTTCTTAAGCCGCTCGGTGACCTCCTCGGCGATAGGAATGAGGTTAACCTGGCAGCGAGCGCACGTGGGGCACGAGACGATCTCGGGACCACGGCGGCGAAGGCCGAGCGACTGCAGAATACCCCAGGCGACCGGCGGTTCCTCGACCGGATCGGCCGTGAGCGAGACGCGCATGGTGTCGCCAATGCCCTCGGAAAGCAAAATTCCCAGGCCCACAGAGCTCTTAATGGTGCCCTGGAGCTTGGTTCCGGCCTCAGTCACGCCCAAATGAAGCGGAACATGGGGGATTTCGCGCGACAGGGCACGATAGGTGTCAAGCGTCGTGGACACGCTATGAGCCTTGGCGGAAAGCACGATATTGGTAAAGCCGCGATCCTCAAAATGTTTGACGAAACGCTCGCTCGACATCACAAGCTTTTCGGGCTGCGTAAGGTCATCGCGCTCGGCGATATCCTGCTCAAGCGAGCCGGCGTTCACGCCAATGCGAATCGCGCACCCAGCGGCGCCTGCGGCATCGATCACGGCATCGACCTTAGCCCAATCGCCAATGTTGCCGGGATTGATGCGGAGCTTAGCGGCACCGGCCTCCACGGCGCCAATGGCGAGTTTATGGTTAAAGTGGATATCGGCAACGATCGGCACCGGAGACTCCGCACAAATCGTGCGAAAGCCCTCGAGCGCAGCCTCAGTGGGCACGCTCACGCGCACAACATCACAACCCGCCTGGGCGAGTGCACGAACTTGTGCAAGCGTTGCCTGCGCGTCGGCGGTATCGGTGCAGGTCATGGATTGGACCACCACCGGTGCGCCGCCACCGATCTGAACGCCGCCCACATGCACGGGGCGCGTCAGCTCGCGCGGCAAAGGATGGGATAAAGACAATCCAAACACTCCCCTACAAAATAAATCGAAGGACGTCGGAACGAAGCATATAGACAAACAGCAGCGCAAAGAGCACGATGCCGACATAGCTGACGATCGTCTGCACCTTCAGCGGCAGCTCGCGACCGGCGACCTTTTGGATGATCTCGATAACCAACTTTCCCCCGTCGAGCGGCGGAATGGGCAGCAGGTTCATAAAGCCCAGCGAGAACGAGATGAGCGCGGCAAATGTCAAGAAGGTCGCGGGGCCGGCTGCCGCCGCCTGAGAAGACATGACGCTGATGCCAACAATCGAGCTGGACTGATCGAGTATCTCCATCGTATGCTGCGGCTGCAGCAGACGCATAACGCCCTCAGCAGTCTGCTGAACATAGGAGAACGACAGGCGCGCCGAGGTGATAGGGTCCAAATGGACCACCTGCGTAGAAGCATAAACACCCAAACGCTCGTCCTCCTTGAGCGCGACCGAGGTCGAAAGTTTCTTACCGTCGCGCTGGTACTCAATGGCGATATCGTCCTGACCGGCAGCCTTGCCGATGGCATCATACACATCCATCCAGCTGGAGCAGGACACGCCATCGACACTAAGAATCGTGTCGCCGGCCTCGATGCCCGCCTTGGCGGCTATCGAGCCTTCTTCGACCTGACCGATCACATTGCTATCGACCGGCACCGATACGCCGGCGATAGAGTAGATGCTCATAAGCAGCAAAAAGCCCGTCAGGATATTGACGAGAATGCCCGCGAGCAGCATAAAGGCACGCTTGAGAAAACCCTGGCCCAGATAGGTATGCGAACGCTCCTGCTCGAGGAACTCCGAAGCAGTGACCGGCAGCTCCCACACATCGCCCTCGGCAGTCGCATGCTCTCGATCGAACATGCGGCCGTCAAAGGTGGTATATCCTGCAGCGTCGCGCGGCAGCGTCTGGTACCTAACCGGATAATAGCTGGGTGAAGGCTTCTCCCCTTCCTCGTACCAAGGCGCAATGGAACCCCAGCCCAAAAGCAAGGCACAAGCCTCGAGAACATCCTCCTCGGGCAGCTCCAGCTCGACGGAAAGGTCTGCAACCGAAACGCGACCATGACGATAGATCGCCGCAAGCACACGGTCGGCGCACGAGACATCGGTCGGGTCCATACCGCAGATAGCGGCATAGCCACCCAGCAGCAGCGGTGTCACGCCAAACTTGGTACCGATGCGACGCGACGTACGATGAATGTCAAAGCGGCACGGTAGGCCCAAGAAAAACTCGGTGACGCGCACGCCGCACACACGGGCCGCCAAAAAGTGGCCGCCCTCATGCAGAAACACGAGGACGGATAGCATCAAAAGGCCCCAAAAGACTGAGGAGAGAACGCTCAGAACAGTATCCATAAAACGAAAAGCAATCCTTACGATTAAGAGCGGGTTGCAGCGAGCACCTCGGCGGCCTTGGCACGAGCCCACGTATCGATATCGCGAAGCTGCTCAAAGGATGCGACCGCCTGCGTATCGTGTGCATCCATGCACGACTCGACGATACGGTCGATATCGGTAAAGGTACAGGCATCGTGCAGGAAGGCATCGACGGCAACTTCGTTGGCGGCATTCAGCACGCACGGCATGGTGCCGCCCGTTCTGCCGGCACGCTCGGCCAGCGCCAGGCAGCGGAATGTGTCCATATCGGCAGCATCAAACGTGAGCTGCCCGAGCTCGCGGAAATCGATTCGAGGCGCTGGGGTATCCCACCGCTCGGGATACGAGAACGCGAACTGGATGGGAATGCGCATGTCGGACGCACCAAGATGTGCCATCACAGAGCCGTCCGCATACTCGACCATCGAGTGGATCTTTGACTGGCGCTGAACGACCACGTTGATAAAGTCGAGATCGCACCCGAACAGGTGCATCGCCTCGATACGCTCCAAGCCCTTATTCATGAGGGTCGCAGAGTCGATGGTGATCTTGGCACCCATGGCCCACGTGGGATGTGCGAGGGCATCGGCACGCGTCACGCGATTGAGCTCGTCGCGCGTGCGGCCAAAGAACGGACCGCCCGAGCAGGTGAGCCAAATACAATGAGCCTCGCGTGGGTTCTCCCCCAGATAGCACTGGTAGATGGCGGAGTGCTCAGAGTCGACTGGAATAAGCTGGCCCGGTTGCGCCAACGGCATAAGCAAGTCGCCACCGACGACGAGGGACTCCTTGTTGGCAAGGGCAAGGCGCTTATTCGAGGTCAAGGCCGCATGGCTCGCCTCGAGACCGGCGGCGCCCACAATAGCAACGAGCACGCAGTCGACATCGTCGCGACGCGCGAGCTCGCAAACCGCCTGCGCGCCAACGCCGAGCTTCGTTCCCTCGGGCAGCTCCTGCAGCACGGCGTCATCGCCATGAGCGACATCGGCCACGGCAACGGCCGGGACCGAAAACTCGCGGGCGGCGGCAACGAGCTCCGAGGTGCTGGAGTTAACGGACAGTGCCGTCACCTGCAGTCGATCGGCATGCTGACGGCATACATCGAGTGCCTGCGTGCCGATAGAGCCCGTACAGCCCAGAATGGCAACGCGAAGGCGTCCATCGGGGCCATACGTCGTCTGGAATGACATTACAGCACGCCTCCGATCATCAAAAGCAGCTGCGCGGTAATGCAGCCAAAGATAAGCGAGTCGCTTCGATCGAGCATGCCGCCATGGCCCGGAATAAGGTTGCCAGAATCCTTGACGCCCACGCCACGCTTGATGCGTGACTCGATGAGGTCACCGATAACGCCCAGGATGGACACAACCACGCCGCAAAGCAGCGCATAGGGCAAGCTCAGCTTATAGAAATGCGTCGCCCACAAAATAAGCCAGATAAGAACCGAGCCCAAGATGCCGCCGACAAAGCCCTCCCAGCTCTTTTTGGGAGAGATCTTGGGGACCATCTTGTGCTTGCCGATACGGCTGCCCACGATGTAGGCAAACGAATCGGAGACCCAGAGAGACGCGCAAACACCCACCGAAAGCAGGGCGCCGGCAAAACCGGGCACGGCATCGCGCAGCAGCACGATGGCCGACAGCATAAAACCGGTGTAGATGGGACCCATGAGTGTCACAGCCACATCGGATATGCGGGTACGCGACGAACAGACATACCAAATGCCCACCGCAAGCATCAATGCAAAAAGCAGCGCATTCAACAGCAGCGAGTCGCCCAGCGCCGAGAGCGGAAAGAGCACGGCGGCAGCGATGCCCAGGCGCTCATTGGCCACCTTGCCATCGAGCTTCGTCATGCGGAAAAACTCAAAGCAGCACAGGCCGCTCATGACGGAGACGAAGATGGCGGTGGGAACGATACCCAAAACCAGGCAGAGAATAAATACGACGGCGTAGACGATACCTGCGGCGGCACGGGTAATAAAGCCGGCAAGCCACGAAGTCGCAGCCGCGCCGCTCTTGGCGGCAGGCGCCTTGGGAGCAGACGCCTTGGGACGATCGGACACGATTAAGCCTCCTCGGTCTTGCTCAGTCCACCAAACCTACGGTCGCGGCCCTGATAGGCCAAAATGGCGTTGACAAGACCCCAACGATCAAAGTCGGGCCAATAGGTATCGGTGACATAAAACTCGGAATAGGCAACCTGCCACAGCAGATAGTTCGAAAGGCGAAGCTCGCCGGAGGTTCGAATCACAAGCTCCGGATCGGGTAGCCCAGCGGTGTACAGGTGCGAAGCAACCATATCATCGTCGATAGCGGCCGGATCGATCTTTCCGGCAGCGGCATCGAGCGCGATCTGACGGACAGCACGGGTGATCTCGGCACGGGCTCCGTAGTTGACGGCAAGTGCCAGCGTCATGCCGGTATGGTCGGCACACTCGGCAAGACCTCGCTCAAAGACATCGCGGGTCTTCTTGGGCAGTGCGGAAATATCGCCCAAAAAGACAACGCGCACGTTTTCGCGCTTAAGCAGCGGCAGCTCATCGATAAACGTCTTAGCAAACAGATGCATTAAAACGTTGACCTCATGCTGCGGACGATTCCAGTTTTCGGTGGAAAACGCATAGGCCGAAAGGACGTCGACGCCTAAACGCACGCATGCGGTAATGATCTCGCGCAGGGAGACGATACCGGCCTTGTGTCCCTCGGTGCGGGCAAGACCGCGCGCCGTGGCCCAGCGACCGTTACCGTCCATGATGCACGAAATATGATGCGGAATCTTATTGAGGTCAAGGTCGGAAAAACCGACGCCCGCAGGGGCGTCGGCAAAGTACTCGACCAGTTTGTTCTCGTCGTATTGCACCTTAGATCTCCATGACCTCGGCTTCTTTTTCCTTCAGAAGCTCCTCAACCTTGGCAACATACTCATCGGTATACTTCTGGACCTTGGCCTGCTCGCGACGGACATCGTCCTCGGTGAGCTCTTCGTCGCGCTCGAGCTTGTTGTTAAAGTCGCGACGGATGTTGCGAATGGAGACCTTGGCCTGCTCGGCATACTCGCGGCACTCCTTGACGAGCTCGCGACGACGCTCCTCGGTGGGAGCCGGGAACGGCAGGCGCACGACGGTACCGTCAGAGTTGGGAGTAATGCCCAGATCGGAAGCGCTGATAGCCTTCACGATTGCGTTGACGAGCGCCTTGTCCCAGGGCTCGATAAGCAACATGTGAGCCTCGGGGGTCTTAACGGCGGCAACCTGGGTAACCGGCGTGGGAACACCGTAGTAATCGACCGAAATGTCGGACAGAATGTTAGCGTTGGCGCGGCCCGTGCGAACCTTGGAGAAGTTGTGCTTGAGGGACTCGAGCGACTTGTCCATGTGGGCGGTGATGTTCTCTGCCATGCTTAATCCTCCTGATAGACGAGCGTGCCGACGGGCTCACCCGAAAGCGCGCGTTTGACGGTGTCCTCGCCATCGATGTTGAGGACCAAAATCGGCATACGGTTATCCTGGCACAGTGCCGTAGCCGTGGAATCCATAACCTGCAGACCGCGGACGAGAACCTCGTGATAGGTAATCTTGTCAAAGCGGACGGCATCGGCGCACTTGACGGGATCCTTGTCGTAGATGCCGTCAACCTTGGTGGCCTTAATCAGAATCTCAGCACCGATCTCGCAGGCACGAAGAGCCGCGGCGGTGTCGGTCGTAAAGTACGGATTGCCCGAACCGGCGGCAAAAATAACGACGTTGCCCTTGGAAAGGTGGTTGATGGCGCGACGGCGAATATAGGGCTCGCAGATCTCGTTCATCTGGATAGCGCTCATCACGCGGCAGGGAATATCGTTGTGCTCGAAGGCATCCTGCAGAGCGAGCGCATTCATAACGGTTGCCAGCATGCCCATGTAATCGGCCTGAGCGCGCTCCATGCCACCGGCAGCGCCGGCCATGCCGCGGAAAATGTTGCCGCCGCCGACAACGACGCCGACCTCGTGACCAACGGCGAGCAGCTCCTTGACCTGCTTGGCAAGATGATCGGTAATCTTGGGGTCGATGCCATATTGGCCGTCGCCCATCAGTGCTTCGCCGGAAAGCTTAAGAAGCACGCGTTTATATCGGATGTCGGACAAAGCGATCCTCCTTTAATTAGACTCTCAATATGATATCAAAGGCTCTGATAAGAGCCATGAAAAAGCAGGCTGTGAGTAAAACCCACAGCCTGCTCATTACCAGCTACAAGAGCTTATTTACTCGCCACGGACCAGACGGTCAAAGGCAACGACGGTAATGGTATCGCCGAGCTCCTTGGAGACCTGCTCAGCGTACTTCTTGATGGTGAGGGAGCTGTCCTTGATGAACTCCTGCTCGGTGAGCACGGACTGCTTGTAGAACTTCTCCAGACGGCCAACAGCCATCTTCTCCTGAATGGCCTCGGGCTTACCGGACTCGGCAGCCTGAGCCATGTAGATCTCCTTCTCGTGCTCGACGGTCTCGGCCGGAACCTGATCGCGGGTAGCGCAGATCGGGGCGACGGCGGCAACCTGAAGGGCAACATCGTGAGCGAAGGTCTTGAAAGAGTCGGCCTGAGCGGTCTCGGCCTTCTCGAAGGCGAACTCGACGAGGACGCCGATCTTACCACCCATGTGGATGTAAGAAGCGAGAGCGCCATTCTCGACCTTGCGGGCGGAGAAACGAGCGATCTTCATGTTCTCGCCCATGATGTGAATCATCTCGGTGAGCTCGGAGGAGACGGTCTCCTCGCCCATCGGCTTCTCGAGCAGAGCATCGACATCGGCCGGCTCGGTGGTAGCGACAACCTCGGCGACCTTGGAAGCAAAGCCGGTGAACTTGGCGTTGGAGCCGACGAAGTCGGTCTCGCAGGAAAGCTCGAGCAGAGCGCCGGACTTGCCGTCCTCGGAGACGAACGCGGCGACAGCGCCCTCGTTGGTCTCACGGCCAGCCTTCTTGGCAGCCTTGGCGAGGCCGTTCTTGCGCAGAACGTCAACAGCGACGTCCATGTCGCCGTCAGCCTCGACGAGAGCCTTCTTGCACTCCATCATCGGGGAGTCGGTCATCTCGCGGAGCTGCTTGACCATAGCGGCAGTAATCTGGGCCATTGTGGTTCCTTTCAAAGAGATGAAAAAGACTTAAATAGGACTGATTTACTCGGCCTTGGGCTCGGCGGCCATCTCGGCCTCGGAGACCTGCTCCTTACCGGAGCCAGCGAGGCAGGCGTCGGCCATGAGCTCGCACATAAGGGTGACAGCGGAGATGGCGTCATCGTTGCAGGGGATGCCGTACTCGACCTCGTCGGGATCGGAGTTGGTGTCGATCAGGGCGACGACGGGGATGTTCAGGCGCTGGGCCTCCTTAATGGCGTTCTCCTCGCGCTTGGTGTCGATGACGAAGAGAGCCTGGGGCAGACCCTTCATGTCGCGGGCGCCACCGAGGTTGGTCTGGAGCTTAGCGAGCTCCTTGCCGAGCACTGCCTGCTCCTTCTTGGGCAGCACTGCCATGCGACCGTCCTCGACCATGGCCTCGAGCTCCTCCATGCGGTTGATGCGGGAGCGGATGGTGACGAAGTTGGTCAGCATGCCGCCGAGCCAACGCTGGTTGATGTAAGGCATGTTGGCGCGCTCAGCGGCGTTCTTAACGGCCTCCTGAGCCTGCTTCTTGGTGCCGACGAACAGCACGTTGCCGCCCTTGGCGACGTTCTTGACGAAGGTGTAGGCCTGATCGGCGTCAAGGATGGTCTGCTTGAGGTCGAGGATGTAGATGCCGTTGCGCTCACCGAAGATGAACGGCTTCATCTTGGGGTTCCAGCGACGGGTCTGGTGACCGAAGTGGCAGCCGGCCTCGAGCAGGGTGCGGATATTAATCTTGGTAGCCATATTAAACCTCCTGTGGTTTGCCTCCGCGCGGGGTCATCCTCCAAAACCAACCCGGACATGTGCTACCAAAGCCCGGGCACCACGGTATGAAGTAGCCGCGCGTGCGTGATAAAAACCTGTTGCCGTGAAGCAACCCGATGAATGATAGCAGGATTGCCTCTTCCTGCCAACCCGCAATCAAAACCACACACCTCGGTGCGGCGCGGGAGGCCCTTCTCCTACTCGCCGCGGGGGTGTGCCTGACTCACGGCACGCTTGAGTCGGTCGGGCGTGAGGTGCGTATAGATCTGCGTCGTGGACAAGCTCGCATGCCCCAGCAGCTCCTGAACCGAGCGCAGATCCGCGCCGCCCTCGAGCAGGTCGGTCGCAAAGGTGTGGCGCATCGCATGCGGGGCGATGTCGGCAGGAATGCCGGCAAGTGCCGCAAGCATGTGGAAACGCCTCCTCAGCATGGCGGCACTCATGCGGTTTCCGCGCGCCGAGATAAACAGCGGATGCACGCCGTTCGCACTATCGACACGCTTTGCCTGCACAAGGAGATGTGGCCTCCCCTCCTCAATATAGCGGCGAGTCGCCTCGAGAGCGCGCCGATAGAGGGGCACGATACGCTCCTTGCCCCCCTTGCCCCAAAGTCGCAGCGTTCGCTCTGACCAAGCAATGGACTCCACGTTGAGCGCCGCGAGCTCCGAGATTCGCGCGCCGGAGGCATAGAGCAGCTCGAGCATCGCCGCATCACGCAGCCCCGCAGGCGTCGAGGTGTCGGGGGCCTTGAGCAACGCCTCGACTTGCCGGGTCGTCAGCACACCAGGAAGATCGCGCGGCAGTTTGGGCGAGGATATCGCCGAGACCGCATCGCCCTCAACGATTCCCTCGGCAGCCATCCACCGATAGAGCGAGCGAATGGCAGACAGATGAGCCGCAAGGGTCCGAGCCGCCACTTGGCCACGCGACAGCTCGGCCAAATAGGAACGAACGGTCCGTACGTCGGCGACGCGAGCGTCGATGCCCTCACGGTCGCACCACGCGGCGAAGCGCTCGAGCCGTGAGGCGTAGGCGGTTACCGTATTGGGAGCGAGCCCTTCGACGCGTGCAATGTAGGCAATGAACGAGTCGACGGCATCGTACAGGTCAAAAGCTATGACCTCTCGCCTCCAAACAGATCGGAGCGCGATTCCAGATAAGCATCCAGGGCCTTAAGGGCGCGATCCGCGTAGGCCTGGTAACGATCGCGCTTGCTGCGACGCTTACCGTCCTCGAGCGGCGGCACGAGGCCAAAGTTGACGTGCATGGGCTGGTAGCCCACCGTAGCCGGGTCGGTCGCATACCCCACGAGCGCGCCCAGGGCGCCCACG
>CALFGH010000270.1 GCA_937958315.1 uncultured Collinsella sp. | reverse complement strand
CGCACCGCCACACGGTCGCCCACGGCAGGCAGCAGGACCTCGTCCTCGCCGCGCGCCTTGGCAAACCCCACGGCATGCTCGGCGCGGAAGGTATCGTCGGCAGTCGCCACCAGCGGAAACCCGCGATCCAAGCGCACCACGGCACCCAGCCGCATCTGCTCGGGCTCCTCGGCATGTGCGCAGAAATCATCAAAGGCAGTCTGCTGGGCTTCATCGACCGGCAGGTCATCAAACGCCGGAACGTCCTGCAGCGCGTCGAGTCCCGGCACGCTTGCCAGCAGCTCCTCGGCAGACGCGGGAGCCTCGGTCGCGAGCTTCCGACGACGGTCACGCTTAGCCCGCGCCCCCGTCGTCTTTTTCTTCGCTTTAGCCTTAGCCTTGCCCACAAGCGCCTCCCAGCACCATAAATCACAACTGAGCAGGTATTTTAAATCAAAAAGAGCTGGCAGGGCAAAGCCCGACCAGCTCACAAACTTTCCCTCAGCCCTTTTCATCCGCACGGGAGAAAAGCCGGCAAGGATACCGTAGGGCCCACCCCGGGAGTGTTTTCTTCTGAGCGATCCCGCAGCGCGAAGCGCGAGGACCAGCGAAGAAGAAAACACGCAGGGGCGGGCCCGGACAGGTTAACTTACTCCTCTTACTCCTTCTCGACCGCGCGCATGATCGCCTTGTAGATCTCCATCAGCGGGATGATCAGGAAGGCCAGGCCCAGCGCGGCAAGAACGCCCTTGAGCTCAAGCGTCACGGGGCCAAAGAACATCTCGGCAAGCATCGGCTGCACGGTCACGATCACCGTCAGCACCAGTGCCAGCGCGGCGGAAGCCCACAGCCACTTGTTCTGCTTCTTCATGGTGAACAGCGACGCACGACGGCTGCGCATATTGAAGCAGTGGAAAATCTCGACCATGTTGAGCGTGATGAACGCCATCATCACGCCTTCCTCGTCGGCATTGCCGGCGATCATATCGGCGATGTGGATGTAGCCCATGTCAAAGTACACGCCCACAAAGAAGCTCGCCAGCACCAGCACGGTGATGATTAGGCCCTGGACCACACAGTCCAGGCCCATATTGCCGGCAAAGACACCGTCCTTGGCGTTGCGCGGCTTGCGCTTCATGATGTCGCCCTCGGCGTCCTCCATGCCCAGCGCGAGCGCGGGGAAACAGTCGGTGACCAGGTTCACCCACAGCAGCTGCACCGGCTGGAAGATGGTAAAGCCGATGAGCGTGGCGATAAACACCGAGAAGACCTCGGCAAGGTTTGCCGAAAGCAGGAACTGGATGACCTTGCGGATGTTGTCGTAGATGCGGCGACCCTCTTCGCAAGCACCGATGATGGTGGCGAAGTTGTCGTCGGCAAGCACCATGTCGGCAACGTTCTTGGTGACGTCGGTACCGGTGATGCCCATGCCCACGCCGATGTCAGCACGCTTGATGGACGGGGCGTCGTTGACGCCATCGCCCGTCATGGCCACGATCTGGTCGCGCGACTTCCAGGCCTCGACGATGCGGGTCTTATGCTCGGGCTGGACGCGGGCGTACACGCCGTAGTCCTCGATGTGCGCGTCGAGCTCCTCGTCGCTCATGCGATCGAGGTCGGCACCGGTGATGGCATGGCTGCGATCGGTGACGATTCCCAGCTGCTTGGCGATGGCCACGGCGGTGTCAATGTGGTCGCCCGTGATCATGACGGTGCGAATACCGGCATCGTGGGCCTCGCGGATGGCGTCGGCGACCTCGGGTCGGACCGGGTCAATCATGCCGGACAGGCCGCAGAAGACCAGGTCGTGCTCGAGCGCAGTGGGGCTGCAGTCGGCCGGGACCTCGGTGTAGGTGCGGCTTGCCAGCGCCAGTACGCGCAGGGCCTCGTCGGCCATGGCTTTGTTGGCGGCCACGAGCTCGGCGCGACGCTCTTCGGT
>CALFGH010000269.1 GCA_937958315.1 uncultured Collinsella sp. | reverse complement strand
GTGTCCACGCCGCCGTTGGCGAGCAGGCCCGCTAGGGCGCCGTGGCCGGTGCCGCCGGTGCCCACGACCTGCTCGCTGAGTACCTTGCCGTCCTGAACGTCGTAGATCTTGAACTGCTCGCTGCGGCCAAAGTGCATAAAGATGTTGCCGTTGTCGTACGTGGTTGCCACCCTCATGGTGTCGACCTCCTTTGCTGGCCATACGGCCGTCGTTGTGGTGATGGGGGAGTACGCGATATTGCCGCCTTCGATGACGATTGCCCGTCCATTGACCAGCGCGTTTGCCACCTTGCGATGCGCTCGACTGCAAATTGCCGCCACCGTGGCGCGCGCGATGCCCATCTGCTGTGCGACTGCCTCTTGGTTAAGGCCTTCCAGGTCGCACAGGCGCAGCACCTCGAGTTCGTCGATCGTCATGTCGATGGCGTCTCCGCTGGCTAGGCCGTCAGGGGTAAAGCCGCGGTATTCGGGGATGATCCCGACGCGGCGCAGTTTCTCGCGTCTTCCTGCCATGCGCACTCCTTATCTGACATATGTCAACAATAGAATAGCGAACGCGCAGATTTGCGCAATGAATTTCTGGCATATGTCAGAAATTGAGGGCTTATGTTTGGGCTGTGGGGCTGCGTGCGCCTGGGCTACAATGAATCTCGCTTGTAGGCGACTGACAGGAGGGTCAATGAGCAAAGCTGATCAACAGTTTGTAACCATGTGCCGCGATATCTTGGACCATGGCACCACGACCGAGGGCCAAAAGGTCCGCCCGGTGTGGGAGGACGGCACCCCTGCCTATACCATTAAAAACTTTGGTGTCACGGCGCGCTACGACCTGCGCGAGGAGTTCCCGGCGCTCACGTTGCGCCGTACGGCGCTCAAGTCTGCCATGGACGAGATCCTGTGGATCTATCAAAAGAAGTCCAATAACGTGCATGACCTCAACAGCCATATCTGGGATGAGTGGGCCGACGAGACCGGCTCCATCGGCAAAGCCTACGGGTACCAGATTGGCCAGAAGAGCCATTATGCCGAGGGCGACTTTGACCAGATGGACCGTGTGCTGTACGACCTCAAACACACGCCGTACAGCCGCCGCATTATGACGAACACCTATGTGTTTAGCGACCTGTCCGAGATGCACCTGTATCCGTGCGCCTACGGCGTGACGTATAACGTGACGCAGCGCCCGCAGGACGACAAACCGACGCTCAACATGATTCTCAACCAGCGCAGCCAGGATATTTTGGCCGCGAACAACTGGAATGTGTGCCAGTACGCCATTTTGCTGATGATGGTTGCGCAGTCGGTCGATATGATTCCCGGCGAGCTGCTGCACGTGATCGCCGATGCCCACATTTACGACCGTCATGTCGATATCGTCCGCGAGCTTATCGAGCGTCCGCAGTTTGCCGCGCCCAAGGTAACGCTCAACCCCGATGTGCATGACTTCTACGCGTTTACGACCGATGATCTGATCGTCGAGGGCTATGAGCACGGCCCGCAGGTCAAGAACATTCCCATTGCGGTGTAGGTGGCGCTCATGACGTGTAAGCTTTCTGCTATCGTCGCCGTGTGCGATGACTGGGGTATTGGGTGCGAGGGCGACATGGTGGTGTCCAACCGTGCCGACATGCGTCATTTTGTGGCGCGCACCAAAGGTTGCCCGGTCATTATGGGACGCAAGACGCTGTTGAGTTTTCCCGGCGGACGACCGCTCAAGAATCGCCGCAACATTGTGCTCACGCGCGACGAGGGCTTTGCTGCCGAGGGCGTTGACGTGGTGCATAGCGTTGACGAGGCCTTGGCCGCCGTGGCCGATGAGCCCGTTGCGTGGGTGATTGGCGGCGGCGAGGTGTATCGGCAGTTTTTGCCGTATTGCGCCGAGGCCGAGGTTACGCATAACCATTGCGTGCATGACGTGGATACGTACTTTCCCGATTTGGATGCCGATCCCGCGTGGGAGATTGCGAGGCGTGGCGGTATTGCCACGATTGCCGCGGGCGAGGGTGACGAGGGTCTCGATTATGAGTTCGTGACGTATCGTCGCGTTGAGGCGTAAATCGTCTGGCGTGAACGGTATCATCGGGTTGTTTGAATGCATGGGGCGGCGCTTAGCGTCGCCTCGTTTGGTATAGATGTGCTGTAAAGAAGGGTGCGGGCTGGCTGCTATGACTGATGCCGTTGAGGTGCTGCGAATCGATTCGCTCGAGGACGAGCGGCTCGATGCCTACGTGCGACTGACCGAGCGCGAGCTGCGCTGCGTGCTGGAGCCGCAAAAGGGCATCTTTATCGCCGAGAGTGCCAAGGTCATCGAGCGTGCGGTTCGCGCCGGATACGAGCCGGTGAGCTTTCTTTTGGGCGAGCGCTGGCTCGACCAGATGATGCCGCTGTTTGAGCGCCTGGCGGTACGCGAAAGTGCGGGCCCAGTTCCCGTGTTCGTGGCCTCGATGGAGCTTATGGAGCAGCTGACGGGCTTTAACGTGACGCGCGGTGCGCTCGCGGCGTTTCGTCGCCCGCGTCAGATTCCGGTCGATGAGTTCTTGGGCGGCGTCGTCGAGGCGGCGGGGGAGCGTCCGGTGCGCGTGTGCGTGCTCGAGGGCATTGTCGACCACACCAACGTCGGCGCGATTTTCCGCTCGGCGGCTGCGCTGAACGTCGATGGCATTTTGGTGAGCCCCACGTGCTGTGACCCGCTGTACCGTCGCTCTGCCCGCGTGAGCATGGGCACGGTGTTCCAGGTGCCCTGGACACTCATTGGCAGCGAGGCGCGCGTATGGCCGCATGATGGGCTGGCGGCGTTACACGATGCCGGCTTTTCGTGTGCCGCTATGGCGTTGACGGATGATTCGGTGTCGTTGGACGATCCCGTGCTGCAGGAGATTGACCGCCTGGCAATCTTTATGGGCACCGAGGGTGCTGGCTTGGGCGCCAAGACCATTGCAGGCTGTGATCGCGCCGTGCGTATTCCGATGGCGCATGGGGTCGATTCGCTCAACGTGGCCGCGGCAAGTGCTGTCGCCTTTTGGCAGCTGTGCCCGCATGTGAGCAACGAGTACCACTACCAGCCGGGGCTGTATCACTAGCGGGGTGCTCTCGAGCTTTGCCGCCAAGGGCGTTTCTGCTGCCTTCGGATGGTGTTAAGCTAATAATGGCTTTGCTGTTCAATTGATGTTTTGTTGTATGACGTACGCTAGTGGGGAGGGCGTGTGGCTAAGAAATCTACGGCTATCGATGTAACGCAGGGTGTCATTTGGCAGCAGCTGCTGTCGCTGTGCGTTCCCATTTTCTTTAGTTCGTTCTTTCAGCAGGCATACACGCTTATCGGTACCTATATCGTCGGTCAGTTTGGCGGCAAGCTCGCGCTGGGTGGCATTCAGGCCACGATGGTGCTTACAGAGCTCTGCATCGGCTTTTGTGTCGGCGTCGGTGCCGGCTGCGCGGTCATTACGGGCCAGTTTTTTGGCCAGCACGATGACGAGCGCCTGAGCCGATCGGTCCATACGGCCATGACGCTCGCGCTGGTGGGCGGTATCGTTTTCTCGATTCTTGGCATAGTGTTCGTTGAGCCCATGCTGGTGCTTATGAACACGCCGCATGAACTATTGGCCGAGGGCGTGGCCTATGCCCGTTGCTATTTTGCCGCCATGGTTGCGGCGCTGCTGCTCAATATGGGAACGGCATTGCTGCGCGCCGTGGGCGACACGCGCGGGCCTGCTGTGATCATCGCTTCCGGCTGCCTTGTTAATGCGGTGCTGGATGTCATCTTCGTTGCCGTGCTGCATATGGAGGCTCTGGGCTGCGGCATCGCGGTGGCGCTGACTATTTTCTCCAACGCCACGATGATTATGATTCGTATGATGCGCGCACCGGGTGCGTGGCGGCTTTCACTGTCCAAACTCGGCATTGATCCTGGCATTTGTAAGAGCATGATCTCATGTGGTCTGCCGCTTGGCTTTCAGTCTGCTGCGTATTCGATTTCCAACGTTTTGATTCAGGTGTCGGTCAACTCGTTTGGCGCCGATGTCACCACGGCTTGGGGTCTTTCGGGCCGCCTGGATGGCATTGTCTGGATGGTTACCGAGGCGCTTGGCGTGTCGATCACCACGTTCTCGGCACAGAACTTTGGCGCGCGCAACTACGAGCGCATGCGCAAGGGCTACCATACGTCGCTCGTACTGTCGTTTATGCTCATTGGTGGCCTGTCTGCCGTGCTGCTGGTATTCTCGGGTCCGCTGTCTCGTCTGTTTGTCGACGATGCTTCGATCTCGGCGTACACCACGACCATCCTCCATTTCATTGCGCCGTTCTATGCGATTTTCTCGATTATCGAGAACGCCTCGGGTTCCATCCGCGGCGCCGGTGTGAGCTTGCAGCCCATGCTGCTCACGATTTTTGGCACCGTCGTGCTCAGGGTGATCTGGGTGTTTGCGATTATGCCGTTTGATCCGTCCCTTGAGCACCTGCTGCTGGTCTACCCCGTAACCTGGCTCATCACGGCCACGATGTTTACCATCTACCACCACAGCGGCAACTGGCTCGGCCGCGCCACCGCCAAATGATCCCTTGGGGACGGAGGAAAACGGATCATTGCTCTCCGTCGTGATGTCTATGATCCGTTTTCCTCCGTCCCCTTCGGATCAATTAGTATTCAATGCCTTGGCGGGCTAGGAGGCCTCCGTCGAAGTAATGTTTGATGGGACGCATTTCGGTGACCAGGTCGGCAAGATCGGCCAGTGGCAGCAGGCCTCGGCCGGTGAGCACGAGCTCCGTGGTGGCGGGCTTTATCGCGATCAACGCTTCGACATCCTCGCGCGTCACGAAGCCGCGGCGCATGGCCTCGCCGAGTTCGTCCAAAATCAGAACGTCGACCTGTGATATCTGCTCGCGCGCCAGCTCCATGATCTGTGCGGCGCAAGCCTCGGGCGTGTCACGGTCGGCCTGTACAATGCGCAGTCCCAGGCGCGGTGCGGCATCGTGTTCGGCGCAGTGTAGCTTCTTGGCAAACTGCAGCATGAGCACGTTAAGTCCATAGCCCGTGGCGCGCAGCGCGAGCCCCAGCGCAGCCGTCGTCTTGCCCTTGCCGTCACCCGTATAGATTTGAACCTTGCCGACTTCCAGTGATGCCATCTCTGTCCTTTCGTGCCCGGCGTCGGTTTATCGCCGTCCGGGTTGGGTATTCTAGATAGCATTATCAACCCCAGTAGATGGAGTTCAAGCAGATGGAGATGGATGACAACAAACGTAGACGGAATATGATCCTCTACGTGCTCATCGCCTTCGTCGTCTACCTCGTGCTCTCGACCGTTCTGTTCCCCAACATCGGTCACACGCAGCAGATTACGAAGACCGATTACTCGACGTTTGTCAAAGCGCTCGATAAGAAGAGCGTCGACAAGGTCGAGTACAACACGGACGATTACACCATTTATTACACCAAGAAGGGCGAGGACGAGAACATCGCCTACAAGACGACCGGCGTGCCGAATGATGCTGGCTTTACCGATCGCGTGCTTGAATCCGGTGCGTCCCTGGAATCGGTCGTTCCCGATAAAAACTCGGGTCTGATGACCTACTACCTGCTCACACTCATCCTTCCCATGGCGATTTTCTTCCTCATCGGTTGGTGGCTCAATCGTCGCATGAAGAAGGCCATGGGCGATGACGGTCCGTCGATGAACTTTGGCGGCGGTTTTGGCGGCGGCGGACTGGGCAAGTCCGGTGCTCGCGTTATCGCCTCCAAAGATGTGGGCGTGACCTTTAAGGACGTCGCTGGCCAGGAAGAGGCCAAGGAATCCCTCAAGGAGGTCGTCGACTTTCTGGAGAAGCCGCAACGCTACGAGGAGATCGGCGCCAAGCTGCCACGCGGTGCCCTTCTTGTCGGCCCTCCGGGTACCGGTAAAACCCTGCTCGCCAAGGCTGTGGCCGGCGAGGCGGGCGTGCCGTTCTTTAGCATTTCGGGTTCTGAGTTCGTCGAGATGTTCGTCGGCCGTGGCGCCGCCAAGGTTCGCGATCTGTTTAAGCAGGCCAAGGAAAAGGCCCCGTGCATCGTCTTTATCGACGAGATCGATACCATCGGCAAAAAGCGTGACGGCGGCGGCTTTAGCGGCAACGACGAGCGCGAGCAAACGCTCAACCAGCTGTTGACCGAGATGGACGGCTTCGATAATCACAAGGGTATCGTTGTTCTCGCTGCTACCAACCGTCCCGACAGCCTTGACCCGGCCCTGCTGCGCCCCGGTCGTTTTGATCGCCGTATCCCCGTTGAGCTGCCCGACCTGACCGGCCGCAAGAACATCCTCGAGCTGCATGCCAAGAGCGTCAAGACGCAGCCGCCGATCGACCTGACTGCGATTGCCCGCGCCACGCCCGGTGCCTCGGGTGCCGACTTGGCTAACATCATCAACGAGGGCGCCCTGCGCGCCGTCCGCGAGGGTCGCAAACGCGCCACGCAGGACGACTTTGAGGAGTCGGTAGAGGTCGTCATCGCCGGCCAGCAGCGCAAGTCGACGGTGCTTTCCGACCATGAGAAGCAGGTTGTGTCCTACCACGAGATCGGCCATGCCATCGTTGCCGCTCGCCAGAAGGGCTCCGCGCCGGTCACCAAGATCACCATCGTGCCGCGCACGAGCGGTGCTCTGGGCTACACCATGCAGGTCGAGGAGGACGAGCGCTTCCTGACGACGCGCCAGGAGGTTCTGGACAAGCTCGCCGTCTACTGCGGTGGTCGCGCGGCCGAGGAACTCATCTTTGGCGAGATGACGACCGGCGCCGCCAACGATATCGAGCAGGCCACCAAACTCGCCCGCAACATGGTGACGCGCTTTGGTATGTCCGATGAGTTTGGCATGATGGCGCTCGGTACCGTGCAGAACGCGTACCTCAACCAGGATACGTCGCTCACCTGCGCCCCCGGTACGGCCGAGCGCGTGGACGCGATTGTCGCCAAGCTGATCGAGGATGCGCACGACCGCGCTCTGCAGATCCTGAAGGAGAACAAGTTCAAGCTCCACGAGCTGGCTCGTTATCTGTACAAGAAGGAGACGATCACGGGCGAGGAGTTCATGAATCTCCTCACGCGCGAAAATCCGCTGATGCCTAAGCAACAGTAGCGTTGCGTTCGGGACAGTAAATATCGACGCCCCATTTGAGTGCCTATCTCAAATGGGGCGTTTTGCTTGAGAGGGATGCATTTGAAGATCGTGGTGAGTGCCTGTTTGATGGGCGAGAGCTGCAAGTATAACGGGTTCGACAACTACCACCGCGCGTTGGTCGAGGCCTGCGAACGTACGGGGACCGAGGTCCTCTTGGTGTGCCCTGAGGTCTTTGGCGGCCTGCCCACACCGCGCGATCCCTCCGAGATCGTGGACGGCGAGGTCCGTACCTGCGAGGGCATCTCGGTCGATCGCGAGTTTCGCCTGGGTGCCCAACGGGCGCTCGACATGTGCGAGCAGGCGGGCGGGCCGTCCGAGATTGCTGTGTGCGTCTTGCAGGACCGCAGTCCCTCTTGCGGCGCGGGCCGCATCTACGACGGCACCTTTAGCGGTACGCTCACCGCGGGCAACGGTGTTTTTGTCGACCTGCTCCTGCGCAATGGGTACCGTGTGATCCAAGCGAGTGAATTCGATCCCAGCATGCTGGAGCAATAAAAAACCACCACAAAGGTGCCTGTCCCCTTTGTGGTGGTTTTGGGTTAGAGCTAGAGCGTGTGGCCGTAGGCGTTGGCGGCCTTGATGGCGGCGGCGAACTTTTCGTCGGTGAAAGGCTCGGGGTTTCCCTGCTTCCATTCGTTGGTGGCATGCGCGTGCTCGCATAGGGCAGGGATGTCGGCCTCGGAAAGCCCGACCTGCTCAAGCGTCACGGGCAGCCCCATCTGCTTGTTAAAGGCAGCGTAGCGCTCAAGGTTCTCGGTATCGCCCGTATAGGCAAACAGCACGAGCACGCCCAGGCTCACGACCTCGCCGTGTAGGTAGGAGCCCTCGCGCGGAATGCTGCAAGTGGCGTTGTAGAACGCATGCGCCACGCTCGAGTTGTAGTAGTAATCGTTTTGGTTGGTCAGGTTCGAGACATAACCCGTGTTGACCACGATGTCGAGCGCGATCTGCTTGACGGCTTCGGTCGATTGGTCCTGGCGCACGTCCTCAAGACCCTGCACGCCATAGGTAAACAGCGGCTCGGAGCAGGTGTGGGCGAGTGCCAGGCCAAGACCGGCGGTGTGCTCTAAGTTGCCGGCGCTCGTGGCGTACTCCACCTCGGGCTGTTTGGACAGGGCATCGCCCACGCCAGCCCAGAAGTACTCCGCCGGAGCCTCGGCGATGATCTTGGGATTGATGAAGATGTGCGCGGGTCGGTTGGGGTACGAATAGCCCTCGAGCGAGCCGTCGTCGTTGTAGACAACGGCAATGGCGGTCGCGGCCGAGCAGTTGGAGCAGATCGTCGGCACCGTAAAGACGATCTTCTTGAGCTCGATGGCCGCCGTCTTGACGGTATCGAGCGCCTTGCCGCCGCCACAGGCAATGAGCACGTCAGCTTCCTGGCAGGCAGGGGAGTTTACGACCTTGGCGATATTGGCCCGCGTGCTGTTGGTGCCATAGACACGCGTCTCTAGAATCTCGACATCGGTACCCGCCAGCGCAGCTTCGATACCGGGAAGTGCTGCGGCCAGTGCCCGCTTGCCTCCGATGATCGCGACCTTTGTCGCTCCGTACTCGGCCAGCGCGCCGGGCAGCTCGTCAAAGCAGTCCTCGCCGACGGTGTAGTCGCTCATTCCAATCGTGCGCATAGCAACCTTCTTTCGTTCGATAGAGTGCTTTCAGGTATTTTGCTCCTAGAGAAGGGCTGTAATAGCGAGAAATTTCGAACGTATAAAACCAGTGTTGAGGGTTTTTCGCCGGCGCGGAACGTGCTAGCATACTCCGCATAAGCGTTGATGGGGACGAGTAGTCGGCCATCCGCATGCTACAGAGAGCGGGGAGCGCTGAGAACCCGTGCATGCGACCGATGAAAATCACCCCGGAGCTGCGGTCCCAACGGACGTGCCACACAGGCACGTCTTAGTAGATATCGCCGAGATGGTCGTCGATACAGGCCAGCCGAGTAACGGATGCGAGCGCGCTAGAAGCGGGCGAGGGCATCTAAGCTGGGTGGTTAAGCGAAGAGCTTTTGCGGGCGCACAGCCCGTTTTGTGGCGCTTCGTCCCAGCTTGTAGGGACGGGCGCCTTTTTGGTGCCCAACGGGCGTGTGCGCCCACGATATGAAAGGGGTACCGTGGCAAACGAGTACAAGCAGACGATGAATCTGCCCAAGACCGGTTTTCCCATGCGTGCCGGTCTTTCCAAGTCCGAGCCTAAGCGACTCAAGGACTGGCAGGACAACAAGGTCTACGAGCAGGTTCTGAAGAAGAACGAGGGTCACAAGAAGTTCGTGCTGCACGACGGCCCTCCGTACGCCAACGGTCCGATCCACATCGGCCATGCCATGAACAAGATCTCCAAGGACATGATCAATCGCTACTGGATGATGCAGGGCTATGAGGTTCCCTATGTCCCCGGTTGGGACTGCCACGGCCAGCCGATCGAGCACAAGGTCGAGGAGAAGCTCGGCACCGAGAAGTTCAACCAGACCCCCACGGCCAAGATCCGTGAGCTCTGCAACGAGTTCGCTGTCGAGAACATTGAGCTGCAGAAGGCCGGCTTCCGTCGTCTGGGCGTGCTCGGCGACTGGGACAACCCCTACCTGACGCTCTATCACCAGCACGATGCTGCCGACATCGAGGTCTTCAAGGCCATGTTCGATAAGGGCATGATCTATCGCGGCCACAAGCCGGTTCACTGGTGCAAGCACTGCCACACCGCGCTGGCCGAGGCCGAGATCGAGTACTCCGACGAGACGAGCCCCTCCATCTTCGTTCGCTTTGAGATGACTTCTAAGCCCGCCGGCCTCGAGAACTTCGACGGCCCAGTTGACTTCATCATCTGGACGACTACGCCTTGGACCATCCCCTCCGACCAGGCCGTTTCCCTTAAGCCCGGCGCCTCCTACGTCGCCGTTGAGCACGACGGCCGTGCCGAGGTCATGCTCGAGGACCTGGCTCCCAAGTGCTGTGAGGAGTTTGGTTGGGAGTACACCCCGGTCATGGTCGACGGCAAGCCCTACGTGGTTCCCGCCGAGACCTTCCACCACATCCACTACAAGCAGCCGATCTTTGACGGCGTTGAGGGCGTGGCGCTGCTGGCGGATTACGTCGGTGTCGATGACGGTACCGGTATCGTCCACAACTCGCCCGGCCACGGCGTCGACGACTACTTTGCCTGCCTCAAGGAGGGCATCACCGACATCTGCATGCCGGTCGATGACGACGGCAAGTTCTACACCGGTGAGGAGTTTGGCACCGGTGGCCCCTTCAGCGGTATGGATACCGATGAGGCCAACCCGCACATCATCGAGTTCCTGCGCGAGCGCGGCACCCTGGTCCTCGAGAAGAAGATCGCGCACAGCTATCCGCACTGCTGGCGCTGCAAGCACCCGGTGCTCTTCCGTGCTACCGACCAGTGGTTTGTCTCGATGGACAAGACCGGTTTGCGTGAGCAGGCTGGCAAAGAGGTCCGCGAGAACGTCAAGTGGTATCCGGCCCACGCGGCCAACCGCATCGGTGCCATGGTCGAGCAGCGTCCCGACTGGTGCATCAGCCGTCAGCGCAACTGGGGCGTGCCTATCCCCAGCTACACCTGCGCCGACTGCGGCGAGAAGGTCATGAACGATGCCACGCTCGACGCCGTCATCAAGCTCTTCCATGAGAAGGGCTCCGACGCCTGGTTCACCGACGCTCCCGAGAGCTACCTGGGCGAGGCCTGCGTCTGCCCCAAGTGCGGTGGCCATCACCTCAAGGCCGATAAGGATATCCTCGACGTGTGGTGGGACTCCGGCGTGTCTTGGAAGGCCGTCTGCGAGTATCGCCCCGAGCTGGAGTATCCGGCGGACGTGTATCTTGAGGGCTCCGACCAGCATCGCGGTTGGTTCCAGAGCTCGCTGCTCACGTCGGTGGGTGCCAACGGCCATGCTCCGTACAAGGCGGTCGTCTCGCAGGGCTTCACGCTCGACGGCCAGGGCCGCAAGATGTCCAAGTCGCTCGGTAACGTCATCGACCCCAACAAGGTCTGTGATGAGATGGGCGCCGACATCATCCGCCTGTGGGTCGCCTCGGTCGATACCAGCTCCGATGTCTCCATCGACCACGAGATCCTTGCTCGTACGTCCGATGCCTACCGTCGTTTCCGCAACACGCTGCGCTTCCTGCTCTCCGAGCTCGAGGGTCAGTTTGAGCCCGAGACCGACGGCGTCGCCTTTGCCGACCTGCTGCCGCTCGACAAGCTCATGGTTGCCCGTCTGACCCAGGTTCAGGCCGAGGTCGACGATGCCTACGCCAGCTACGAGTTCCCGCGCGCCTACCGTGCGCTCTACGACTTCGTGGTTACCGAGCTTTCCAACGTGTACCTCGACGCCCTGAAGGACCGTCTGTACTGCGAAAAGCCCGGCTCGCTCGAGCGCCGCAGCGCCCAGACCGTGCTCGCCGAGCTCTTCTCGATGCTCATGCGCGATTTGCAGCCGATCCTGTCCTACACCGTCGATGAGGCCATGGCCTATGCGCCCGCCGGCTGCGTCGACCACCAGAAGTACGCCGCGCTGCTCGATTGGTACAAGTCGCCCATCACGGTCGACGTGGCCAATGAGTTCGAGGGCGTGCTCGAGGCTTCGCTCGAGCTCCGTAGCGCCGTGACCAAGGCCCTTGAGGATGCCCGCTCCGCCGGCACCTTCACCAAGAGCCAGCAGGTCCGTGTCAAGGCGGTCGTTCCCGCTGAGATGTATGCGCTGTTGACCGGCGACAAGGCGGTCGACCTGGCCGAGTTCTACATCGTCTCCGATGTTGAGCTGACCCAGGGTGAGGAGCTCTCCGTTGCCATCGAGGCTGCCGAGGGCGAGTGCTGCGACCGTTGCTGGAACTATCGCACCACCGTCGGCGAGTACAACGGCCACGCGCAGATCTGTAAGCGCTGCGCGGAGGCGCTGAACTAGTCGTTGGGGACGTTCTTAAACGACTAGTCTAACAAGAACGTCCCCATTGACTACCTGTGTCACATTCAAGCGGCATTCTGTTTTTCGGGATGCCGCTTTCGTTTTTAGCTGGTTATTTCGCTTGCGTTGGTGTATATGTCGTGCGTTCAGCGTATGGCAATATAAGATGGTTCTTTGCATTAAACGTAATTCGATTTTTGAGGGTAGGGGATTTCTTTGGGTCGTGGTGCGGATATGACGCCGCCTTTGCGTTGGCGGTTGGGTGTTGCTGGTGGCGTGGCGCTCGTTGTGTTGCTCGTTGACCAGCTGACCAAGCTTGCGGTTCGTTCCGTGGGCGATGCCCTGCATATGACCGTTATTCCCAGCGTGATCGATTTTCTGTTTGTTCGCAATATCGGAGCCGCCTTTAGCATGGGCGAGGGGCATGGCATCGCGTTTGCCGTGCTGGCGTTGGCAGTCATTATCGCTATTGCCGTGTACCTCGTTCGTGCACCCCAGCTCGCCCATCTTGAGGTTGTGGGCATGGCCATGGTTGCGGGCGGCGCCGTCGGCAACGCTATCGATCGCCTGACCATGGGCTTCGTGACCGATTTTATTGCCACCACCTTCATCGACTTCCCCGTTTTTAATGTAGCCGATATCGGCATTACGGTCGGCGTCGTGCTGGCGCTCATCGGTTACATGTTCTTGAGCCCCGCCGCTCGCGAGGTCGATGCGACCGCCGAACTCAACGCTCGTGATGAGGCTCGCGCCAAACGCAAAGCCAAGCAGCGTGGGGAGCGTGCCCGCAAGATTCGCGAAAGGAATGAGCGCTAATGGCCGACATCCATATTCTTGTTGCCGACGATTCCGCTGGTCAGCGTCTTGACGCCTATCTGGGCGCCAACGATGGCTGTCCCACACGCTCTGCCTGCGCGCATCTGATCGAGGGAGGCGCCGTTGCCGTCAACGGCGAGACCTGCCTGTCAAAAAAGTATGCTGTGCGCGCCGGCGACCGCATCTCGGTCGACTTGCCCGAGCCGCACGATCCGACCGACGTGATTCCCGAGGCCATTCCCCTCGATATCCGCTACGAGGACGACTACCTCATTGTGCTCTCCAAACAGCGCGGCCTGGTGTGCCATCCCGCCCACGGCCACGAGAGCGGCACCCTTGCGAACGCTCTGGTCTACCATTGCGGCATCGATCATCTTGGTACCGTGCAGGGTGAGGACCGCCCCGGCATCGTGCATCGCCTGGATCGCGATACCTCGGGCCTTATGCTCGCGGCAAAAGACGACGACACCCAGCGCGCGCTTCAAAATCTCATCCGCACGCGCACGCTCGACCGTCGCTATATCACGCTCGTTCACGGGCACATCGCCATGGATGAGGGCACTATCAACACTGGTATTGCCCGATCGACGCGCGACCGCGTGAAGATGGCGGTTTCCGATGACCCCTTTGCGCGCCAGGCCATCACGACTTTTAAGGTGCTCGAGCGCTTTGATTCCACGCGTTTTGACGACGGCTATACGCTCGTCGAGTGCCACTTGTTTACGGGCCGCACGCATCAGATTCGCGTGCACATGCGCCATATCAACCACGCCTGCGTGGGCGATCCGCTCTACGGCAAGTGCGACGCGCGCGCCGATCAGGGTCTGACCAGGCAGTTCCTTCATTCCTGGCGTGTGGCGTTCGACCATCCCGTGACGGGAGAGCGCATTGAGTGCCGTGATGAGCTGCCGTGGGACCTTGCCGCGGTTCTGGATGACCTGGCCCCGCGTTCGCTCGGCCGCACTGCCGCCGGTGACGAAATTGTCCCGCAGCTCGGTCTGCTCGAAGCCTAGCCAGTATTAGGTGGTTTCTTGAACTCGGTAAGCCTGCGGTAAGATATACGATTGTTTACGTAACGCGTTGCTGGGAGCCTGCATGCTCGCCTTTTTACAAACCAACACACCCATCGTGATCTTCAACCAGATTGTCGTCACGCTGCTCACGGTCTGCTTTCTGTACCAGGTGGTCTTCTTTGTCATCGGCGCTCTTCGTGGCGAGGTCGCGCCTCCCAAGGCCAAAAAACTCCACCGCTATGCCTTCTTTATCGCGGCGCATAACGAGGAGGCTGTGATCGCCAACCTCGTTCGCTCCATCAAGGACCAGGACTATCCGTCCGAGCTTATCGAGGTCTTTGTGGTCGCCGACGCCTGCACCGACAACACGGCGCAGCTCGCGCGCGAGGCGGGCGCTGTCGTTTATGAGCGCAATGACCTTGCCCGCAAGGGCAAGAGCTGGGTCATGGACTTTGGCTTCGACCGCATCCTTAACGAGTATCCCGATACGTTTGAAGGCTACTTTATCTTCGATGCCGATAACGTCATCGCCCGCGATTACGTCTCCAAGATGAACGATGCCTTTGATCAGGGCTTCCATGTGGTCACGAGCTATCGCAACTCCAAGAACTTCGGCAGCTCGTGGATCTCGGCGGCTAATGCTACGTGGTATCTGCGAGAGGCGCGCTTTCTCAACAACGCGCGTAATATCTGCAAGACGTCCTGCGCTGTCTCGGGTTCGGGTTACCTTATCTCGGCGAGCGTGATCGAGGGCATGCACGGTTGGCAGTTCCATACGCTGACCGAGGATATTCAGTTCACCACGTTCTGCGCCATTCACGGCATTCGCATTGGCTATGCACCGGCGGAGTTCTTTGACGAACAGCCCGTGACGTTTAAGGCGTCCTGGAAACAGCGTATGCGTTGGACCAAGGGCTTCTACCAGGTGTTCTTTACCTACGGTAAGCATCTTGTCAAATCGACCTTCCGCTATCATCGCTTTGCCGCCTACGACATGTTTATGACGATCGCCCCGGGTATGCTGCTATCGCTGATCTCGATGCTCGCCAATGCCACGTTTCTCGTCGTGGGCGGTCTTTCGCACGGCTTCCTGGCTACCGAAGTCGAGATGCAGGCGTGCGCCGCTTCGCTCATTATGACCTTCGCCATGATGTATCAGACCTTCTTTATCCTGGCGCTGCTTACGACCATCTTTGAGTACAAGCACATTCACTGTGCGCAAAAGTGGCGTCTGGTGACCAACCTGTTTACCTTCCCGATCTTTATGTTCAGCTATATCCCCATCACGGTGGCTGCTCTGTTCCTGAAGGTCGACTGGGTGCCGACGCAGCACGCCGTAAGCGTTACCCTCGACGAGGTCATGCAAGGCGCCAAATAACTACGATCAAAACCACCACAAATGGACAGTACCTTTGTGGTGGTTTTTGCGTTTGAGCTGCTGCCCAAGGAGGTGTTCGATAATCTATATCCCGTTTTGGATTTGCATCTTTGTTGGCGCGGCGATTGATGCCCGTGAGCGGCGGTTTCCCAATGAACTTGCCGGTGCGTGTGCGGTGGCGGCGTTTGCGGGCGTTTGGCTCGACAAGGGTGTTAACACGGCGCTTGACCACGCCGGTCTTGCGGTTATCGTCTACCTTGCCCTTGTGCTTACTGAGTCGCTCTGGCGTCGTATTCGCCATGCTCCCGGCATTGGCATGGGGGACGCCAAGGCGCTCTTTGCCCTTTGTACCCTCGATCCCTTGGGTGGTGTCGTCGCGTTTGGGGTTGCGCTTCTGACCCTTGCCGCCGCCTGTCTCGTTGCAAAATCACGCTCCCTGCCTTTGCTGCCGTTTTTAGTGCCGATATTTGCCATAATCGAGGTCGTGGGTAGTACGCTGTAATCGTTGCGCGCCCTTTTTAAGGAGCATGCCATGGCAATCAATCAACAGACAGCCGCCATCAAGGCGCGTATGGATCGCATTCCCTCGGCGTTGTCGCCCGAGCTGGTCGAGCGTATCGCTGCCGACCGTGCCTCGGGTGTCATTAACCCTTATCGATGCAACGATGGTCAGGTCATCCGCCGTGTTGATCGAGCCGCAGACCAAGGCACGCTCATGCGTCCGGCCTTTATGCGCGATGCCGAAAAGATTCTCCATCTGCCTGCGTACGCCCGATACGCCGGCAAAACTCAGGTTTTCAGCTTTCGCAGCAACGATGATCTGTCGCGTCGCGGCCTGCACGTGCAACTTGTTTCGCGCATCGCACGTGATATCGGTTGCGCCCTGGGGCTCAACTGCGATCTGATCGAAGCGATTGGTTTGGGCCACGACTTGGGCCATACACCCTTCGGCCACGCCGGTGAGCGATTCCTCAACGATATCTATCACGAGCGCACGGGTCGTTATTTTTTCCATAACGTGCAGTCGGTCCGCGTGCTCGACGCGCTGTACGGCCGCAACGTGTCGCTCCAGACGCTCGACGGCGTGCTGTGCCATAACGGCGAGTACGAACAGCGCGTCTTTGAGCTCTCGGACATGAGCTCCTTTGAACAGTTTGATCAGACGGTTGAGGACTGCATTGCCACGGGTTATAGCGCAATTGAGCACCTGCGTCCCATGACGCTCGAAGGCTGCGTGGTCCGCATCTCGGATATCCTTGCCTACGTTGGACGCGATCGCCAAGACGCCATTGCGGCGGGCCTGCTGTCACCCGAAGCTTTTGATGACGGTCGGGGCGGAGCATACAACAGCTGGATCCTCACGCATGCCTCCATCGATATCGTTGAACACAGCTATGGCAAGCCGCACATCGAGATGAGCGAGGACCTGTTTGAGGAAATCCGTCGGGCGAAGCGCGAGAACTACGAGAAGATCTATAGCAAGGGCGGTATCGAGGGCGACTCCGAAGCGGAGCTGCGCGAGGCTTTCGAAAAGCTCTACGACCGTTGCCTGCAGGATATAAACGAAGGCGACGAGTCCTCGTATATCTTTAAGCACCACATTTCTCGCATTGACCAGCAGCTTTCCTACTACGATCGCACCTATGCATGGCAGGACGATAAGGACCAGGCGGTCGTGGATTACATTGCGAGCATGACGGACGGTTATTTCTGCGAACTTACGAGCAAGCTGTTCCCAGGATTGAAGTTTCCGCACCGTACCTATATTAACGAACGGTAGTTCGTATAATTTCGGTATACTGTTAGTGGAAAACGTTTTGATTGACGCACGGGATGGTTATGGACGACCTTTTTTCTGCTTCGACGCGTGAGCGTTCCTTTCAGAATGCGCCGCTTGCGGTGCGCATGCGGCCCAATTCGCTCGACGAGTATGTGGGCCAGCAAAAGGCCGTCGGTAAGGGCTCGTGGTTACGTGCCGCGATTGAGCATGACGTACTGTCGAGTGTGATTCTGTACGGGCCGGCCGGTACGGGCAAGACGACGCTGGCCCACATTATCGCCAACCATACTAAGAGCGAGTTTGTCGAGGTCAGCGCCGTGACGGGCACCGTAAAGGACCTTCGTCGCGTGATTGACGAGGCCAAGACGCGCCTGAATACCTACGACCGCCGCACCATTCTTTTCATCGATGAGATTCACCGCTTCTCCAAGTCGCAGCAGGATGCCCTGCTGCATGCAGTTGAGAACCGTACTGTCATTATGATTGGCGCCACGACGGAGAATCCGTACTTCGAGGTTAACTCGGCATTGCTCTCGCGCGGTCGCGTCGTGGAGCTTGAGCACCTCAAGGACGAGGATATCGCTACACTCATTGAGCGTGCGCTCGAGGCGCCGCAGGGTTTGAACGGCAAGTTCTCGGCCGATGAGGATACGGTTAAGACCATCTGCACGCTGGCTGCGGGCGACGCTCGCTCGGCACTCACGACGCTCGAGCTTGCGAGCGAGATCGCCGTCACGCGTCCCGATACCGAGGGAACGCCCGCGCCGGCGGCGGGGGAGCGCTATCCCATCACTGTTGACGACGTGAAGATTGCCAATCCGCGCCGTGGCTTTTCGTACGACAAAAACGGTGACATGCACTACGACATCATCAGTGCGTTTATTAAGTCTATGCGCGGTAGCGACCCCGATGCCACGGTCTACTGGCTTGCGCGCATGATCGATGCGGGGGAGGATCCTAAGTTTATCGCCCGTCGCATTATGATTCATGCTTCCGAGGATGTTGGCAATGCCGATCCGCAGGCTCTTCTTATAGCACATGCTGCGTTTAAATCTGCCGAGGTTATTGGCTATCCCGAGTGCCGCATTAACCTGGCTCAGGCTGCACTCTATGTGTGCTTGGCGCCAAAATCCAACGCGTGTGAGGCTTCGATCGATGCGGCGCTGGCCGATATCCATTCTAGTGGGCTTCGCGAGGTGCCGAGTTATCTGCGCGATCGCCATCGCCCGGGCAGCGATGAATACGGTATGTATAAGTATCCACATGATTATCCCGAAGGCTGGGTCGATCAGCGCTATTTGCCCGAGGG
>CALFGH010000268.1 GCA_937958315.1 uncultured Collinsella sp. | reverse complement strand
CGCAAACGCATCGGCAAAGTCATCCGCGAAGGAAACCAGGCGGTCACCAGGACGCACGATCCCCAGCTGCGACAGCGCTGCCGGCACATGCGGGGCCGCAAGCAACCGCGCCTCACGCGCGCCGGCCCTCAAAGCCCAAGTCTCTTCTAGCTGCTGCACATCCACACGGCACCGTCCCTTCAAAACAAAAACCCACGATGCGGGTGTTCCCCGCATCGTGGGCAACGGCTGCAGTATAGCGCCGATATGCGACGAATCGCCTAGATCTTGAGCGTGTGATAGGTCACGCTCGCATCCGGGGCGTCAACGGTCACGCCATAGGCCTCAGGATAGATGCGCGTCGAAAACGCGAGCGCGCCATCGTTCACAAACACCTCGACCGACGAGACATCGCCGACAATGCGCACGTTACGAACCTCCTCGACGGGCTCCCAACGCACGGTGCGACCGCAGCCGGCAGAAGCGCGACCCTCATCGGTAAATCGCATCTCAAAGCGCGCGGGCAGCTCGCCCTCGGCGGGCACAAACGCCAGCTTCAGCTCGCCATCAACGGTCGCGGTAAATGCGCCGTCGATACCGCTAGAAATAACGTCAAAGCAGGTATCGCCGGCAACCTCCAACGAGCCCTCCCCCACACGCACCGAGGCATAATGACGCTCAATCTCGCGCGCCGGATGCTGCAGTACCACACCGCCGTCACCGACCGCAAGCTCGCGCGGCACCGTCATGCAGTGCTGCCAGCCACACGCCACGGTGGGTGCGTTGCCATAGGTCGGCTCATCGGGCATGCCCATCCAGCCGACCAGAATGTGGCGACCGTCCTCGGCCGTGAACTCCTGCGGAGCATAGAAGTCAAAACCGGCGTCCCATAGGCGGAACTCGCCCAGCTCATAAGCGTCATTGCCACCGGTAATGTCGCCCGTTACAGGCATGTAGCCAGCAGCGTATACGTTGCCGCGGTCCCAACGACCGCCCTCAAGCCCCTGAGGAGAGAAGGACAGGAACTTCACCGCCACACCGTCATCGGCCTTAAGCTCAAGATACCCCGGGCACTCCCACATAAAGCCGAAACGCTTGGGCGTAGACACACGGCTCTCGAGCTCCCAGTTCAGCATATCCGCCGAACCGTACACCAGGATCTCACCCACATCGCGCCCGGCACCCTCGCCGTGCATCGCACAAAAACGGCTCTCGACATGCGGCCCATCCACGCGACGACGGGCGCCCAGCACCATGTGATAACGCCCGTCCGCGTCACGCCACACCTTGGGATCGCGCACGTGGCAGGTCAAATCCTCGGGATAATCCTCGGACGCCAGCACCACGCGCTTGGCACCGAAGGCCTGACCGTCGGCGCTCTCCACATAAACGGTATCGGCACGGCGGCCGGTATTGACGTAGTCGTACGTCCCGTCCGCATCGGATAGCTTCACGTTGCCCGTATAAAGCACGCGAATGCGGCCGTCTTCGGCAAGCGCGGAGCCCGAATACACGCCGTGACAATCGAACGGCTCGTCGGGCAGCAGCGGGGCGCCAACGTAGTCCCACGTCATAAGGTCACGGCTCGTCGCATGGCCCCACATCTTGACGCCGCCGTTCACATCAAACGGGGCATACTGAAAGTACGCGTGAAATACGCCATCTGCCTGGCAAAGACCGTTGGGGTCGTTGAGCCAACCCGACGGCGGCATAATATGGAAGCGCTGGCCATACGCGCCATGACCGCACTCAGAGGCGGCGTCAACAGCGGCGACCAGCTTTGCAAGATCGCGACCAAGGGCATTAGACATATCAAAGTCCTAACGGATCGAAAGTTACAAGGCGCCAGAGATCGGCACCAGATACGGCAAACGCCCGCGAGCATACAACCCGCGGGCACCCCCTCAATCAAAAGCTCTTAGGCCTGCTCGGAAGCCTTGGGCTCGTCCTTGTACAGGACAAACGAGACGCCAAAGGAAACCAGCGCGGCGACCGCAAACATGATCGCGTACTGCACGGGCTGGGCCAAGCACAGCAGGATACCGAAGATACCGGTAACGCCGGTGCCGGAAGCGGCAAGCGAGGTGAGCGCGCAGACCAGGGCACCGCAACCGCCGCCGATGCAACCGGCGATGAAGGGCTTAAAGAAGCGCAGGTTCACACCGAAGATGGCAGGCTCGGTAATGCCCATGAAGGCGGACAGAGCCGAAGGAAGCGCCAGGCCCTTAATCTTGGCATCGCGGGTCTTAAAGGCAACGGCGAGCGCGGCGCCACCCTGAGCGATGTTGGCGGCGCTAGCGATGGGCAGCCAGTAGGTCACACCGTACTGGGCGAGCTGACCCAGGTCGATGGCGGTGTACATCTGGTGGATACCGGTAACGACCGTGGGGGCATAGAACAGGCCGACGATAAAGGAACCGATGCCGAAGGGCAGGGTCAGCAGGGCCTGGATCAGACCGAGGATGGCGTTCTCGGCCCAGACGAAGATGGGGCCGACGGCAACGAGCGTCACGAGCACGGTCACGAACACCGAGACGAGCGGAGTCACAAAGAGGTCGAACATCTCGGGAACGATCTTGTGCAGGCGCTTCTCGAGGAAGGCGAGAATGGCACAGGCGATGACGATGGGGATCACATGACCCTGATAGCCGACCCACTCAAAGCTGTACACGCCGGGGATGACGGTGACCATGGTCTGCACGCCCTCGGAGGCAACCGTGTAGGCGCTCTGCAGCGAGGAGTTGATAAACGCACCGCCGACGACGGCACCCAGGTACGGGTTGGCGCCAAAGGCCTTAGCGGCGGAGTAACCGATCAGGATCTGCAGAATGCCAAAAGACGTGCCCGAGACCAGGTCGGCAATCTTATAAATAAAGTTATTGGTGTCGAGCGCGATAAAGCCGTTGGAGGCCATAAAGTTGAGGGCGCTCATAATGCCCAGCAGCAGGCCCGAAGCCACGATGGCGGGGATGATGGGGACAAAGACGTCGCCGAGCACCTTAATGGCACGCATAAAGATGTTCTGCTGCTGCGCCGCGGCCTCCTTGACCTCGGCCTTGGTGGAAGCCTCGACGCCGCTAAGCGCGATGAACTCTTCGTAGACCTTGTTGACGGTGCCGGTACCAAAAATAATCTGGAGCTGGCCCTGGGCCTCAAAGACGCCCTTGGCGCCGTCGATATTCTCGAGGGCCTCCTTGTCGACCTTCGCGTTGTCGGCAATCACCAGGCGCAGACGCGTGGCGCAGTGTGCGGCCGAAATAACGTTGTCGGCGCCACCGATGTTGTCGAGCACCTCTTGGGCTGATTTGCGGTAGTCCATGACTTCCCTTTCCTCCAACGGGAGCATCTGCACCCGGCCATCTTTGACACTTACACTGTAATCGTTTTCAGTTTCATATGTCTGTAATCGTTTTCACTTTAGGGTGAACGGTAGGAATAGGCCGGCGAATGGTAGTTTTAAGGCAAAAACAGACGACTCAGAGGCAGGCAGACGTGTCAAAGGCCTAGACATTCATAAGCTGATGGCCGAGCTTAAGCGTCTTTAGACCGCTCTCCCCCTCCACGCCATCGAGCGTGTTGATCAGCATATTGGTCGCCTCGACGCCACTGGTCAGGTAGCCATAATGCACAGTGGGAATGCCGCCCGTCAGCGCGCGCAAAAACGCGTTGTCGCCAAAACCGCTTACGCGGTGTATACCCTCGCCCACGCCGCGAACCTCATCGATGGCACGCAGTGCGCCCGCCGCCATGGTGTCGGTTGCGCATGCGATAAACGAAACATCGGGAGCGACGGAAAGCAGCTCACGCGCCGCACCATAGCCCGAGTCGAGCGTAAACGAGCCCAGGCGAATCAAGGCGGCATCGAGCGGGTTACCCGCGGCGCGCAATCCGGCCTCAAAACCGCGACGGCGGTCATAACCGGCCGCGCGGTCCTCTTCGGTAACTCCAATGTAGGCGATCTTGCCGTCCACGCGACCCGCAAGCGCATGGCCCAGCTCAAAAGCGGCCTCGTAATCGTCATGATAAACGCACGCCGCGCCCTCGACATTCTGGCCGATCAGCACAATGGGCACGCGGCACGATTCAATCGCCCGACGGTGCTCGTCGGTAATCATAGTTGCCACCAGCACAATGCCGTCAACCGGGTGGTTCTGGAACAGGTCGAGGTATTCGAGCTCGCGATCAGGGACGTTGTCAGTATTGGCAAGCAGCATCTGGTACCCGCGACGACCGAGCACCTGGCCAATACCGGCGGTAATGCGGCTCACGGATTCGGAGTTGATCTTAGGTACGATGACGCCAATGAGCTTGGTGGAACCGGTGCGCAGCGCGCGAGCCTGGCTGGATCGCACGTATCCGGTCAGCTCGATTGCATGCTTAATGCGCTCGGCCTTGTCCGCCGAGATATATCCACCGTTGAGGTAGCGCGAGACGGCGGCGCTCGAAACGCCTGCCAGCTCGGCCACATCTTTCATCTTTACCACGAGCACCCCTGTCATTGAAATCGCTTTCACCATGATACCCGTGAAGACGGCATATGAACCAAATCGGCCCACCCAGGTCGAGCATACGCCAGCGAGCGGGCAGCTGCCGTGGCGAGGTGCCGCGAAAGAGGAGCGAAGCGTACTTTATGTACGCGAGCGACGGTTTGAGCGGCAGATCGCCCGGCAGATGCCCGCGCAGCGTCGAGCGGACCGGCGTTTGTTAAAACGCCGGAACAAAGTTAGCCGTGGTACTCGCCGTTGTACTGGATGAGCGTCAGGTCCTCCACGCCATCGAGCGCGCGAATGGCATCCGCATAGGGCATATCCACACCGTCCGAGAACACCTCGACGGCCATCTCAACCTTGTCACCGCGCATCGTCTTGGACTTCACCGTAAACTTGGTGCGCCCAAACGCGCGCACGATGTCATCGCCGGTGTTCTGGCCCGTGTAGTGAATGACCATCATATACACGCGCGCCTTGTCCTGGTGGCTCGCAAAACCGGCGATCATCACCACGATCACCACGGCCGTGAGCGCCACGAGCGCATACATGCCGGCGCCCGCCGTAATGCCCGTGGTAATGGCCCAAAATAGATACAGCAGGTCGAGCGGGTCCTTGACCGCCGTACGGTAGCGGACGATGGACAGAGCACCGACCATACCGAGCGAGATAACCACGTTGGTCGAGATCGCGAGCGTGACCATGCAGGTGAGCACGCACATGCCCACGAGCGTCACGGCAAAGCTGCGCGAATACACCACACCGGTAAAAAAGCGCTTGTAAACGTAGTAGATCAGGATGCCCATGGCGAGCGCCACGAGCAGCGACAGGCCGATCTTGGCAGGGTCGACCTGACCAAACGCCTCCAAGACGGAGTTCTTAAAAAAGTCCCTGGTGCTCATGGTCTAAATATCCCCTCGGTTCTCAAAATCCGATTCCCAGTAATTAAATCCGCGCAGGTAGGCGGTCTTTTCGTAACACAGGCAGTACTTGGAGACCGCCGTGAGCTCGGCCGCGCCCGGCGGCACCATATCGCGCACCAGCTGCGGGCAAAACTCCGTAAACTTGACCTCCATCACCAGCTTGCCGGGCTCCAGCACGGGCAATGCGGGCAAGGTCGCATCAAAAATATCGAAACTCCCCACCGCGGCACGCACGTTCATGTCAAACGTTATACGCACCGTGCCCTCGTCCATAACCCACGGCTCGCGCTCGTAGTCCACGATGGTCCGCGGGCGCATCATATTGCAGATGCACTCGATGTAGAACTCACGACAGAGCGGATAGGGGCTTCTGAGCAAAAAGTCGTAGTCGCCGGCCAGGATCTGCTCAAACTCGTCGCGCGTGAGCGGCGCGTCCTCCTTGTAGATCCAGCTGCCGTACTTCTTTTTGCGCTCGAGCTTAATCACCTTGTCGCTGCCGTTATAGATGCGCACGCGATACTTTTTGCGCATGAGAATACCGGCGTCTTTTTCCTCATAGGCCGAGTTGCAGTAGTCGTCAAAGTACAGGCTGCGAATGGTGTAACCGCCTGCCTGCGCATGCTTATCCAGCTTAAACACCGGCGCCATGCGGCAGGCAAGCGTAGCGTGCTCGCCCTCGTTGATGAGATACTTGAGCTCGTGGCGGTAACGTTCCTGCGTGGCACGCACGGGAGGTGCCGCCAGGCGCTCAAGCAGCGCGCTAGCCCTCCTCATACGTATCCCCCACGACCTTACCGCCATCCTTGACATAGAAGCACAGCATGCCGTAATGCTTGCCGTCGTCGGTCACATAGTAGTCAAACGCATCTTGCGTATAGCCGTCGGAGTTGGTGGCGCGCACGCGCACAAAATACTGGCCGGCATCGGGCGCATCGCAGGTCACCTCGGGCAGCAGCACGTCCTCGGCCTTAAAAAGCACGTCACTTATGGCATAGTCGCGCGCAAGCTCCACGGTATAGCGAATGTCGCGCGCCTTAAAGTCGTACGACGCGTCCCAATTCACACGCAGCTTACCGTTATCGATCTGCGGCACGCCAATGTAGAACGGCATGGGCTTTTTATAGCTCTCACGAAAGCTCTTATAGTTCTCCTCGATCTCGGAAGGAATCGCCGCGGCGATCTGCTCGTATTGGTCCTTGGTGACAGGCAGATTGTCGATATCGGGCGAAGCAAAGACCAGGGATTCAGTCACATCGCGGTAGTGCTTGATCATCTTGGTCAGGCGAGTCTCGGTCAAATACGAGCGCAAGTCCTTGACGGCACGGTCGAGTTCGCTGCGGAACGACTTGCTGCGCAACGCGCGGTTAAACAGCACGTTGCCCCAGTAGATGCTTGCACCGCGCTCCCAGCTCGCGTAGTCCGAAAACCCAGTAAGAGAAAGCTCCAGCTTACGCAGCATGCCGTCGTTATCCCAATCTAAAAAGTACCAGGTATTTGAGTTGAGCGGGCTGTACAGATAGCAGTTACGGTTCTGCGTATCACAGTTGCCCGTCAGAATCTGAAACGCCAGCCAATAGACCAGATTCTCGGTATCAAAGTAGGTATCGAGCACATCATCGATCTTTTGCGATTCATCGTTGAGCGCATCGAGCATCTCGATGAGCTTGGTGTGGTCCGAATCGCCCTTAATCTCGAGCATGCCCTCAAATTTAGCCTGGTTGTAGTCGGGATCGTCGGCGAGCTTAATGATGTCCTCGTAGCGATGGAAATCGAAGCTGTTCACCTTATACAGATGCCCGTTCTTATCCAAGCCGTGCGCCTTAAGCGCCGTCTTATTGAGCTGCTCCACCTGCGTAAACAGGCCGTAGTCCTCAAAGGTGTCGTTGGACTTTTCGGTCTGGTCGCACACCCACAGATGCACAAACTGCGTACGTAGGCCCATCATCTGGGGAATCCCACGGATAAGGTCGTAGGCCATCTTGTTGCGAAAACGCATACCCTCGCCCATGTGCTTGTTGAGCGCAATCGCGCGCTGTTGGCGCCAGGTACCCTTGCCCTTTTTGAGCTCCACCTTGTAATTCTTTTGTGAGTTATTGCTCGACGTCTGGCCGCGCACCTGCACGGTAGCATTGGGCGCTTCCTCGCCATAGCCAACCTCGCCGGCCACCGGGCCGTCTTCGTCGCCCGCCTGCAAAAGCCCCATTACCTGATAGCGCGTCACGCCCATGTCGGCATAGTCATACACCGAGTACGTATTGATCTCGGCCCAGCTATGATCGGTGTTCTCGGAGCTGTTACCGCGCGAGACCGTCAGGTACATGGTCACAATGCCCGAGTCGTCGTAGACCTCGTAGAGCTCGTCCTTATCGCGCAGGTGCTTGGACTGGTCGGAGGCCTCGGCCTTTTTAATCTTGCCCTGCTTTTTGACCTTTTTGGTCGAGGATTCGTCCTGAGACGAGCAGCCCGAAAGCAACAGCGCGCCGGCAGCCGCCTCGATCAGGCAGCGGCGAGACATCAACTTATCGATCATCAGAACCTCCCCAATGTTTTTGGTACAGGCGAACCACCATACGTTCAAACGCACTGCGCGGCTCACCGCCCACGCGCTTGTCCTCGTAGCGTTGCTCAACACGGTCGAGCACCCGGCCAAGTTCGGTAAACCAGCCCGTCTTGTCAGTAGCCACAATAGGCTGCTGGCTCAGGATACGATACGGCAAATTGGCGGTATAGGTATCGAGCCGCAGCAGCGCCACGATAAAAAACACCGCTGCACCCAACAAAAAGCCAAAGCCGTAAAACTGCTGCGGCAAGAGCAGAGAAACGGCAGTCGCCAACCCGGCCACACCAGCAAACAGCCCCGAGGCCAGCACGGCCCCCTTGTAGTCGGTAAAGTACAGCAAGATAAGCATCACCGTATTGCCCACGGCATACAGGCCATAGCCCACGCACAGCGTGCGAAAATACCCGTGCATCAGGTTGTTAAAGCCCAACGGTAGGGCCGAGAGCACCGTGGTCTCGAGCGAAATGACCGCCGCGGTCACAAACAACTGTTTGAGCGCACAAAACCGCAGTTCTCGGTTGAGCGTGGCAAGCATTTCCTCCTCGGCCACCACAATGTCGCCCACCACGCCACCGTCGTTGAACAGGCTGTAGTAGTCGCGGTAGCGCGGATAAAAGTTGACCTCGACTGAGACCACAAAGTTGACGGACGTGACCAGGATCGTCAAAAACGCGATGAGCGCCGGCACATCGTGGTAGGGCGCACCATAAAACAAGCCCTTGACCTGCACGCCAATGGGACCGGCCCATATTATCACCAAGTGCGCAAAGAGGCCCAGGTTGGTAAACAAGCCCGTGAGCGCCAACGGCATAAACTGATCAAGCCACCGTAAATAGAGCCAGGGGCTGCGATCGCTCTGCGGAAAATACCGGTACAGCAGCACCACGTCCCAGGCGAGCATGACGCCGTAGCCCAGAGCAATTGATGCCAACAGGCCCTCGACCGGCGGCAGTCCCAGCGCCAGCGCGGCCAGGGCGCACAGGCACGCCACGCCAATGGCGGCCGCAAAGCTGCACAGGATGCCGCGGTAATCCTTAATGGCCGTGAGGTAACTCATGCCGTTCCAGTTGACGATCATAATGTTGAACAGCCACAGGCACAGCAGCCCCTGCAGCAGCGTGGCGCCCGAGAACAGCAAAAAGACGCCGTAGAGCACCGTGCCCGCAACGAGCATGACAGCATTGGAGCCCCAAAACGAAGGCAGAATCTCGTCCTCGCGCTCGGCAAACAACATATCAGCCAAAAAGCGCGTGACCGGCATGGAGAAAAAGCTCGTGAGCAAAAGTGAGGCCAGCAGTGTGTAGGTCACCATGCACACCAGCAGATCCTGGTTGGCACGGCCCACACCCCACAGACCGCACAGCACCAAGATACCCACCTGGAGCAGCACGCCCAACAGCATGGGACCCGTGCACACAATGCCGGCGTAGCCATAAGCGCGCATCGTGGCAAACAGGCCCCTGCGCCTAAACAGGCGCTTGAGCTCAAATCCAATTCCGGCCACCGGCTACTCCCCCTCTCTGGGCAGGTTAAACGCACACGCCGTCTCGTCGTACAGCGCGCGATAGTTGGCGAGCATCTGCTCGTGCAAAAAGTACGTGGCAACGCGACGCTGCCCGCGCTCCCCCATCTCGATACGGCGGGCGCGGCTCACGCACATGCGCTCCATGGCATCGGCCAAGCCCTTGCGATACATAGGCGGCGTCACAAAACCCGCCACACCAAAGTCGTCGCCCGGGGCGCCTTCGAGCAGCTCGCGACAGCAGCCCACCTCAGTCGTCACGCAGGGACGGCGCGCTGCAAGCGACTCCAGCACGCTGAGCGGCTGGCCCTCGGAGATGCTCGTTAAAATGGTAAAGTCGAGCTTTTCCATGTACTCGACCACGTTGACGCGGCCGGTAAAGATCAGGTCGCGCACGCCCAGGGTTTCGACCAGCGCGTGGCACTCGGCGCTATACTCCTCGTCGTCCACGCCGCCCATGATGTGCAGACGCACCTTAGGCAGGCGCTCGTGCAGCTCAAAGAAGGCATAGATCATAGTCTTGACGTCCTTGATGGGAGCCAGGCGCACCACCGCGCCAATGTCCACCCAGCCGTCATCGGGCTTTAAGGGAATGTCCTTAAAGCGGTCGAACTGAATGCCGTTGGGGATAACCAGGCATTTGTCTGCATCGCAACCCATATCGATCTGCGTCTTGCGAGCGTTATGGAACAAACTGGTCACGCGGAAGGCGCGGCGGTAGATCTCCTCCGAAAGCAGGTAGAAAAAGCGAATCCAGCGGTCCTTAAACGACGGCACCACCCAATCGGCGCGAATGATCTCTTCCTCGCGCTCGCGGGTATAGATGCCATGCTCGGTCAGCAGCACCGGCGCATGGTGAACGCTTGAGCCCAGGCAGGCGAGCAGGCCACCGTAGCCGGTCGAGATGGCATGGTACACATCGGCCACCGGCACCTCGCTGCCCAACAGGTAGAGCACGGGCAGCAACATGGAGCGCATGGTGTGGAATGCATCGGCAAAGGGCGTATAGGGATACTCGGCCAGGCACACGTCGCGAAAGATATCCATAAACGTGCGGCTCTGCAAAAACGAGAGCGGATGCACGCGACGGCGGTGGAAGATATCGAATAACACGTCCCAGTCCGGATTGGAGAGCGAAACCAGACGGCGTAGCGCCTCGCGCTCACGGTCGTTAAAACTGGCTTCGTGCTGCTCGCCCGAAAGCCGCAGGGCATCGTCCAGAAACACCTCGTGCACCTCGACCACGTTGCCGGGCAGCTCGTAGACAAACTTGCCGCGGTCGGCAGCATGCGCGCCAATCACCCACAGCACGAACTCGTGCTCGGGCATGGCCTGGATATAGCCATGCATCCAGGTAGATACGCCGCCGTGCACATAGGGGTAGCAACCCTCGAGTACCAAGCAGATTCTCATTTATCGCCACCCTCCTTGCGCTCGATCGTCACGGTCTTATCATTTGCCTTGAGCAGATACAGATTGCCCGTAAGGTGCGTCAGTTCGCCACCCGTCACCGCACCCGGCTCGCCATTATTGGCGCGGAACATGAGCCAAGCCTCGTCGTGAAAATTGCCCAGGCTGAGCGTCCAGGCATCCGCACTGGTATCCACGCTCACCGTAACCGACGAAAAGCGTTGGATGGCACCGGAGCACTCCGACGCCGTCTGGTGCCGCAGGTCGGGCGCGGATTTGGTAAGCCACTCCAGGTAGTCGACCAGGCCGCCCTTGTAGACCTCCCAGCCCTCCTTGGCTCCGCGATCGGGGTCCAAAAGGTCGTCCGGGTGCATAAAGTGCGTGCTCACGTAGTGCATGTTGAGCTCGGACACGGCTGCCAGGCGCATATAGGAATCGTTGACCATGCCGCCCGAAACAATACGCGGCTGTTCCACAATGCCATCGCTCGCCACGCCAAACTCCTGCACGTAGGGCAGGTCGGTGCCATCCTCAAAATACGTACTGGCAATGGTCTTAATGCGCGGAACATCGGTACCGATAAGCTTGCGCGCGCGAGCCGAAAGAATATTCGACGGCGGCACGTAAACCGAGCCATGAGCATTGGGCAGGACCTCGTCCTGAAACGCGATAAGTTCGTTGAGCGAAGCGACGAGCGTCTCTTTGTTCTTCCAGGTCTTGTAGTCGTACAGCGTGCCGTAGTCGGTGTCCCAGAGCGCCAGAGGCTGATGGTTGTAGCCGTGAAAGCCCAGCTCGCCGCCCATCTGCAGCAGCATGCCGCCAAAATATCGAAACTGCGTGGTATCGGCCTGTCGCGCGGGCTCGGTCTGGTTGACCGCGTCCTCGTAGTTTTCGATCATCACGCCGGTATAGCGAATGCCATATTTTTGCGCGAGCTTTTGCAGATCGGGCCACCAGACCTTGGTGTAAAAATCCGCAATGGAAAGGCCGTAGTCACGCTTGATATAAGTACCATCGCCCGAGGGCACGGGGCTAGGAAAGTCGTCCAAATAGAACACGGCGCTGTTGATGACCGGATAGGCCGTGGTATCACCCAGCAAGCTTATGGCCGAAGCATAGAACCCACGCATGACCTTGTCGTAGATGCCAATGTTGCACACCACGGTGTGACCACTGCCGCAATCGTTAGACCAAATGAGCGGCGTGCCCGCGTCACCGGTCTTTGCCCACACGTGCGCCGTTTCGCGCAATGAAACCGAGAGCGAAGAATCGAAGGGATCCGAGAACTCGTAGCGCTCTCCTCCGCCCAACATAAAGTCATTGCTCGGAACGATACTTTCGGCTGTCGCATAGTCATATCCGGCCGATTCGATCCCAAGCTTGGAAGCAATAGCCTGCAGGTAGTTCGAGTTATCTGGCGTCATGCCCAGCATGAGTGAGCCGCCCGCACTCACCCAACTCATCAGATCGGTCAGATGCGTACCCAGTCCGTCAAGCGAGGGCATAAGCACAATCACGCGATCAAACGACGTGAGCGATGGGATCGCGTCCGCACCGTCGGTGGCAATATCAACATCGCGATGGGCGATCTTCATGTCCAGCAAAATCTGGTCGAACTGGTCTTTAACGTCGTCGACGCTATCTTGGTCCGAGTCGGTAATGACCAGGCATGTGGGCTTTTGGCCAAAGATTGCCGAGCTTGCAGGCGTAGCGTCGGTGGCGGCGAGCATACCCAGCTTGTGCTGTCCTGCGCTGTACTGCACTCCGGCGCGTTCGATCAGCAGCACGGTGGCCATGACGATAAAAACAGCCCACACTACGAGCAGTCCCATCCAACGAAAGCGGCCTGCACGGTCGCGGATATGTTGCACCACGCTCATCGGTCCTCCTCCCCGTCGCGCCAAAACGCCAACTTTTCGCGGTTGTCGGCGCTCAAATACACATGCCGCTTGTCGATCGCGTCGATCACGCGGTGGACCTCGTCACCGTCGTGGCGCATTACCGCCAGGCGCAGGCAAAGCATCCAAACCTCCTGCTCCTCGGGCACGTCGAGCACCAGCTGGTTGGTCACGGCCTGCGCCTCGTCGATCTGTCCGACATCGGCCAGCGCCGTCGCATATCGAACGCGCAGCTCAAAGGAGTCCTCGCGCTCGCGGCGGCGCGCAAGCAAGCGAGCATACTGCTGACGCTGAATCTGAGCCACGCGTCCCTCGGCCAAGCCCGAGTTCAAGTATTCACCAAGAAAATCGCAGTATTCGTTGAGGTTTTGCGCGCTCGGGTCTGTCTTAAAGGCACGCTCCAGCTGCTGCAGTTTAAGGTCGGACTCCTTGGAGATCTGCGCCACCGCCGTCGCGGCATAGTGCGCCACCTCAACGTCGTCGTTAAGCTTAGCCGCCTGCAGCTGCGCCAGGTACGCGTCGGGCTCCTCGGTGAGCATGGAGAGCATTAGGCGGCGCCGGTATGCCGGGTCGTTGACGATGAGCGCCTCCTCGAGCGGCACTACGCCTGCATCGGCGTCACGGTCGTGCACCAGGATGCTGCGATGCAGGTCGTCGTTGAAGCGCAGCGACTCCAGCGCAGACTCTTTCAGCCCCTCGCCAAACACCGCGCTGCGGACCGATAGCAGAACCACCAGCAACGGGCCCCACAGCGGCACCAGCACTATCACAGCCAGCATGTGCCCGCGCACCGGCAGCAGGCCCAGCTTCATAAGCGTCCACAGCATCAGGCAAACCAGCGCATGAATCAGCAGCAAGACGGCAGCAACGACAAGCGAGATCAAGCGGCACCCCCCTCACCGTCACCGGTGTAAGAGATGTGCTGCAGCAGCGCCACGATATCCTCGCCGTCGACGGGCTCCACCGCAATCTGCTTTGCGCTCAGGCGCTCGCGGATAATGGGCAGATCGCACGCCTTTGCCTGGCGCATAAGCAGGTAGAGCACGTCGCCGTCGACCAAGCCCGCTGCGTCGCTCTCGCGGATTGCCGACCCAATTGCGCCCACCAGCTCGCCGACAGGCTCCATGCCCGGTACCACGCGCAGGAGCAAAAAACTCCCCATCTTGCTATCTGCGAGCGCCTGCTCCGCCGCGAGCTCTTGGCCAAAGGCAGCCTGCTTGAGCACGCAAGTGCCGTCAACGCAGCGTTTATCCTGCGCCACCGCCTCATAGTCAAAGGCACGGCCCAGCGCGCTTTCGACCAGCCCGCACAAGATGCGGAACAGGTTTTGATAATAGAGAGTCATTTGGTTTTCGGCCGCACGACGCACAAAGATCAACACGGCGGGTGCCCCGTCGCGCTCGATCGTGTATCCAAACATGGGAAGCCCCGGCGTCAGCTCGCGGTTCACCCACAGGTTCGAACGGCCCCCGTCGCCCAAAAGAGGTGCAAGCTGCTCAAGCGTGAGCGAGCGTGCGGCATCTTCGGCAATCGCGGGACTTGCTGCCACCAGGCGTGCAAATGCCCCGCCCGAAACATGGTAGATCGCCACCGAATCGTTCTCGAGGATCTCGCCCAGAAGCTCGCAGCACTTGCGATAGATGTCGCGTGGGTTGAGTACGTCGAGCTCCTGCGTCACGGCAAAGATCTTGCCAAAGCTGTCGTGGCGACCCACGATCTGGCGCCTGTACGCGCGCTTGTCCTCGATCGCGTCGTGGTAGAGCTGCGTAAGGAACGTATTGCGGTTGCGCACGAGCTCGTTTTGATCGCGCTCCGCCCTAATGGCTTCGCTGTTGCGCAGCTGCACATAGCCGCACACGGCACCCACCACAAAGTACGCAATAAACGGCAGCCAGTTGGATGGCTCGTAGAACAGGCCCTGGAAGGTATAGCCGTACTGGGTAAAGTAGCTCGCGGCCAAACCCACCGACGCCAGCAGCGCCGCAACCAGGCCAAAGTCCAAGCCATACAGCGTGCCGATCAACACCACGTAGAGCAGGCGATAATCGAGCACGTTGAGCTGGGCCGATTGGGAGAACAGGTGCTCCAGCACCTCGAACAGGACCCAGGCAACGCCCGTCTCCAGGCATTTAATTGGCAGCGTGCGCATTTGGATGCGGTCGATGGCGGCGCGCAAGGGGTTGACCTTCTTTGCGCGGCCGGCATCCCAACGCGTTTGAATGGTCGAAAGATCGCGCAGCAAGTCGTAGCGCTGAAACCAGCCATAGCGCACGCGAGCGACGTCGCTGGCGGGCAGGGCGTAGCCGGCAGAATCACCATAGGCAACTGAGAGCCCTGGGAACAGCGCCTGAAGGGCCTCGCCCACTTCACCCGCCGTGTGATGGAAGGCATCGGCAACGTCGAGCGTCTCAAAAGAGGCATCCCAGCTATCAAAGATGCGGCGAATCAGCACCGCGAGTTCCTCGGCGCACAGCAGGGGAAACGCCGCATCCTCCGCGCCCTGCAGAGCAACCGATCCGGTTGAGCACGCGTCGAACAGCGGCACCAAAAACGGGTCCTCCAGCGCGGCAGACGCGGTATACAGGAACGGCACGCGCAGGATCTTGGTTTGAACGCCCTCGCGAGCGGCGTAGTAGCGGCACAGGTCGTTTGACGCGCGGGCGATAATTCCCTTGCCCGTTCGCCCCGCGGCATCGGCGGCACCCTCGGCACCCGCGGGCCCCGCTACATACAGCAGTTGGACCCGGCGACCCGCGCACGCACGAAAGACCGTGCGCAGCAGCTCGATATCGCCCACGGTATCGGTGTGCGGGGTAAGGTAATTGGATAGGTAGACCACGCGGTCGAACTCGTAGGCCTGCTCCAAGTGCTGGAGCAGCTCTTTCCACGAGACATGGGGCGAAGACTCGTCGCGGCACGTGTCTTGCGCGGCTACAACCTGCACATGGTCCCCGGGGAACGCTTTGGCACAAAAGTCATCGTCAACATATGCGGTGTTGCCAACAACCAGCACCTCCATGGCGCACCCCTCCCCTAAAATCCACTTTAGTCATAGTCAAACATGCGTATTTTACGCTGTCAACGCGAGTTAAAACGCCTTTAAGGCTGTTTTAAGAACTTTTTTAGAGGATGTGGGAACAACGAGAGTACTAAATGAACGCCCAATCGGGGGTGCGGTGAAAAACCGAGATCTGTCAAACAGGCCCCTGTTTTGGGCATCCGCGACCTGCAGCTTTGTTGGCAAAAATCGGTGTGCGCTCGGCGAGTTTCGATTTTCCCCGTACTTCTCCTACGCACCGGACTCGCAATAGCGCAGTACAATCCGTCAATCGCACTAACCGGAAAGCCAATCCAGCGACTCGACTAGCCAACCAGATACGGCCCGATTACATCGAAAATTTCGCCCACCTTTGTTGCAGGGTTTTGCGCAGATGGCTTATTGTTACCCAGTTCCCTATGGTACGCGACGAGGCGCCCAGCACGCTGCAATGCTTCGCCTCGCCTATCATCCACTGCCCCAAACATCCCGTCCAGGTTCTTGCGGTACTCGATGCCCAAGTTCTTCGACATCTCCTGCGCGAGGGCATGCTGGCAGTCGGACGCGGACATATGCGCGGTCGTGTAGCGAAAGTGCAGAAGCGGCCACAGCTCGAAGCAGGGGTTGGACCACAACGCGTGGAAGGTCCTCGAACCATCAGAGAGCTCGTTGCACTTGCACTCCATCGCGTCAAAGTCGGACGCAGGAAAGTCATCCTTGTCATACACGAGCCACACGTGATCGAACGTCTCGGGCGCATAGCGGCAGTGTTCGACGGCGAAATCAAGCAGGTCAAGCGTGTGTTTGCCGGTTCCCTTAACGACAATGGCAACCTTGCGCTCGTTCGCCGCGCCCAACGCCGCACGCACACCCTCAAAGTAGCGAGGCTCGGTCTCCTTACCCTCGCTCACTACAAGATGACGCGTCATCTGAACCATGCGCGAGCGGCCCTCTCGCTTGCCGCTACGCCAGCCCTTCGACTTCTTCGCCACCATGCTAATCCCACTCCTCGATGCGGGTGAGGTACGGATCGGCGCCGTAGCGACCGGACAGGTATTGCTTGTCGAAAGCCGCGTTCTTGCTTACCAGATTACCGTTTGCCTCGTGGATGTCGGCGAGAGACCACAGCTGGCTCGCCTCCCCCTCGCCGCGCGCAGCGAACCATATCTCGTCACGGCGGAACACATCGTTTCGCATGGTAGACACGTCCTGGGACGAGAAGATGAGCTGTGCGCCACTCTTGTTGACCTCAGGGTCCTTAAACAGCAGGATCACATAGCGAAGAAGCTTCGGGTGCAGTTTGGCGTCGAGCTCGTCTACCACAACGGTGCCACCACGCTCAAGCGCTGTCATCAGATACGCAGCCAACCCCATGAGCTTCTGGGTTCCGGCAGATTCCTCGGATAAACGCAGCTCGTACGACTTGCCGCCCACCTCGTGCCTCACGAAGACGCGCTGGCCGCGCCACTCCGGCGCCCTCTCCACTCTGAAGCCATCAATACGCACATCAACGGCGCGCAAAAAACGCGTGACCTCGCGCGAGTCGCCCTCGTCGAGCATTTGCTCGAGCATCCGCTCCAGGTAGGAACTGTTGTAGTTGAGAAACACGGCGTCGAGAAACCAGCTGGCCGCCTCCTGGACCACCGGCGCATCGAAGTTGATGCAAAGGAACGATAGGTACGGCAGGCTCGGGTTGAACCTCGCAGCCGTCACAAGCTTACGCAGTGTGGGGCCGAGTTCAACCTTTGTATCCTCGCGCTCGAACAGCATCGCCGTACGCGACGCTCCCAATTTACGCCGCCACAGCCCTTCGGACACGATCTCATCGGCGTGTACAGACAGAACATAGCGGTACTCATGCTCACCCGCGCGATAGTAGAGCTCGAACTCGGTGGGCTTAGCAGCCGACACGTCATCGAACTCGAACGCAGAGCAACGAGGTATCGAAGATCGGTTACCTTCTGGCGCATCAGTGCTGGCAGACAACAACCTGATCGGCCTTGCTACCGCCGAACGAATATAGTCAAGAGCCTCGAGCAGGTTAGACTTGCCGCCAGCGTTAGGCCCGTAAACCGCAGCCACCGGAAGGAAACTCTGCCCGTCAGGACACTCTATGAGGGAGCGCTCGAACTCCCTCATCGATGTTGCCTGCATGGAAAGCACAGTTTCGTCGCGATAGGATCTATAGTTCCTGAAGTTAAACTGGCAAAGCATCGTCCTCAAAATTCCTTTCATTGTTTTGAAAAGATATTTCAGAGTTTTTATTTGATTATAGACCTTAAATAGCATCAATCAAGTGTTTGCAGCATCTGGAGCAAAGGGTACAAGGCCAAAACTCGGAAGTATGCGGCAAATCCCTAGCATGCCGAGCACTCCGGAATGCCGCAATGCTTCTGCCTGCGGATCCTTTATGCGGAAAAGCCGTTGTGCTCGGGGGTTCCAGAATTTGCCGCATACTTCCGGCAGGCGTTTGCGGCTGCGGACACGCTAATCCATGCCCGCAGCCGCAATGGCGTCAAGCCCCTATCCTCTCGGCGGGAAGGGATCGTGCCCATGGGAATCCTTTGCGCGGATTCTGCCATCGGGACGATGGGTGATTAGCTCAGAGTGCTGATTAGAACTAATTTGACGACCGCGCTTTATAGCTTCGCCCTGGGTCGTCGTAACAAAGGAAGCGCGACGCGCTCCCTCGCCCTTAACCTGCCATTTGCCATCCGCCCGCTTCGTAACGTGCTGGTTTCTACCTTTCATACTCACCTCACCTTCACGACCGATTGCTTAACGCGCTCACAGCATGAGGCTTGCAGCAAGTTCACTCGTGCCGCTTTGCTTAAAGCATAACTACTGGCGCGGACATAAATCGGACCTGGAAGGTACGGTGTGGGATCTCGAAGAAGCGCAAAACAGCCGCAAGCTGAAGCTACCGTATCGCGCATGGTCAAATAAGTGCGGAACATAACGCCAGGACAAATACGCCTCATCCACCTCAGCTCCCCCCTCCCCGACTCAACCTGTTGATGCCCACTTAAAAATAGTCCGAATGGTCATCGAGAATTAAGCACGGTGAGCATTAAGAATTGAGTAGTTTAACCAGAAGAGCCGCGCCCCAGAAGCCCCCCGGGGGGCGATGCGCTTTATGCTAAAAGGCCGACGCTCTCGGAGGTTCCAGAGGCCGCCGCACATTATCGACAGGTGAACTCGGAAGTGCGGTAAAAAATGGGACCTGTCGACTAGGCCCCAGGTTTGGACTCTTGCGGCCTGCGATTTTGTTGGCAAAAATCGGAGTGTGCGCGGCAAGTTTCGATTTTCCCCGCACTTCCGAAATTCGCGATAAAAGCCCACTGCCCAGAAGCGGATACGGACAAATGCCCTCGGTAAACAGCCCCTTAAACACGAAAACCGCCTTGCGGCGGTTACCACGGACCAAGCCGGACATACCGTCGCAAGGCCTCATCACAAGGCTTACTTTAAGGGAAAGCTCGGGGTCCATCAATCCTATGCCGCTAATCCTCCAAATCAACCTTTGGACTCATTCTTTGGATAGCTGGCAGATTATAGCCATTAATGGGCACCATGTTGACATCAAGACAACAAAAGAAGCGCTGCAACAAATCGAATAGACAGGAGAGACATGCAAGCGATCGAAAAACTAAAGACCACCGATGATTTAGGTGAACACGGAGGCGGCATATGGAAGAAATGGCCCTGGAAGGACTCCGATCATTATGAATTAATGTCCGATCTCATCCTTAAGGCTAAATACAGCATTCAAGATTTCAATTCCACTATCGGCGGGGGCTTCTTGCCCAACCCAAAGGACACCGTTTATCTTGTGGCACTTGCTACTTGGATAAAAGATGCGTTCTGGCAAATTAAAGGGAACTGTCTTCGAAAAGAGATTGAAAACGATTTTGAGTTCTCTAAACAAAGTGAACTCGACGACGCGTGCAAATATCTCCAAGTTGTTCGCTCAATAGTTATTGCCCACCCCCTCAATTCAACTAGACATCAAGATTATGGTTTTGGATCAGAAGGAAGAATCTGCATTGATATAAGAGGGAAAAGCCTACTTGATTCCTTTCCTAAGGCAGTTATATATCGCATCACACCAAAAGGATTTTCAAGAATCAACTGCGTGGGCGATAATGACATCGCATTGATGACATGTCGCAATATTCGCAGCGCCAAAGAACAAAAAGGCAAGCTGCACTTTGAAAGATGCTGCCTCGACATGCGAGACATACGCGATTCTGCCGAGCTTTACATTGACGCTATATACGAACTGGACCGCCACCTTGGTCGGATCAGGAGGAAGGATTTTATTAAATAGCCCCAGCTCATTAGCTTAAGAGCCGATCGTTCGACCACTTCATCCTAGAAGAAACAGCCATCACGGACAAAGACGCGCATAATACGACCCGTACCAACAATGAGCGAAGTCAACATGCGGCAGCGCAGCAGGACCGGACGTTAGCAAGAAAACGGTAGTAAAAAAGCACCGGGACCAGTGTCGGGCCCGGTGCCAAAGCGCAATATCGGCGGCATTGATTCGCGATATTCAGCGGTGCTCAAGCAGTAAATACTCAAAGCGCTTCGACTCCCTCGAAGTATTAACTGTCCAAAATTTAATAGAATATGCAACCAATTCGAGAATGGTTCAAAAAGCAAGCCAACACAACCGTCACATGCCGCCAGCAAGTCGCCCGCCAATCACCCATAGGCGAGCTCTACTAACGCTGGCATAACTCCTCCGCAAGAAACAGCCTTACCATAGCTCGCGTACTTGGCTAAAAGCGCATTGCAATAATCCGGTTCAACCTGTTTGCAAAAGCTCAAGTGGCCTAAAACGCGATGGGCGTAATTACGATCGCACTCGCGCATAAGCACCTGGTATAACGAGCACTTTAGCTCTGCTTTTCTTTGGGGCCCCAGTCGAAGGACGCCATTGCAGTCAAGATAGATGCCCGTGATTTACGAAGGTGCCCTCGCCCAAAACAACGAGTTTTGTCCTTATTCAGATCAAAACCCTTTTGCTTTAGGCGGTCATCGACAATGGCTGAAATCTCCGCGGAGTCTATCCATTCAGTTGATGAAATGCAGATGTCGTCAGAGTATCGCGAGTAGACGAATCTATCGCCTAGTCTAGCTGCAATCTCATGGTCAAACGAAGTCATTATGCGATTGGCGATAAAAGGCGAGCACGGAGAGCCCGTTGCAAGAGAGCCCCGATAGCAAGATAGAGTTACAAGAAGATCGACATCGTCTGCAGTAAGACGCGAGCGAGATTCAGTGTTCGTCGACCGATACGTTCCCCCTGAAAACAAATTCCTAACCATTTGCTGAGTGCAGGACTCAAAGAAATGACGAATATCAAGCAGAAGAAAATGACTACTCTTAGCATGGAGCCCGGCATTACGGCAGACACTTGAGCCCTTTTCGTAGGCTGTAGCGTAAGGAAGATCTATATCAAACTCCGTATTTATATAATCCGAAATCCAACATTGGACGAGCTTCAAATCTGGCCGAGGCGCAACAATCTTTCTCCCACCGGCAGAAAAACAGTGATACCTATCTGTCGTTGAGCTTACAAGGCCCAATAGCTGACGATTTGTCATTCCAAGGTCGAAGCAAATTCTATCCGCAATAGACACCGGCAACGCCTCCATACCCCATTGATCTCTTACGAAGGATTACCCGCGCCCTCATATTTAAGAAATCTCGGTCTTCGTATCTCTTAAACATGAAATAGGAATCAAGGTGTATCGTGCTTTTAATCAGATAATCCGGACCCCTATTGCATCTCACTTTAGAAACAAGACCGGTAGCTCTCATCATGCAGCAAACATCCGACCAAGATATCGGAACGCCGGCATTTTTCATGTCTGCATTTAAAATGGGCGAGAATATTTTGAGCTTACTAGCACGGAAGCCTTTGGCCGCACAGTATATCGTTCGTAAATCGGTCTCCGACATGGGGCCCAATAATTGAAGCAAATCAAGTAACTCATGGACGAGCGAGCCCACGTTAATCTTGGACTCGTCTAGATTGATCATCTTTCTAGCGGCCTTTTGGCTAGCCTTGCCCCGCTTAGTAGCATTAACACCAATAAGGGGTCTTAGTTCAGAAACAAAGCGGCACAAGTCAGGCGAAGACATTGGGCTATTTAAGTCTAAGTAAAAGACTTTGTTAAGCGAGGAGTCGCCCGTGGCTATTTCTTCCACTGGCCCATCAATCAAGAAGCTCCGAGAGCCCTTATATTGCTTTCCAACAGCAACAGAGGTAATCCAAGCAGCATGAGGCAAAGCGGAGAAAGCGCCCAACTCGCAAAAAGATCCACAGCTCTCTGCAAAAATCAATATCCAGTCAGATATGTCGGCAAGCATGGCCTCTTGCTGAAGTAAATTAAGTCTCGAACCGTCCATTTCCTCCGCTACGTCTTCGGCGGTAAGACAAAAAACGTTTTTTAAAGCCTCGGTGTGATTGTTGGACACATAAGCTCTAAAGAATCGTCGAGAGGAATGCAGACTCTGATCACCGCCGCAGGGAAAGATAAACAAGGGCAGTTTATTAACGTCACGATAAACCCTCAGATGATTTCTCAGGATATTCAAATCAGTTTTACTGATACAGTCGCAGAGCATTGCACCTCGATTCCAATAAGGACAAGGCCGCACAGTCCGTGCATATGGTCATTCCGTAGGCGCGGATTCGGGTCCGTGGCTATGGAATGACCATATGCACGGACCCAAATTGGTGAAAACGTCTCAGTCCATCTTTAACAGAGGACTCGCTCCAGTCGGGGCAATCAATGACTAGCTGCGACCTTGTCGCAAGTAACTTTACCATCAATTTGTGTCTTAGGCTGGATATTGGCCGTCTTTAAATCCCACGGCAGGCATATGCGCTCGCTCTTGGCTATATTTGTCGTCACCACAAATAACGACAGTCCTAAACCAAGCCCGAATCAAACATCAGCAGAGCCGCAACGTTGCGCCAAGTTCCACCATCAAGTGAACATCACATTTATGCGCCCTGTCTACAAAAGCAATACCAATATTTGTAAAAATCGGAGTTAAATTCCCTAGCCAACAACCGTCCAATCACTACCGGCAGTACTCGAAATCTTTGAGGAATCACCGTTGCACACGATGGTCGCCGAAGCGCCGGGCACATACTTGAGCTCAAGAACGGAAACGCCTTGTTCCTTAAGCTTCAAGGTCATCTCGGTTATCTGGGTTTTACTCGCATCATTTTTGCTAACCAGCTTGACGCCTTTGGCATCATTTTCAAGCAGGCAGGATACTACCGTTTTGTAATCGGACCAATAACAGTACTCTCCAGAAAGCCATCCAAGCTCGATGGCACATATCGAACCGGTCACAGAAACCGTCATTGGACGCAAACCGTAGCGCTGCCTTTCCTCAAATTACAGAACATCGCAAAAAACGCGGTTAGCATTAAGTAATCTCGTTCCACAATAGTCCCCGTAAAATGGCGCAAAGTGATTGCGGATAGCCCGCGACAACATCCAGTTGTCGCAAAAACGTCAAAGGGCCGTTGCCGGAAAACCGAACAACGACCCTTCTTTGTCATCGCCTCACGTAGAGTCCACGACGGCTATATCACTGAGAACATCTTACAGCGACGCTTATCGACCCAGCTGGGCGATAATCAAACCAGATCAAAGAACGTAATTCGTACTTTAAGCTAGCTGATAGGGACTTCAATTCTAGATCGTGCTATACAAACGCCGTTCCTAACCGCATAGCACTCGACATAATGTGGGCCAACAAAATCAGTCCTCTCGTCATGGAAGCCATCTTTATTGCCACGTTGAATTTCGCCTCGGATGCAGTTTCTCTGAAATGCCGCTTCACCGCGGTTGCGAACTTTCCAGTAAAAAGCGCAATCCCTAAAAGAAGCAGCATTGACAACAAAGAAATGAAGCGAGCGCTTTCGTAGTAAAGGACAATGTCCAGCCAACATATCCCTAAGTAATGAGGGCCTAAATCCATGCTGTATAACTTGGCAATCGATTTCCATCGAACGACGAATATCAACCTTAAATTGATCCTCGACAAATCGCTCATCAATGGCCACTCCATACTTGGAAGCAAATTGGGCTTCTTCACTATCGGAAGATCCATCGACAACAGCTTCGGAAAACGGCTTTCCAAATAAATCAATGAGAACTTGCTCTTTTTCATCAGAGCTAGTGGCATCGATTAGTTTTCCATGAGCTTTCTTGGCTTTTGGTACAAACGCCCCATTTTCATCATTCGTAACCTGTTGGTTGCTGCCCAGAGCATGCCAAATAGATTGTTCGCAATCTTGCTCGGACAAATATTTAAAGAGGTCGGACAAGAGGTCATACGGGTCGCTGGAACGGTCTTTCTGGTTATAAAAACTATTAACAAGAGTATCGATGAGCAGGCCCTTAAAATGAAATCCAAGAGTATTTTTCCAAACCCTTAGAGCATTGCAGAGCCTTTTGCCATCTCCATCGGTCCTTTCAAATAGAACAGAACAGGCATCTTGCTCAGGAATAGGATCCGTCTTTTTCCAAGATCCTCCATCATTCGAATCGGGAAATTTAAACGAACCGTCATCCTGCTCAAAAGCAGGAACCAAATCAATCGAATAAAACCTGTCTGTGAAATTAATCACTACAGCCTGTCCGTCACCTTTTATGTCAGTCTTGGGGTAACGGCTTTTAATGGTTTTTTTGACTTCTTGGAGAAGCGCTGATTGCCCATTAGAGTCATAGGCATTGAATCTCGTATAGACTTCCTGTGGCAGTACAAACAAAAGGTCGAGATCGCTAGTTTCCGAAACAGCGGTTTGCCGACCAACTGATCCAACCACAAGACAATGGTCATCGACAGAATCCGAATCGTAGTATTTTTTGTTCAATAATTTCGTCAATGACTCAATCGACGATTGATACTCACTCAATGAATCCAACGAAATTGAATCGAAGAAGTTCTCAAAAGAACGTTTTTCGTCCATGTTGCTCCCTTCAGTTATCTAACCAAATCCCTCAATCCGACAGGGAGTATTTGTTCTATCTCCATCGGAGAAAACCCACAGTCGCCCGCCTTAATGCTTTCACGGGCCTTTGAATAAGCTTTGGGATTTGTCATAGGGCTTTTTGTGTAAATTGAAGAAACTTCCTTTTGAAGAGAATCACGACGAGACCTGATTTCCGCCAAATCAAATGAGCGGCTGTCGGCAAGAAGTGATAGATACCCCTGAAGAATCACCCAAATTGCATCTGCGGTAGCGCCATGACAATTCGCCCTCTCGCTCAAGTTTGCCCCTTTAAGATAAATTGTTATTGCTAGACTGATCACAGATAGGCCGGCGGCAACCAGCGCCGCAATTTTCATTCCAGATAGCCAGATACTTACAAAGCCACAAGCGGAAACCGATGTCAAAACAGTCTGCATTACGGATAAACGGTTGTTGAGTCCGTTGGCGTTGTCCGCCGCAACGAGCTGCGTCTTATACGTATATAAAAGATTTGCATAAGCCTCAGCTACTTGCAGTAAGAGCCTGCGCCTTTCTTCAAACTCTTCAGTGGTTGTTTCCATCGCTATCCTCCAAACAGTCAGTTTTTTCTAAAAGGATAGGACGCCGCGAGGACAAAAAATATCGCAAAATATGGCAGGCATTAACCCCGAGATTCGAGTACCAGAAGTGAGCCATATGCATAGCCCCATTGATAGCGAAAGCTACGTCATGCCCATCCTTGGCAGGACCAAGATTGATATCTGGGAGTGTTATGCGAGACATGTTCTGCAATTTATCGATAGCGACAAATACGGCAATTTGGCTTACAGCGACAAACCGGATCTGATCGATCGGGAACAGTCCCTGGGCATAGAGGTAACAGCTTTCCAATCACAAGACAGCAGAAAGGCAGAATCCCTCTATTCCAAACTCCTATACGAGAATGATTCTTCTCAGGAAAAACGTCGAGTCGAACTTATTGAGCAATGTGGAGCGCATTTCGAAAAAGAAGTCCTGTATGGCCCAAATGGTTCTGATTCGTTCGAGCCGGTTATTGAGGCTCTTCGCAAAAAGCTGGACAGACTCGACTCTGGTGACTACGAAACCGTTAGGAGAAACGAGTTGTTTGTCAGGTCCAATATTCTTGCTGACGAGGAAATGCTTCGCGAAGCGCTCTCCAACATGAAAAAAGAGTCCAGTGATCACTCATGCCACTTCGCATCTGTTATCGTCTCGGTCCCTGGATACAATTACGTTTTCGACCTCGATGCATCGACATGCGTATCTCTTGAATTCGAATATGAAGACCAGCATCGTATTGCTCGTGAAGCAAACAAGGAAGTGAACATCGCACAGTCAAGCTGAGGCGTGCCACTATAACCAATCTACTAGCAGACCATTTCGTAGCGGGTCGGAATATAGCACCCGAAGCTCTTTGCTGCGCAAGCGTTAACGTCCTAATGAGCCAGCACACCCAAGCGGCGCAGGTCCACGTCAATCCGGCACGAAGGTTCTGAGAATATCCCTTATCTTGGCAATGAGAAACCGGGGCGCACAAGGCGGCCCAGGGCACCTCCACCCAAGAAAGGATCCGCTATGCTCAAAGACGGCATCGCATACCTACTCAAGTTCGCACCCAAGGAAGCCTACATAGACAACTTGATTACCGGTCGCCTCTACATGAACGCGGCCGGCTACTACCATGGTCTGCCTGGCGAGCAGGGCGATCCACTCGAGGCGTCCATGGCTCCCGGGGTGTGCCTCTACGGATATACTTGCCTGCCCATCTACTGCATGTACACGGTCCGCGAGAACGATATCGTCGACAACGCCGTGAAAATCCCGATACGCATGATTCAGGAGTTCGGGTGCGCGGACGGGTGGATCAGCATCGTGCAGCACGACAGCTTCGCGCGCCTCGCCGACAGGCACATCGCCGACGGCGGGAGCATCTATGCCCACGGCCCCATCTCCTATGGCGTACCCGGACCAAAACTGATCCACGAGATCTTTGAGGGCATCCCGCACAATCTCGTTATTAAAACGCCCAAGTACGCATATCAGCGTGAGTACCGAATCATCGGGACGCAGCTGGTCGAATGCCGTCTTATACCCGACGAGAACCACCCAGGCTGCAAAATCGAAGAATACGACCATGTAGAGCTTGACCTAGGCAGCAGCCTCGCGAACTTTTCATGGAAGGCCTCGGTGCCGAGCCTCGAAGAGGCGCAAGACGGCCTCATATTGAAGCTCCCGCATCGCGTATAGCCAACGAAGCGCGGGCGGGGCGCCACCAATGGCGAACGTCCCAACAGTCAGCTACTCCCCCAACATTCCCCAGAAAGTTCGCTGATGTTGACTGGGGTTCCCGTAAAATAAACCGCAACAAAATATGTGCGGAGTGCTGGCCTGGAGCTGCCTTCGGACCCTATTGGCTGCTCACCGAGAGGCTCCGCTATGAAACGACCCCTTTACTACCTGCTCTGCGCGATCGCGTGCACGTCTATGGTCAGCGTGACGATGCCCATGGCAGCCATTGCGGAAGCCATTCAGCCTCGAGCGACAACCGAGCAGCAGGCGCAAGCCGACGCCACGAGCATCGACACAGGCAAGGCTGAAGACGGCACCAACACAAATACGACAGCAGATACCGAAGAGGACAGCACCACAACATCAACCGGCACCAACGCCGTCAATGCGGAAAGCGCTGACGCCACCGCCGCCGCAACCAACACGGCCACCACAGCCCCCACCCCATCCCTCCGCGCCCAAACCAACGGCACGCCCGAGGCGATCTCCGTTGCAGCAGAAACCGGCTATGCCCACTCCGCCACGGCAAGCCAAAACGGCGTCACCTTCACCGTATCGTGGAACGACGCCCCCGCGGGCACCGCGACGACCTTCCACGTAACCCAAACCAACGGCTCGTCCCAGGCCAAGGCGCGCATGGACGTGCCCACCTATTGGGACGGCGGCAGCCAGGAAAGCGTCTGCGACCCGTCGCGCCAGGCATGGGCCAGCTACTACAGCCTTCGGGCCCGCGCTCGCGATCGGGCCCAAAGAATCCACGTGGGACCACAATTCACTTGCATGGAGCTAGCGAAGGTGCCAATCCCAAATCAGAAATGGTAAAACCAGCAGCAGTGCGAAGCAGAGGGGCGCGGCCAGCAGGGTGGCCACGCCCGAGTTGATGCGCTCGCGAATTTCTTGGGAGCTCAAGAGATGAGCTCGTTCACGCGCTTTTGCACAGACGCATAGAGGCTTCCGAGCTTCTTTGAATAGCAGGGG
>CALFGH010000267.1 GCA_937958315.1 uncultured Collinsella sp. | reverse complement strand
CCGCGCAGCCAGGTAAGCGTGGCCCGATTCGCGCAGAACACCGGCGCCGCCACGTCAAACGTCGTGCCCAGCTCGCGGGCCATCGCCACCTGTCCCAGATTGCGGCAGACGACGCGCCCGGCACGCTGCATAAGCGCCCGAGTCCGCTCGATATCGCCTGCGCGGCACACTTCGTCGAGCACCACCGTCGCATCGGACAGATCCCACTCATCGCGCGGATCCAAATCCATCAGCTCCCAGGCAAAGACCATACGAGCAAAAGCCTCATGCTTTGCCGGCTCTGCCGGTCCCGCCAACTCCGTCGGCACGTCGCCATCTGCCAGAACGCCCTCAAACGGCAGCACCTCAACGGACTGCTCAGCAGGCGCGACCGCATCTGCCTCGACCCGCATGCGCTCCAACACCGTTGCCGTCTGCCCCAGCACGCCGGCACTGCGAATCAGATAGACCTCGCAGCCCGCGTCCACCTTGCGTTTGCAATGCACGACGATACGCTCTCCCGCAGCGGCATCCACGGGGCAAGGCACCTGTGGCCAGCGCTTGGGCACATCGGGACGCGCGTCGGCACCCGGGTAAAATCGGATTTCGAGCGTATCGCCCGCCGCCACGGCGGCATCAAGCTCAACCGTCACCTCTTCGTGACCCACCGCCACCAAGTGGCCCACGCGCACGCCCTGGTTGATCGCGCGCTCAAAGCTCATGAGCTCGGCGCCCGAACGACCCCGCAGATACGCATCGGTAAAGCCGCGGTTGAACGACCTTCCCAGCTCGCGCTCAAGCGCCGGCACCGCATCGGCATCCCATGTGCCGTCGCGCAGCATATTGAGCGCCCGACGCCACACCCTCACCACGTTAAAGACGTAGTCGGGATTCTTCATGCGGCCCTCGATCTTGAGCGATGCCACGCCGGCGGCAACAAGCTCGGGCAGATGCGCGATGCCCAGATAGTCACGCGGACAAAGCAGGCGATCCCCTTCGACAGCGACAACACTCTGCCCCTCCTCGTCCACCAAGTCATAGGACAGACGGCACGGTTGCGTGCAATCACCGCGCATCGCAGAGCGGCCACGTCGAAGGGCAGAGAACCCGCACGCACCCGAGTATCCAATGCAAATAGCGCCGTGACAGAACACCTCGATGGGCACGCCAGTAGCGCAAAGCGTCTCAATCTCTACCACGCTCAGCTCGCGCGCAGTCGTCACGCGCTCAACGCCCAACTCCTTGGCAGCCAACTGCACGGCACCCTCGCTATGAGCGCCCGCCTGAGTGGACAGGTGAATCTCGACCCCCGGAATCGCCGCACGAAGCGCACAGGCCAGCCCGGCATCGGCCACAATCAACGCATCGGCACCCAACGCGCGCGCATGCGCCCCCAACGCCACGGCGTCGGCAAACTCATCATCGAACACGAACACGTTGAGCGTCACGTACACACGCACGCCATGGGCATGGGCCACGGCACAACCGCGCGCGAACTCATCATCGCTAAAGCCATGCGCGCTCACTCGAGCGTTGAATCCGTCCAGCCCCGCATAGATGGCATCGGCACCCGCCGCAATCGCCGCGAGCATCTGGTCAAGTCCGCCAGCAGGCGCCAGCAGTTCGGGCAGCGCCACTTCAGCCGCCGCCAACTCGCTTTCGCATTGTCCGCTCGATTCCATCGGCCGAATCGCCATCGGTAAACTCCTTGCCAAGGTGTGCTTTCACTCTGAAAATTGCTGCCAACCAGCATACACGAGGCCCCGCATGCCCCGATTGGTTTATTGTGTAATAACTTATGTCCATCCTGCCCGGTAGCATACCTGCCGCCTGGCACGACATACCAGGAGGTCAACATATGGGTCCTCGCCAACGACAGGGGCGCGGTCGCTCTAAGACGCATGCCCTTCCCATGATCTTGCTCTCGTTTTTGGGCTTTCTGCTTATCGCGGGCGTAGCGTTTGGCATCGGCATGATCGGCAATGTCAACCGCTGGCTGTCCGATCTGCCCGACTACACCGATGCCAACGCGTATCTGGTGAGCGAGCCCACCGACATCGTCGACTGCAACGGCAATACCATTGCGAGTTTCTACACGCAAAACCGCAAGTCCATCACCAAGGACCAAGTGTCCCCGTACGTGCTGCAGGGCACCGTCGACGTTGAGGACGAGCGCTTCTACGAACATGGCGGCATCGACCTCTGGGGCATTGCACGCGCATCGGTGGCAACCCTCACCGGCGGCCACGAGGGCGCATCGACCATCACCCAGCAGCTGGTTCGCAACACCATCTTGCAGGAGGAACAATTCGACTCGACCATCGAGCGTAAGGTGCGCGAGGCCTATATCGCCATCAAGATGGAGGATATGTACTCCAAAGACGAGATCCTCATGATGTACCTCAACACCATCTACTACGGCCATGGAGCATATGGCATCGAGGCCGCCGCCGAGACCTATCTGTCCAAGACTGCCTCCGACCTCACCCTGAGCGAGGCCGCGCTGCTCATCGGCCTTCCCAACTCGCCCTCGCAGTACGACCCCACGGTTAATCCCGACTTGGCGCTGTCCCGCCGCAATAAGGTTCTGGACAACATGCTGCGTCTGGGCCACATCACGCAGGAAGAGCACGATGCCGCACAGGCTGAGCCCATCACGCTTAACGTGACCGAGATTTCGGGCAGTGGCGTCGATGTGTACTCTCAGCCCTACTTTGTCTCCTACGTTAAGCAGTTGCTTGAGCAGGAGTTCTCCACCGACGTGCTCTTTAAGGGCGGTCTGACCGTCAAGACCACCATCGACCCCACCATGCAGCAGGTGGCCGAGGAGGCTGTGCGCTCGCAGCTCGACACGCTTTCGCTCGACGGCCTGGACATGGGCATGGTCGTCGTTGACCCCAAGACCGGCTACATCAAGTGCATGGTAGGCGGCTACGACTACAACGCCGACGAGAATCACGTGAACCACGCTACGGCAAAGCGCCCCGTGGGCTCCACGTTTAAGGCCTTTACGCTGGCGACTGCCATCCAAAACGGCATGAACCCCAACGTCACCCTCAACTGCAACTCGCCGCTCAAGGCCAAGGGCACCACGACCGAGGTGCAAAACTACGGCAACCAGAGCTATGGCAACATCACGCTTAAGCAGGCAACGGCATACTCATCCAACACCGGCTACATTCAGGTGGCCGAAGCCATCGGCAATGACAAGATCATGTCGCTCGTCAAAAAGCTTGGCATCGATCCCGCCAAGGACAATATCGAAGACGTTCCCGTCATGACGCTCGGCACCGGGTCCATCTCACCGCTCGAGATGGCATCTGCCTACGCAACGTTTGCCAACGGTGGCTACTACCGTCAGCCCATCGCCATTACCGAGATCGACTCGCGTACCGGCTCGGTTCTGTACCAGCACACCGACAATCCAACGCAGGTGCTCACCGAAGGCGAGGCTGCCGCGGTTACCGATGTTCTATCCGGCGTCATGCAGGGCAGCGGCACGGGTGCCGCCGGCGCGCTGAACGTCAACCAGCCCTATGCCGGCAAGACGGGCACCACTGACAACACCACCAACCTGTGGTTCTGCGGCTTCACGCCGCAACTGACATGCGCCCTGTGGACCGGTTATTCCGCAGGCGAGATTCCCATCCAAAAGTACGGTTCGGACCTGCTGGGCGACAGCACCAACCTGCCCGTCTTTAAGAAGTTCATGAACACCGTTCTTGCGGGCACCGAGCGCGAGGAATTCCCGACCGGAACGGCTCCCACGTACAAGAACAATAACGTCTGGAAGTTCTACGGCACAAACAACAAAAAGAAAGACGAAGAGGATAAAGACGAGGAAAAAGAAGAGGAAGAGACCACGACCACCACAACGACAACGACAACCACGACCACTGAAACCCCGGGCGGCAACACCACCGGCGATAGCGGCACGACAGGTGGCGACGGTGGCACGGGTGGCGACGGTGGCACGGGTGGCAATGGCGGCACGGGTGGCGACGGTGGCACGCCGACGCCTACCCCCGATCCT
>CALFGH010000266.1 GCA_937958315.1 uncultured Collinsella sp. | reverse complement strand
AAGGGCGCATCGGGCGAGCGCGCCAACATCGCGCGCCGTCGCCTGCCGCTCATCGAAGAGGGCGGACTCACCTTTGCCGTCAACTTTGACGACTACCTGGATGTGGGCATCTTCCTGGACCACCGCGTCACCCGCAACCTGGTGCGCGAGCACGCCAAGCAGGCGCGTCGCTTCCTCAACCTGTTCGCCTACACCGGCACCGCCACCTGCTATGCGGCAGACGGCGGCGTCGAGGAAACTGTGACGGTCGACCTTTCCAACACCTATCTGGACTGGGCCGAGCGCAACATGCGACAGAACGGCTTTGTGGGGCCGCAGCATCACTTTGTGCGCGATGACGTGCTCGCCTGGATTCGCGATCAGCGCCAGACGCGCAACCGCTGGGACCTGATCTTTGTCGACCCGCCCACGTTTTCGAACTCGTCCAAGATGGGCCGCCGCACCTGGGATGTCCAGCGCGACCATGTTGAGCTTTTGGCCGGCGTATCGCGCCTACTCGCACAGGGCGGACATGCCATCTTTAGCTGCAACCTACGCGGTTTCCGCCCCGAGACGCGCAAGCTCGCACGCGCGGGCGTCGTGCTGGAGGACATTACGGCGCAGACCATCCCCGAGGATTTCGCACGCAACCAGAAGGTGCATCATTGCTATATCGTGCGCCGCCTGCCCATCGAGGACGCCATGGCAGAGGTCGGCTTTAGCGCCGAGGAAATTGCCGAACGCGTCGAGGAGCTGCGCAACCCCGAAGCGCGCAAGCCTCGTGCAGCAGCGCCCGCACCCGCGCAGGCTGGCAACGGCAAGTCTAACTTTGCTGGCAAGCCCTCCCCCGCCGGCAAGCCCAAAAAGAAGAAGTTCTACGCCAGCAAACCCAAGGGCAAATAAACAAAGTTGCGGTGGAATACGGACTGTTTTGCCTGGAATTAGGCAATTTTAGACCGTATTTCACCGCAACTCATAGTGGGATGGCGGATGCCGGCCTAGCCTTGGGTGACCAATCGGTAACCGATGCCCACGTGCGTTTGGATATAGCGCGGGTGCGCGGGGTCGGACTCGATCTTCTTGCGCAGCGTGCCCATAAAGACACGCAGGCTCGCCAGGTCGCTCTTGGTCGCCGTACCCCAAATCTCGTGCAGGATAAACTGGTGCGTCAGCACCTTGTCGGCGTTATGCGCCAGCAGGCATAGCAGTTTGTACTCGATCGGCGTCAGATGCAGCTCCTCGCCATCCATCGTGGCGATGCCGGCATCAAAATCGATATGCAGCTCACCGGTATCGAACGAGCCCTCGGAGGCAACGCCACCCGTTTGCGCATACGAAAGACGCCTAAGCGTCGTGCGAATGCGCGCGAGCAGCTCCTCGACCGAAAACGGCTTGGTCAGGTAGTCGTCGGCGCCGGCATCGAGTGCACGAATCTTGTCCGCATCCTCGCTGCGCGCCGAGACCACAATGATCGGCATGCCCGACCATGCGCGCACCGACTCCACCACCTTGACGCCGTCCATATCGGGCAGGCCCAGATCGAGCAGCACGATACTCGGTGCCTGCGACGAGGCGGCGGCGATGGCGGCATGGGCGGTCTCCACGGCCATATGGCGCAAGCCGTGCGCCTCGAGCGCAGCAACGATAAGGTTGCGGACGGCGGGATCGTCCTCAACGACCAAGATGAGCGGTTTTACGGCAGAGTTCGACACAGCGCTACTCCTTATCAAACGAAACGTCGGCGGCGGGAAGTTCAATCGTAAAGACCGAACCGTGCGGGTCCGCCGCGGCAACCTCTATGCTACCGCCATGCGCCAACGCAATGGAACGGCAGAGCGAAAGACCCAGGCCCACGCTGCGGTGGCTGTCGGCCAGACCATGGTTGGCGGTATAGAACGACTCAAAGATCCGCTCGCGGTCCTCGGGTGCGATACCCGGACCATCATCGGCCACCGAGCACGCCACGCGACCATCGTCGACGCTAATCGAGATCACGATATGCGAGCCTGCGGGCGTATAGGTGATGGCGTTGTTCACCAGATTGACCACCAGCTGCACCATCAGGCGCGCATCGACGTTGACGAGCGCCGGCTCATCGCACGCCACCACCTTAAGGTCGTGCTCGCGCACGGCCGGGTTCACGTGGCGCAGCGCCTCCTCGACGATATCGTCCATAAGCTCGAGCGTAGTCGACAGATGCATGCCGCCGCCCTCGAGCTTGGTGATGGCGAGCAGGTTCTCGACGGTGGCGTTGAGCCACAGCGCATCCGAGCGAATGGATAGAAGCAGGCCGCGGCGCGTCTGGGCATCGAGCACCGCGGTGCCGGTCGAACCCTGGTCGAGCAGGACATCGGCATTGCCCGAAATACTGGTAAGCGGCGTGCGTAGATCGTGCGAGATAGAGCGCAGCAGGTTGGCGCGCAGCTGCTCGTTTTTGGCGAGTACCGCCGCTTCTTCGCGGGCCTCCATGGCGCGTGCGCGATCGAGCGCCAGCTCGCCTTCGCTCACGATGGCATCGGCAAGTGTCCGCTCCTCATGTGTCAGCACGTTGGGCTCGGCAACGATAGCCAGCACGCCCACCACCGAAGCGGGTTCGCCCGAGCGGACGAAGCCGTCGCCCGTGCGAAGCTGGCGAAATATCCCTGCGAAATTCTCGGCGCGACG
>CALFGH010000265.1 GCA_937958315.1 uncultured Collinsella sp. | reverse complement strand
ATGCCGCTGCCCGGCTCCATCACCGCCGGCTGCGGGCTGTGCTGGGCCATGCCGTTCTCGGGCGATGCACTCGCCGCCTTCCGCGCTGCCACCGAAGGCCGCATAACCCCCGCCGACTACCATCAGCTCGTCCTCTAACCACCCACACCACCACAAAGGTGCCTGTCCCCAATGTGGTGGTTTGGAACACGTGGACGAAACAGGTTTGAAACACGGGTTTTGCGCGTCAGACACTCAAAAACGCTTCTACCTGCATCGTAATCAAAATGAAACATCTGCTCGTCGGCTTATGCGAAACTTTGCCGCAACAGTGCGATATTATCCATACACGATAAAGCTCGCGGCGCATAGGGTGCTGCGACCAACATTTTCGTTTCCCATCATTGGAGGAAGCATGAGCTACACGCAGAAAGTTCTCGAAGAGCTCAAGGCCCGCTATCCCGAGCAGCCTGAGTTCATCCAGGCCGCGACCGAGATCCTCGGCACCATTCAGCCGGCTCTCGACGCCCACCCCGAGTACGAGGAGGCCGCCCTGCTGGAGCGCCTCGTCGAGCCCGAGCGCATCGTCATGTTCCGTGTTCCCTGGGTCGACGATCAGGGCAAGGTTCAGGTCAACCGCGGCTATCGCGTCGAGTTCAACTCTGCCATTGGACCCTACAAGGGCGGCCTGCGCTTTAATCCGACGGTCACCCTGGGTATGCTCAAGTTCCTTGGCCTGGAGCAGATCCTCAAGAACAGCCTGACCACCCTTCCTATGGGCGGCGGCAAGGGCGGCTCCGACTTTGACCCCAAGGGCAAGTCCAACAACGAGATCATGCACTTCTGCCAGTCCTTCATGACCGAGCTCTATCGCCACATCGGCCCCAACACCGACGTTCCCGCCGGCGACCTGGGCGTTGGCGGCCGCGAGGTTGCCTACCTGTTCGGTCAGTACAAGCGCCTGACCAACGAGTGGACCGGCGTCCTCACCGGCAAGGGCCTCTCCTTTGGCGGCTCGCTCGCCCGTACCGAGGCCACCGGCTACGGTCTGGCCTACTTTGTGGACGAGTACCTCAAGAGCCGCGGCGACTCCTTCGAGGGCAAGAACGTCGTCGTGCACGGCTCCGGCAACGTCGCTATCTACGCCGTCCAGAAGGTCTCCCAGCTCGGCGGCAAGGTGCTGGCCTGCTCCGATACTCACGGCTGGGTCGAGGATCCCGACGGCATCGACTACACTGTGCTCGAGCACGTCTACAACAAGAAGCGCTCCGGCCACGACAAGGGCGTTACGCTCGCTATGTACGTTGACGAGAAGCCCAACGCCGTGTGGCACGAGGGCGACGGCCGTGGCGTTTGGCAGCTGCCCTGCGACATCGCGCTGCCCTGCGCTCGCGAGAACACGCTGCTGCTCGAGGACGCCCAGGCGCTCGTCGCCAACGGCTGCAAGGTGGTCGGCGAGGGCGCGAACATGCCCACGACCATCGAGGCCACGACTTACTTCCAGGAGAACGGCGTTGCCTTTATGCCCGGTAAGGCTGCCAACGCCGGCGGCGTGCTCGTGTCCGGCCTGGAGATGAGCCAGAACGCCGAGCATCTGTCCTGGACCTTCGAGGAGGTCGACGGCAAGCTCGAGCAGCTCATGCGCGGCATGTTCCACAACGTGGACGACACCGCCAAGGAGTACGGCCAGGAGGGCAACTTCGTCATGGGCGCCAACATCGCCGGCTTCCTGAAGGTCGCTGACGCCATGCTCGCCCAGGGCGTCTGCTAGGTCTTCGCTCGACATAGCATGTGATAAGGCTCCCAGCCATTCCGGCTGGGAGCCTTTTCTATCCCGGAGGACTCCTCATAACTTGCGGTGAAATAGTTCCTGTTTGGGGGTGCGGACAGAAAGTTGGACCGTGAAGCGGTCCGGACTGGAGGTTCGCATGTACAGCAGGGAGAAGGTCGAGCTCTTCCTCCTGGCGACGGAGGACGGCATGGGGCCGACCGCCGCCGCGAAGTTCGCGGGGGTCACGGTGGGCGCGGCCAAGAAGTGGGCGACGGGGCACCTCCCGCACAGCTACACCGGGGCGCGCTGTAGAATCGGTGCGAGGAAACCGCGCCGGAAGGAGGCCAGCTTGGGCCCCGACAAGTCGATCTACGCCCCGCCCGCGACCGGCCCGCTCGCCGGGCTCAACGAGGACCAGATAGAGAACCTGCTGCTCAGGGCGGTGTTGGCCGACCTAAAAGCGGAAGGGTGGGACCCGGCTTCGATCTCGAACAGGAGCAAGTGCGAGCTCGGCGAGAGATTGAGGCGGGCGACCGCCTGTTAGCGCTAATCTAAAATTGACCACTTTCGCAAACGCATCTCGCCGAATGCGCTAATGCGCTTTCGCCGACCCCGCTAACGTACTTTCACCAACTGCGCTAACGGAACTATGCTCCGATCGGGTATCCGACCCGGGAGGAGCGGGATATGGAGCGAAACGTAATGGGAGAGCTGAACGTCTACAGGGGGTCCGGCGCGAAGCCGAACTTCAGCGAGATCGCGAGGAGGCACGGCATGGACCGGCACACGGTCGCCAAGTACTGGCGGGAGGGCGAGTCCGCCGCCGACGGGAGGTCCGCGAGGGGCAGCGCCTTCGACCCGCTCGAGGAGGTGATC
>CALFGH010000264.1 GCA_937958315.1 uncultured Collinsella sp. | reverse complement strand
GCCTCGATGGCCTCGATGGCTTGCACCGGAACGCCCTCGCACCCGAGCGTGCAGCCGTCGTCGGGCTCGACCTCGTCGCCGCGCTGCGTGCAGATGTAGGTATCCGGGAACGTGAAGCCGAAGCCCAGCTTTACGGCGCAGTCGCCGCAGTTCGCACAAGTGAATAGCTCTTTCATGCCTGCCCCAATCTCTCTGCGGGCAGTGTCACGGCACGGTCACGCGGCATGAAAAAAGCCCCGCCGTGGCGGGGCTGGCTGTGGTCTATTTGACTTTTATCTCGTTGGCCTTGTCCATCTCAAGCTCGATAGCAGATGGACTCTCGCCTCTGAGGAAAAATGGAATCGGGAAGAAGTCAATCCTCCCCGTTTCCTTGTCGATGGCGTACGGAGTGTCGCCCGGGGCCATCTTTCCATCGAAACCGAAACCGACAAACCAATGGTATTTGCCCTCGTATGCGCACACCGGGCCGTATCCGTCTACGGCCTCCTCTTCCAGAATCGGCTTTATGGCCTCTTCCAATGTGAGCATGTCAACCTCTTGTCGTCAGGCACTCGTCGATAAGATCGCCAAACTCGGCGTCGTCAACTCGCGCGAACTCCGTCTCCTCGGCCTTGATTATACCAAAATACCAGCTCACGTCCTCATCGCCGCTCTGTGGGTCTATGAACTTGATAGCGTTTCCCGTCTTTTCCGCAACGAAAACGTGTCGTCCGCTCTTGCCGCAAAGCGCGTGGTCCCAGGAAACGGAGACCTCGGCCCTCGCGTCCCCGTTTACCGCAAGGAGGAATGACGTTATTTCTTTCTCCGGCTTATCGCCACCACGTTTCCAAGTGGCCCCCGGAAACACCTTTTTGTACGACTCGGCGCGCGCGAAGGGGTCATATGCCGATATTTTCCCCCACTTGTTCATCTTAACCGGCTTCGCAACGACGTCGAGCCCACGCCGTCTCGCCTCATACGCCGGAACACACCTTTGGCAGTTGTACGAGTACCTGCCGTCTTTGTCCTTCTTTGTCTTAAAGTTCGGGTTGACCTTGGCAAGGTCGGAGCCTGCGGAATGCTCGCCCTTGATCTCCTTGTAAACGCGCCGACCGTTGACAATGGGCGTCGAACCGGGCGCAAGCGCCGTGTCCAACACCTTCTGCTGGTCGCCGGCACTCATCTTGCGGAACGAGCCGGACGGTATGCCGTAGTCCTCGAGCTGCCGCGAGAGCCGCTTTCGCGCCTCGGTCTTGGACACGCCTGCCGCATCCAGCTTGCGCTTGGTTCCTGGCATTTCCATAAACTCGGAGATGGTGCGGTTCGCGGGCTTGGTGCCGTTTACGGCGGGCTTGCCCGCCTTCCATTCCTCGTAGGTCATGCCATCGGGCAGGCGGCTGAAACGCTCGCCGTCGAGCACGTCGAGTCCGTCGCAGCACGCCACCAGCGTGCAGCGGCAGTTCGCCGTCTCGGCATACGGCGCCTCGGGGTCGCCCGGGTAGCGGCACCCGTTGCTGAACTTCTCCCCGACCT
>CALFGH010000263.1 GCA_937958315.1 uncultured Collinsella sp. | reverse complement strand
CGCGCAGGGCGACGGCGACAGCCAAGTCGTGCACGAACACGCAAGGCTGCGTGTTCTCGGTCTGCGAGAGCTCCTCCTTGGAGGCGCTCCGGCACTGCTCGCTCGTCCCCGGGCGCACCTCATCGGCAATGGCGAACACCTCGGCGGCTGCCGGCGATTTCTCGATCAAGTCGACGCCCATCGCGGGGTGCTGGGCACCCTGGCCGGCAAACAAAAACGCTACGCCACCCATGCACACGCACCCTTCAGGACGTGCTCGGCGCCATCGACCAGGTCGTCAACGATTTCGCGTGCGCTCTGGCGCTCGTTGACCATGCCGGCAATCTGTCCACACAAAAACGAACCCTCTTCGTAGTTGCCGTCCTTGGCGGCCTTACGCAGCGCACCGGTTCCCATAGCACCGAGCTCCTCGGCACTCGCGCCGGAACCCTCGCTCTTGGCATAGGCGTTGGTGAAAGGGCTCTTGAGGGCGCGCACTGGATGTCCCGTCGAGCGACCGGTCGCACGCGTCGAAGTGTCGTTGGCCTTCAGGACCATCTCTTTGTACTGCTCCGAGACGGTGCACTCGTCTGCGACCAGAAAGCGCGTACCCACTTGCACGCCTTCGGCGCCCAGCATAAAGGCGGCCGCCACGCCGCGGCCGTCGGCAATACCGCCGGCGGCCACGACGGGAATGTCGACCGCATCGACGACCTGCGGCACCAGTGCCATCGTCGAGGTCTCGCCAATATGGCCGCCCGATTCGGTACCCTCGGCAACAACCGCTGTGGCTCCACGACGTGCCACGAGGCGCGCCAGCGCCACCGAGGCAACGACCGGGATGACCTTGATGCCCGCCTCGTTCCACGCCTTCATGTACTTGGCGGGATTGCCGGCGCCCGTCACGACGACCGGCACTCGCTCGTCAATCACGACCTGCGCGACCTCGTCGGCAAACGGGCTCATGAGCATGACGTTGACGCCAAAGGGCTTATCCGTCTTGGCGCGCAGCTCATGAATCTGGTCGCGAAGCCAGTTGGCGTCGGCGTTCATGGCCGCGATGATGCCTAAGCCACCCGCCTCGGACACTGCGGACGCCAGCGAGGCATCGGCAATCCAGGCCATACCGCCCTGGAACACGGGCTTTTCGATGCCGAGCAGATCGCAGAGAGGAGTCTTGAGCATCTCTACTTCTCCAATGCCGCCTCGACCGTATCGGCGAACTCGCCGACCGTCTTGGGGTTCTCCTCGGTATCGAGCTGGATGCCAAACTCGTCCTCGACGGCAACGAGGATCTCGACGGTGCCCAGGCTGTCGAGACCAATCTCCTCGAGCGTGGACTCGGGCTTCATCTCGACATCGTCAAGACCAGCGGTCTCGCGGATAACGTCGCAAACGCGCTCGAAGGTCTTCTGATCTGCCATGGTAGTTCTCCTTTGTTTGTGCCCTAGGGGCGTTTTTATTTCCTATGTGCGACTACTTCCAACGAAGCAGATAGCCACCTATATCCAGACCGGCGCCAAATCCAACCAAGGCGATGGTGTCACTCGTGTGAAGTGCACCGGCGTTTGCCAGCCGGTCGAGGGCAAGCGGAATGCATGCGCTCGAAATGTTGCCGGTCTCGCGCAACGTGCGAACCACGCGCTCGTCCGGCACACCCAGGCGCTTGACCGCCTGGCTCAGGATTCGTTCGTTAGCCTGATGGAATACAAAATGATCGATATCTTCGACCGAAATGCCCGCATCGATCGCAAGCTTATGGACCGTGTTGCAGATGGCGTTGACGCCGAACTTGAACACGCGGCGGCCATTCATGGACAGCACGCTCGCGCTATCTGCGGAAGCCTTAAACGGCGAGGTACCGACCAGACCGGGAACGCGCAACGTCTCGACTTCGGGCGCCGTCGAAAGCTCAACGGCAAGGGGGTTGTCACCCCCAGCTTCAATCACTGCGGCGCCTGCCCCATCGCCAAATAGCACGCAGGTGGCACGGTCGGTCCAGTCGAGCGCGCGCGTCATCTGCTCGGCAGCAACAACAAGCACGCGCTCGGCACGGCTGCGGGCGATATAGCCCTCGGCGACATCGAGCGCAAATACGAAGCCGGCACAGGCCGCCGAGACATCGAAGGCAGGGCACGTCGCGCCTAGTCGCTCAGCAACGGCACACGCCTCAGCGGGAACAAGGTGGTCACCCGTCGTCGTCGAGCAGACGATCAGATCCAGCTGGCTCGCGTCGATTCCGGACACCTGGAGTGCCCGCTCGCTCGCTGCTACGGCAAGGTCGTCAAGTAACTCGGTGGTGCAGACATGGCGGCTCTTGATACCGGTGCGGGTAAAAATCCACTCATCCGAGGTATCGAGGAACTCAGACAGCTCGTCATTGGAAACACTGCGCTTAGGAAGCGCCGAGCCTGTTCCAAGAATCGTGAAACCCATCACTAACCTCCTTTGAGTTGTTGACGTGTTTACATCGACCAAGAGAGGATAGCGCATTTCAGTCGTTGTTGACGTGTTAACATTAAATTGTCCAAATGCGACAAAGGCTTCACATTGTGTCTATCTCTCGACACCATTGCGCGATTGCCTTATTAACTTAGGAGGTAGCAGCCGTTATGGATGCCAAATTAACGATCGTCGACGTAACCGGATCGACCAACGATGACCTGCTCGAGGCAGGAAAACAGGGTGCGCCGCACGGCACAGGACTTGCCGCCCGCGCGCAAACGGCAGGACGCGGCCGGCGCGGCCACAAGTGGGATTCAACCGCCGGCAACCTATTGCTTTCGATTGTCCTGCGTCCATGCGTTAATCCCGCAAAGTACTCTGGTCTTGCCGCCGTCAGCGGCCTAGCGGTGCTCGAAGCACTCGAAAAGCAGGGTCTTACAAACGAGATTGGCCTCAAATGGCCCAACGACCTAGTCGCGCGAGGACGCAAGCTCGGCGGCATTCTGGTCGAGGCCGCACGCGATAACGAAGGCAAACCTTTCGCCGTCTGCGGCATTGGTGTCAACGTAAACTACACGCCCCAAGAGGTGCCCGATGGCGGCCTGGCGGCAATTGGCCTCTCGGACCTCAACGAGAGCGTTCCCGCCGTCGACATGCTCCTCGATGAGGTCTATCACGCAGTTATAGACGCTGTAGATACCTGGGCAGAGCGCCTCAACGCCAAGGAAGAAGACGCCGGTCCGCTCGCGCCCGTCCACGACGAATATATCGCTCACCTCAATTGGATCGGGAAGCACGTTATCGCCCGCTCCCCCGCTGGAGACGAGCTGGCACGAGGCATATTTAGAACGGTCGACGATTGCGGCCGCGCATGCATTGAGACCGAGAGCGGCTTGTGCGTCTTCCACTTCGAAGAAGCATCCTTGCGCCCCCTGAGCGAATAGGGCGCCGCAGCCGCCGGCTCGGCAGACGAATTCGCTATCCCAAAATCTAAACTCAAAACAAAAGGGCCCCGCTACCGTAACGGCAGCGGGGCCCTTTAAGCTATGAGCGATATCGCTTAGAGCTTGATGTCGATGTCGACGCCAGCGGGGAGGTCGAGACGCATGAGCGAATCAACGGTGCCCGAGGTGGGGTCGAGGATGTCGATGAGGCGCTTGTGGGTGCGCATCTCGAACTGCTCACGGGAGTCCTTGTTCACGTGCGGCGAGCGGATAACCGTGTACAGGTTGCGCTCGGTGGGCAGGGGGACAGGACCGGAAACGCGAGCGCCGGTCTTCTGAGCGGTCTCGACGATGAGCTTCGCGGACTGATCGACGACCTCGTGATCATAGCCCTTGAGGCGAATGCGGATCTTCTGGGTAGCCAACTTAAACCTCCAAAGAGTGCGAGAGATGTTCTCGCGGATTACGTAACAGGGAGCTCGAACTTAGGCGTTCTTGCTCATGACCTCGTCCACAATGGACTTGGGCGCGGGCTCATAAGAGTCGAACTGCATCGTGTAGGATGCACGGCCCTGGGTCTGGGAGCGAAGGTCGGTAGCGTAACCGAACATCTCGCCCAGCGGCACCTTGGCACGGATGAGCTTGCTGTTCTTGCGATCCTCCATGCCCTCGATCTTGCCGCGGCGACCGGAGAGGTTGCCCATAACGTCGCCCATGTACTGCTCGGGGGTCTCGACCTCGACAGCCATGATCGGCTCGAGCAGCTGCGGATCGGACTTCTTGAGGGCGTCCTTGATAGCCATGGAGCCGGCGATCTTGAAGGCGGCCTCGGAGGAGTCGACCTCGTGGTAAGAACCGTCGAACAGGGTGACCTTAACGTCGAGGACCGGGAAGCCGGCGATAACACCGGTGTTCAGGGCCTCCTGAATGCCCTTGTCGATGGACGGGATGTACTCCTTGGGCACGACGCCGCCGACGATAGCGTTGACGAACTCGTAGCCGAAGCCCTCCTCCATCTTCTCGAGCTTGATGACGGCGTGGCCGTACTGACCGCGACCACCGGACTGACGGACGAACTTGCCCTCAGCCTTCTCGACGTCGTGACCAGCGGTCTCGCGGTAGGCAACCTGGGGCTTACCGACGTTAGCGTCAACCTTGAACTCGCGGAGCAGACGGTCGACGATGATCTCGAGGTGCAGCTCGCCCATGCCGGCGATGATGGTCTGGCCGGTCTCGTGGTTGGTGGACACCTGGAAGGTCGGGTCCTCCTCGGCGAGCTTGGTCAGAGCCAGGGACATCTTGTCCTGCTCGGCCTTGGTCTTGGGCTCGATGGCAACGTCGATAACGGGCTTAGCGAACTCGATCTTCTCGAGAACGATCTCCTTGCCCTCGGCGCACAGGGTGTCACCGGTGGTGGAGTTCTTGAAGCCGACGCAAGCGACGATGTCGCCGGCGGCAGCGTCGTCACGGTCGATACGCTCGGCGGCGTTCATCTCGAGGATGCGGCCGAGACGCTCGCGCTGACCGTTGGAAGCGTTGACCACGTAGGAGCCGGACTCGGCGCGGCCGGAGTAAACGCGGACGTAGGTGAGCTTACCGACGAACGGGTCGGTCATGATCTTGAAGACCAGGCCGGAGAAGGGCTCGTCGAAGGAAGGATGACGCTGGATCTCCTCGCCGGTGTCCGGATCGGTACCGGTGACGGCCTCGACGTCGAGCGGGCTGGGCAGGTAGTCGACGACAGCGTCGAGCAGCTCCTGAACGCCCTTGTTCTTGTAGGCGGAGCCCACGAAGACGAGGTTGAGCTCGTTGGCCAGAACACCCTTGCGCAGAGCAGCCTTGAGCTCCTCGACGGTGAAGTCCTCCTCCATGAGGATCTTCTCCATGAGCTCGTCGTCAAAGCTGGCAGCAGCGTCGAGGAGCTCCTCGCGCTTGGTGGCAGCGATGTCGGCAAACTCAGCCGGGATCTCGTCCATCGGCTCGGGGTAGGTCATGCCCTTGTCGTCGGCCTTGAAGTCCCATGCAGTCATGGTGACCAGGTCGATGACGCCCCAGAAGTTGTCCTCGGCGCCCATCGGGACCTGAGCGGCCACGGCGTTAGCGTCGAGACGATCCTTCATGGTCTCGATAGCGTTGAAGAAGTCGGCGCCCACGCGGTCATACTTGTTGATGAAGGCGATGCGGGGGACGTTGAAGGTGGAAGCCTGACGCCAAACGGTCTCAGACTGGGGCTGAACGCCGGCAACGGCGTCGAAGACGGCGACAGCGCCATCGAGGACGCGCAGGCAGCGCTCGACCTCGGCGGTGAAGTCAACGTGGCCCGGGGTGTCGATGATCTGGATGCGGTAGTCCTTACCGTCCTTGTTCCAGAAGCACGTGGTAGCAGCGGAGGTAATGGTTACGCCGCGCTCCTGCTCCTGAACCATCCAGTCCATGGTGGCAGCGCCCTCATGGACCTCACCGATCTTGTGGGTCTTACCGGTGTAGTAAAGAATACGCTCGGTCGTGGTGGTCTTACCAGCATCAATGTGGGCCATGATGCCGATGTTACGGGTATCGGAAAGCTTGTACTTAGGCTTAGCCATGTTAGTTCCTTACCTTAACTTACCAACGATAGTGAGAGAACGCGCGGTTGGCCTCGGCCATCTTGAAGACGTCCTCACGCTTCTTGACGGAAGCGCCAAGACCGTTGGAGGCGTCGAGGATCTCGTTAGCGAGACGCTCGGCCATGGTCTTCTCCTTGCGAGCGCGGGAGAAGTTGACGATCCAGCGGATACCCAGAGCGGTGGAACGACGGGAGTTGACCTCCATCGGGACCTGATAGGTAGCGCCACCGACACGCTTGGGCTTAACCTCGAGCGTGGGCTTGACGTTGTCCATAGCCTTCTTGAAGGTAGCGAGAGCGTCGCCACCCTCGGACTTCTCGGCAACGATCTCGAAAGCGGTGTAAACGATGCGCTCAGCGGTGGCCTTCTTGCCGTCAAGAAGGACCTTGTTGATGAGCTGAGTCACCAGGCGGTTGTTGTAAACGGCGTCAGGCTGAACCTCACGACGATTAGCTGCTGCACGACGCGGCATGTGAAATCTCCTTAAGTGTCTACCGTGCGGCGCTTAGGCGGCACACGGCGAAAGTATCAAAACGTTATCTGGCTTATTTAGCCTTGGGGCGCTTAGCACCGTACTTGGAACGGGCCTGCATACGGTTCTGGACCGGAGCAGCGTCGTAGGCGCCACGGATGACGTGATAACGGACACCAGGGAGGTCACGGACACGACCGCCGCGGACGAGCACGATGGAGTGCTCCTGCAGGTTGTGGCCCTCACCCGGGATGTAAGCAGTAACTTCGATGCCGTTGACAAGGCGAACACGGGCAACCTTACGAAGAGCCGAGTTCGGCTTCTTGGGGCTCGTGGTGAAGACGCGGGTGCACACGCCGCGCTTCTGGGAGTTGTGCTGCAGAGCAGCGTTCTTGGACTTCTTGGGCACGGAACGACGGCCCTGGCGAACCAGCTGGTTAATAGTAGGCAAAGCGTACTCCTTCTCGAATGATTCCAGCTTTCTGTAAAGTGCAACGGCTTGAATCGAGGGGTCAGCATCCCCCTACGAAACACGCAGTTCGATAGGATACGTGCCGTTAGCTGTGCCGTCAACAGACCACGCCGCCGGGCGTATCCCAAAATTGGCACATTTCCGCAAAGCCTACACAAAAGGGATCCCCTCCTGTGCGCAGGGGCGGATTCCCGGTCCGGGCGGCGCAGGGGTTAAGTTTGCTGCTCTACAGTCCTGGCTCGCACGGAGGCCACATTAAGTGGCCTCCGGCTCGTGCGGAACTCGCGACCGACCAAATACTAAAGCCCTCGGAACTTAGGATACATGGTAGACGCGCGCGTGCTGCAAAATTCATTAGCTGGAGACCTATCCTGTGTCCCATCTCGACTCATCTTCACTACCGGTTAATAAAAAAGAGGTACCGGTTGTTCCGGTACCTCTTTTTGGTGCGTTTCTATTTGGCTGCGGCTTTTGTCGCTGGCTTACAGACCACAGGCTGCTTTGAGTTCTTCGACTCGGTCGGTTTTCTCCCAGGTGAAGTCGGGGTCTTCGCGGCCAAAGTGACCGTAGGCTGCCGTCTTTTCGTAGATGGGGCGACGTAGGTCCAGGTCGCGGATGATGGCGCCCGGGCGCAGGTCGAAGGTCTTCTCCACGGCCTCGACGATCTTGTCCTCGGCAACATGTGCGGTGCCAAAGGTGTCGACCATGATCGACAGCGGCTTGGACACGCCGATGGCGTAGGCCAGCTCCACCTCGCAGCGGTCGGCCAGGCCGGCGGCGACCACGTTCTTGGCG
>CALFGH010000262.1 GCA_937958315.1 uncultured Collinsella sp. | reverse complement strand
ACGGTCCTTCCACGATTTTTGCCTCCAGGCGTTTCAGGTTCTGTACCTCAACCCATACGTAGGTTCCCTTCGTGTAAGGGCCCTTTACACCTTTTGCATTTCCAAGCAGCAGGGAGTACTCTCCGTTGTCTCCGTCAAAACGCGCCAGTGTCATTTCGCCTAATTTTGCCTGTGCCTCTACAGCGCCCGGATGGCTGAATGCCAGAGGATAACCGATCGTCGGTTTTTCCTGTGCAACAGAAATCGGCCACGGTCCGCAGTGCTGCAGCAGCTCGCCGTTCTCGTTATCGGGATGGCGCACGGTCCAGTCGGCGAACATGCCGCGGTGACGGCCCAGGTCGGCGGCCTCGACCATCAGCGCAGTGATGGCGCCGTGGATATCGGTCTCACATACGACGGGAATGCCCATCTCGTTGAGGATGGCATTGGCGGCGCAGGGCATAATGCCCAGCTCGTCCTGCAGGGCGTTCCAGCACTGAATGGCACCGGCGTTGCAGCCATACTTCTCGACCAAGCGCTTCATGGCGATGGCGAGCCCGGCGACCGCGGGGACCTTGTCCTCGGGGATGCAGATCTCAAAGCTGTCGTTGATGTGGGCAAGCATGGCGGCCATGGCCTGCTCGTCGGCCTGGGCGTCGCGCACAGCCTGGACAAGTTCGGTCATGGGGATAGGCGAAAGCTGGATGTTGAACTTCTCGAGCAGCTCGCCCTCGTTGCACATGGTCGACCAGAAGTCGAATGGACGGGTGGCCATCTGCAGGATGCGGGTGTGCTTGAAGGTCTTGACCACGTTGCAAACGGCCAAAAAGTCCCAAACGCCGCGCTCGAACTCGGGGTCGGTCAGGCGGCAGTTGGTCATGTAGGTGAAGGGAACCTGGAAGCGGCGCAGGACCTTGCCGGTGGCGAACAGGCCGCACTGGCTATCGCGCAGGCGTGTGCCGTCGGGCTCGGGGCGCTCGTCGCGCGGACCCCACAGCAGTACGGGTAGACCGAGCTCGCGGGCAAGGCGAGCGCAAACGTACTCGGTGCCAAAGTTGGCGTGGCACAGCATAATGCCATCGACGCCCTCGGCGCGGAACTTCTTCACGATAGGCTCGATATGGCTGTCGTCGAACAGCAGGCCCTCGTCATTGATGTCGTCGATATCCACGATGTCGACGCCGATCTCGCGCAGGCGATCAGCCGTCAGGCCGCGATACTTGATTGCGTCCGGCGCGCTAAAGATACTGCGGCGCGTGGGCACAAAGCCGAGCTTGATCTTGTCCATGTACGTCCTCCCCTAATCACATGTTCAGTAAACAGACGCATGTTTCGTTTTGTTCTGTTTACTAAATGTTTTACTCTACTGTTTAGAAGTTTAACGCGAAATACCCGTAGACGGTAGAGAAATCAGCCTAAACGGTATGTAAACAAACTGAACATACAAGGGGAACAAAAGAGGGCCCCGAAGGGCCCTCCCTATCCGCACATGTATGTAAACGAATCAACACCGCCCTGTTACCGCGAGTACACCACCCACGGTGATAAGCCGGCAGCAAAGTCCGTGGCTACGCGCCCATCTTGCGATAGACGTCCACGAACTCCTTGGCAAGGATGCCAAAGCCCTCGGCGCTCATCAGCTGATCCTCGGCATGGACGACCAAAAGATCGATGCTCAGGTTCTCGCCGGCGGCAGTCTGCTGGACAAGGCCACCATGGGCAGCGTGGCCCTCGGCATAGTGCTGCTGGCCTTCCGTGATCTTTGCCTCGGCCTCTTCGAACTTGCCGTCACGAGCTAGATGAATCGCATCGATATAGCAGCTGCGCGCGCAACCGACGCCTGCAATGATCTGAAAACTCTGAAGCTGAATCTCTTCTGCCGTCATACTTACAGCCCCATCAGTTCCTTGGCCTGAGCCAGAGCCTTGACGCCGTCCATCATGCCGTAGGTGGTCATGGGAATTACGCCGACCGGAACCCCGGGGCATGCGGCGCAAACTTCATCCTTGGCATAGCCAACCTGCGGCCCAAGCAGAATGCAGTCGGCATTGCGGCCAATGGTGGCAGCCTCGTTGACGGCGTGAGCGGACACCTCGCACTCCAGGCCCTCGGCGTCGGCGGCCTTCTTGATGTTCTTCATGATGATGCTCGTGGACATGCCGCCAGCGCACATAAGAACGATGTTTTTCATTGCAGTTCCTTTCCTGTAACCCCTCACAGGGACTTATATGTTTCGGCGATCAACGCGATCGGCCGAACCTTCGAACTTGTGGACAATGACCTACTCGGCAGAAGCCTTTGCAGCAGCTTCCTCGGCCAGTGCCTCCTTATCGGCCATCTTGACGAACGGGATAAACAGCAGTCCGACCAGCAGGATTGCGGCGAGGACGATTGCGACCAGGCCAATGCCGCCCGTAAAGAAGTTGCTGATGGGCAGCGGCACGACAAACGGCATGGAAATGGTCGGGTTAAATGCATTGCCCAGACCGAGCATCAGGCCGACGGCGGCAGCAATGCAGGCCACGGGCTTGAGCAGGATGTAGGGGATGAACATATAAGGGTTCATGGCAATGGGCGTACCGAAGATGATGGGCTCGGAGATGTTGAAGAGTGCGGGCACCAGGGCAATCTTGGAGAGGGCCTTGTAGCGCTCGGACTTGGCCGTGAGCAGCGCAAGCTCCATGCCAAGGGCGTCAACAGAACCGACAGAGAACATGATGATGAACGACAGGTACGGCAGTGGCTGGCCGGCAACGAATGCCTCGGTGTTGGCAAGAGCGCAGGCCTGGATAACCGGCATGTACACGCTCATCAGGACGCTGGGGTGGATACCAAAGAAGAACAGCAGGTTGCACAGCGTAAAGTAAATGACAACGGCCCAGGGGCTGGAGCCCAGGAACATAACGGGAGTGGCAATGGTGCTGTTGATGAGGTTAAAAACATCGCCGAAGCTCGTCATGCCCATGCCCCACTTAACCAGAGCAGCCGTGGTGAAGATGACGATGGCGCAGAACATCGGAGACAGCGAATCGGTAACGAACTGAGGGACGGAATCGGGCATGGGGATGGCGATATGCTTCATAAGGAAGTTAAGCGCCTTCGGCACGATCAACGCCACGAGCAGCGCAACGAACAGACCCGAGCTGCCCAGATAACGGGTCACGATAAACGTCGAGCCGTCCTCGGCATGGCCAAGAGGAATCAGCAGGAGCAAAACGCCAATAGCCGCAACCGTCGACGTAAGGCCTTTGTTCCCGAGCACCTTGCCGTAGGAGTACGAGACCGAGGCGCACATGTAGATGGCGCCGAGGTTCATGGTAACGACCAGTACGTCGGTAATCGTCGCCGACATGCCGGTGCTGGCAAGGAACGCCTGCAGCGGCGGGATCGGCAGCCCGTTGATAATGGAGAGCAGCGCCACGCCCAGCGTAACGGGCATGGTCGCCATCATGCCGGACATAAGGCCCTTTACGACGTTAAAGCTACTCACTTTGTGGGCAATGGGGCCCACGTGCTTCTCGAGGAAGCCCTGCATCGAATCGAGAACGCTCATTTGTGTTCACTGATCCTCTCTAAACGAATCATCTAGCTGTCAAACGGGAAATTGCGGCCGACTCTTTCCCGCCTATGACCAATGGAAATATGGTTACGCCTTGAGCTCGAGGACGAGGAGCCAATCCCCAACCCCGGGTTTGTCAGGCAGGATGATGCTGCCCGTGGCGGCAAGGGCGTCCTCGCCGTCACGGTATGCGCCCGTGCGAGGGTTAAACCATCGGCTTGCATAGGCAGCGCCCGTCGGCACGCCCTCGATAGCAAGCTTTTGGCGCACGGTATCGCCAAAGTACGCGACGATGCGCGAAAGGTCCTGGTTGGCGGTTGCCAGCGGAGCCTTGTTGGCAAACAGGTTGCCCGCATCGGTCGTTTCGTAGGGAGCAAGCTCCCAGAAGTGATTGTCTTCGTAGAAGGAACGCATGTAGCCCATCTGGACCGCACCTTCTCCGTCTACCGCCTGGGCCCAAGTAATGCCAAAGCGGTTGAAGATTGCCATAAAGGGGTCGAGCTCCTCAGGGCTTTCCCACACGTTGTCCCAGATTCCCTGGGCTCCGTAGGTATAGCCGGCGCCGCCGGCCTGCATGCAGATATACGCCACGCGGCGCAGCATGTCTGCGGTGCACAGGCGCGTACCCATCTCCTCGAGCGTCGAGCAAAACTCGTAGAGCGCCTCGCCCTCAACGAAGGGCTTGTCGTCATGAGCTGACAGATAGTCAAAGTAGTCGCTTGCCTTGATTATGTAATCGCCGTGACCGGCTTGGTTGAGCGTAAAGTCCATCCAGGGCTCATCCTGGTAGTAATCGGCAAAGGGGCGCTCGTTGGTATAGTGCGCCGTTGCCAGATGACCATAGCCGTCGCGTGCCTCAATCTCCAAGGCGACCTCACGCCAGCCGTCAATCATGGCGGCTCGACCTTCTTTGCGGTATCCGGCAACCTCACCGGCAAGCGTCCACACCATCGGATACGCACCGTAGCGCGCCACCAGGTAGCGGGCGAGGTGTTTTTGGTGTTCCACGGCATGCTCGCCGTGAATGGAATGTGCCCACGCTTGCCCAAGTGCATTCACTAAGCCCGCATCGGCGATATAGGCAATACGGCGGTCGAGCTCCTGCTGGTAGAAGGCCACATTAGGCACATCTTCCACACCCTTGGCCATGCCATCGCCAATCCAATAGCGACCATCTGCGCCCATGTCAGAGCGCAGGTTGGTCTGATAGACGGTAAAGCCCTGCTTGGCACGTAGGTCGACCATGCCGCGAAATTGGCTCGTCATGCCGGGGTGGTTCGACGCATCCCAGCTCTCACGGTAGGCAAACTCCCAATGGGTATCGCCCAGCCAAAAGAACGGCGTACCATCTGAATAGGCAAACATGCGCGAATCGTCTGCAACGCGGATAAAACCGTGGCGATACAGATCGAGGTCGCCCGCGTACGGCACGGCCTCGACGCGGCCCGTGCAGCCATTAAGACCGGTCTGCTCGGGAGCCTCGATAACATAGTTCCAGGCACCCAGCTCGGTCGGGGCAAACGACACGCAGTAGGTACGCCCACCATCCCAGTAGGCCTCACGGCGAATTACCCTGCCACTCGAGCCGGTGAACTCCGCCCAAATCTCAACATCCAAAAACGGGTTATCGAACGAACAGGCGCTCTCAAACGTCAGAACAACCGGTCGCCAAATCTCGGCAACGACATCTTGATTCAACGTCATATCCATTGCAGACCCCTCTCTGGTCTTAGTCTTGCTAGTTCAGTCCTCGCTCACGGGCGGATGCCATGGCAAAGTCAACGATCGCCTGGGCATCTTCGGCACAAATAAAGCCTTGTGACACCTCGATCGCCGTATCGCGCTCACACAGAGCGCGATAGTTTTCGAGCGACCCGTACAGCTCCTTGAGCATCGATGCCGAGAACGACTCCATGTGGCCAAACAGCCCATCCTTGTCGCTCGTCTTATCGACCGTACCCCGGCCCGGCTCGACCAGGCTCGTGTTGGAGTAACGGGCAAACGGGTGCTCGAGCAGGCAGGTGCGAAGACCGCCCTTGGTGTTGCCCAGGGCATCCTTTACGTTCTCGCCGTTCGCATCCAGCTCAATGCGCGGGCACGTTGCCGGCGCGGCGCCGGTGCGGGCCCAACGGAACAGGTTGCGGAAGGCAGCGTGGAAGAGATACTGCGACGGATAGGCGTTTGCCTCGGCATGCTTGCCGACATACACCGGCAGGTGGTCGATACGCTTAAGATCCTCGTCGTCCTGGTAATAGTCGATATAGCTCCACTGCGTATCATGGGAGGCACCCGTCACCTCGTACAGTCGGTACTTAAAATCGGGGGCATCGCTATCGGGCATAAGCGTGCGCCAACTCTCAAAGCGACCGTTCTCGCTTTCGGTCTGAAGGGCGATGAATGGCTCCTCGACGTGTTCCACGCGCATCAGGTGATGCGCATAGTCCCGGCAGCACTCATACTGGTTGACGGGGATGCACAGCGAATGGATGCCGCCGCCGGACAGATAGCCGTCAAACACGCGGCCGTCGCGGCGCACCTCCTCGCGATAGGCAAAACTGTTAAGGTAGCGGAACAGATAGGCGCCTGACTGGGACCATCCCGTAAGGCAGATCGCCTGGTGCGGATAATCGCGGATCGGGTTGAGGTCGGAGTCCTCGCGCAGGAGCCACGCAAGATCGGTCAGCATATCCCAAAACAGACCCGTCTCGTAGGAGATGTCCATGTCGGGAAGTGCGCCGCCGCGCTCGAGCTGTTCCGGATCATAGTCGAAGGGTCGCTCGGGAGTCGGGTTCGCCCAACTCATAAAGGCATAGCGATCGGGATTGAATTCCTTGAGCTTGGCGATGGTATTGGGCTTGCTGGTGATGCCTACATAGATGTCACCAGAGCGCACAAACTCGCCGTAGCCCAGAATCCACATGCGCTCGATTTCCATGAACGACGTGGGGTTGATAATCTCAATCACCACGTTGCCGCTCGCCTGCGCCGGATCTTTGGGTGCGCGGACGACAATGCGATTGGAATAGGGGGCATCGGCGGTCATGACCTCTACGCCGCCATCTTCGTCGGCAGTGCGATATACGTTGGCGGTGCCGTCAACGCGATATTCGCGCTCGACGTAGCCATTCGCGCTCAGATGACAGTAGCGCTCGGCGCTCGAAAACGGATAGCTCTCATCCGTAACGGGCATTTCGGAAATAACGCTGATCATCTCGTCCCCCTTGCTGTTGCGTTTGTTGAGACAAACTCTACTGGGGACGCAACTTAACTTCTATCGATTCTTAAGTTGACTTACTAAATATTTAGCTTAATGAACAGCCGAGTGTTAAGCTCGTTTTAAGTTAACAATCGTTAGGAACCACCATGGCCGTTACTGCAAAACAAATTGCTGATCAGCTGGGAATCTCGGCAGCGGCCGTCTCCCTTGCACTTAACAATCGACGCGGCGTAAGCGAAAAAACACGGCAGCTGGTGCTCAGCACCGCTGAAGCCCTAGGTTACGACTTCAGCAAGATTAAGTTCGAGCGACAAAGAAGCGGAACCGTTGCCTTGGTTGCCTTTAACCGGCGCCGCATCTTTACGACCCCCTTCTTCGCCGACATGCTCGCCGGAGTCGAGGGCGCCCTTAGGCATGCGGGATTCTCGTTTTCGCTGGTGAACTACTCGCCATTCGAAAACATTCACCAACAGATCGCCGACATCGCCGAGGCACGATATGACGGCGTCATCATCCTCGCAACCGAGATGTACGAGTCGGATTTTTTGCCGTTTGCATCGCTGGACTGCCCTCTGCTGCTGCTGGACTCATGCATGAGCGTTGGGGTCGACACGGTCAAGATCGACAACGCTGCCAGTATGAAACTTGCCGTACAGTACCTGTATTCGAAGTATGGATCGGTCCCCGGCTTGTTAACAACGCCCATTACCTTGGGCAACTTCACCGAACGACGTTTCACCTACGAGCACGCCATCGGTCAGCTAGCCGGGTCGGAAAAATGCGGCATCATCCACGAGCTCGCCGTCGATCTAGACGAGGCTTACTCGGGCATGCTCGACATTATTGATTCGGGCGAGTCCCTTGCCCAAAGCTACGTCGCCGTCTTTGACGATGTGGCTATTGGAGCCATGAAAGCCTTCATCGAGCGCGGCTATCGCTTGCCCGATGACGTACGCATCGTCGGCTTCGACAACAACATCGGCGGCACCTACGTGCAGCCGCAGCTGACCACGCTCAACGTTCCTTCGCAGTATATGGGCGCCATCGCCGCACGACGCCTCGTCGAGATCATCGACGAGGCCGAGCACCACCCGCTCAAAATCGAGCTGGGGGCATCGCTCATCAAGCGCCGTTCCGCCTAGATTTCGCGCACACTTTGGCGCTCGACAAAATAGGTCGACACGGCCGTCTTGCAGGTATAGCTCTTGGGATTGCGGATGTTGCCCACCAGACGGCGCACCGCGATCTCGCCCACCTCGTGCTTGGGAACGTGCACCGTGGTGAGCGGCGGGTTGGAGAAGGCGCCCAAAGACAAATCGTCAAAGCCGATGATCGAAACATCCTCGGGCACGCGAATACCGTGCTCGTTGAGCGCGCGCATGGCGCCTACGGCGAGCACGTCGTTCTCGGCAAAGAAAGCCGTTGGCAGATCGTCGCGCGAGACGCTGTCGAGCCACACGCCCATGTCGCGATAGGCACCCTCGAGCGTGGTGCCCAGCGTGACGCGCCATGTCGGGTTGGCCTCAAGGCCCGCGTCCTCGAGCGCTTGGCGATAGCCGCGCTCGCGATCCTTAAAGTTGCGGATACGAAGGTCGCCTGCCAGATAGCCGATTTGCTTGTGACCTTTCTCGATGAGGTAATCCACGGCACGCAGCACCGAATCGGTATTGGCAATGACCACGGCGTCGAAGTACTGGCGGTCGCTCCAGCCATCGAGCACGATCAGGTGGGCAGCAGCGTTGGCAAACAAGGCGTAGTCTTCCTCACCCAGCTCGGTACCCATCAGCACGATAGCGGCGGACGGATCGGCAATCAGACCCTCGACCTGCGGACGCACGGCGTCCAAGTCGCTAAAGTCGAGCGAGACAAAGCTCGTGCTCATGCCGTGGCGACGCGCCTGGCGCTCCACGCCCTCGATAACCGCGGGATGGAAGGTGCTCTCGTCCAGGATGGCGCCCGTCTTGCGCGCAAGCACAAACTGGATGCTCTCGAGCTGCGTCGACTGCTGGTAGCCGAGCGACTGTGCGCACTCCAGGATGACCTTGGCGGTCTCCTCGCTCACGCTGCGCTTGCGGTTGAGCGCGTTGGACACGGTCGCAGGCGAAAAACCGGTGATGCGGCTGATTTCGCGGACACTTGCTTTGGCCATTGTTCCCCCTAGTAACGGTCGCGGTCGAGCATCGTGGCCTGACCGCCCCGTGACTCGACAACTAAACGACCGCAAATTCAATCTAAACAGAATAGTAAATGTTTAATAGCTAGTTTAGCCTGTTGTCAAGCGAAGTGGCGCGACTATTCCCCCAACGGGCACATTTACTCGGTAGCTAAAAAAGCCCCGTCCCAAATTGACTACATGGGGCGGGGCACGGAAATCATTTAGCCAAGGACACGGGTCATGCGCGTCTTGAACTCGGACAGGAAACGCGGAGCATCCACGGTCAGCGCCACCAGCGCGCTTTTGTCCGGATCGGATAGGCGGCGCTCGTCGCAAATGGTGCGGCCGCGATACTCGCCCAGCAGATCAACACGCAAATTGCAGCCGAGCGCACCTACGAGTGTGGGGTCGATCGCCACGGCAACGGCCAGCGGATCGTGCAGCGCACAACCACCCAGGTAGGATGCGTTCATCTCGTATGAGCCAATGTAGTGCTCGACCATGCTCGCAAATGCGCAGCCCGCCATGGTGCCCGAGCCCGTCCAGCCTGCAATGTCGCGGCGCGTAAGCACCACGCGATGCGTCACGTCCAGACCCACCATGGTGAGTTTACGGCCCGAGCGCAGCACGGCATCGGCCGCCTCGGGATCGCTTGCCATGTTGGCCTCGGCACCCGCACTCACGTTACCGGGCACGGTCAGGGCGCCGCCCATCACCACCACGCGACCGATAGACATCACCGCTGCCGCATCGCGCTCCAGGGCAAGCGCCAGGTTGGAGAGCGGGCCGGTCGCTACGTAGACCAGATCG
>CALFGH010000261.1 GCA_937958315.1 uncultured Collinsella sp. | reverse complement strand
GTGAGCGGCGGCGTGACCTCGGGCCCCGGCGGCATGATGCAAGCCGGTTCCGGCGCGCTGTAGGGCGTAACATAGCTTTGCGAAGGGGCACTCCTGTCGGGGCGCCCCTTTTTTATGAGTAAATGGTGCTATACTCGAAATATAAATATGTATAGCAGAAGGAGCTAGCATGCCAATATCGGTACTCGACTCACGGCCGGTCCAGATGAATGTACGCATGGATCGCCAACTCAAAGAGGCTGGGGACGCCGTGCTGGCGCATATCGGCATGACGCCGTCACAAGCTGTGAGGGAGCTGTGGCAGTACTTGACCGAGAACGGTCATATGCCCGTCGCAAAAAAGAATGATGACGAAGTCCTGCCTGACGACATACGATCGAAGGTGAGTTCGTCCCGCGTCTCGGAAGGGGCTGCGTTAATTTCGAATTTTTATGAGCGGTTCTCGATTCAGAGGCCGAGCCCCGATGAAGCCTTTGATTACGACGAGTTATACGATCAAATGATGAGCGAGAGATTCAGTGATTGGATCGAATTATGAGCGGCGTCGGAACGAAACGTGTGCTCAAGCTGCTGATCGACACGAACGTCTGGCTAGATTACTTTCTCGCTCGCACGAATGCGACCAGGCCGATAGTCGAGCTCCTTTCTCGCGCGGCGGAAGCGGAGGATATCGTCCTCTTCTCGTCCTCCCTGTCTGTCAAAGACGTCTATTACATTCTGGGAAGGACGATGAAGGCCGACGCCCGCCGTGAGGGGGCTCTCACTCCCGAAGCCATCGCCGGTGCCGACGAGACAGCGTGGGCGTGCGTTCGCCTGATTCGGCAAAAGTCGATTATTGCCTCGGTCGGTGCAGACGAGGTCTTCGACTCCTTTGTGTTCAAGTATCATCACAACGACTTTGAGGACGACCTGATGCTGGGCGTCGCCAATCGCATTGATGCCGATTACGTCGTGACCGAGGACAAGAATCTTATTAAGCATACCAATGGTGTATGCATTAACGTTCAACAGGCGTTGAAGTTGGTTGAAGGATCCAACGTCCCTTCGGCGCGGCCCGTCTAACCTGCTTTATCTTGATAAAGTGGCGTTTCCTCGCCGTTAGCCGATGATGCGAGAGCGCTCGGCGTTTTCGACTGGTTTATGCAAACGAAGTCTGGGAATATACAAGGCGCATGTCTTATTGTCTAACCAGTTGCGCCAAGGAGGCACCATGGACTACAAGATTACTGGCTACGAGCCCGCCCAGCTGTTCCATTTCTTTGAGGAGATCAGCGCGATCCCCCGTGGGTCTGGCAACGAGAAGGGCATCAGCGATTTCTTGGTTGCGTTTGCCAAGGAGCGCGGCCTCGACGTGTATCAGGACGAGGTCTACAACGTCATCATTCGTAAGCCCGCATCTGCCGGCGCCGAGAATGCCCCGACCGTGATGCTGCAGGGCCACATCGACATGGTGAGCGACAAGCTTGGCTCCGTTGAGCACGACTTTACGACCGATGGTATCGACCTGGTCGTCAAGGACGGCGTCCTCACCGCTAACGGCACCACCCTGGGCGCCGACAACGGCATTGCTGTCGCTCTGATGCTCACCGTGCTCAACGACGATTCGATTGCTCATCCGGCCCTCGAGTGCGTGTTCACCACCGACGAGGAGACTGGCCTGGTTGGCGCCGAGACGCTCGACAAGTCCCAGATTAGCGCCCGCACCATGATCAACCTCGATTCCGAGGAGGAGGGCGTGGCCACCGTCAGCTGCGCCGGCGGTGTCGTCGTTACCTACACCCGCCCGATCGTGCGCGAGCACAAGACCGGCAGCACCCTTACGCTCGAGATCTCCGGCCTGCTGGGTGGTCACTCCGGCGCCGACATCCACCTGGAGCGCGGCAACGGCAACCTCATCATGGCCCGCATCATCGACCGCCTGATGGTTGCCGGCGAGCCCGCCATCGTCAGCTTTAACGGCGGCACTAAGGACAACGCCATCAACCGTGAGTGCAAGGCCGAGCTGGTCTACACTGATCACGCTGCCGCCGAGGCCGCGGCCCAGATCGCAAAGGGCATCATTGCCGACGTCACTGCCGAGCTCGAGGTCTTTGACCCCGGCTTTACCTGCACCGTCGAGATTGCCGACGACGCCGAGGTCGAGGCCATGGATCAGAAGTCCGCGCTTGCCCTCATCCGCGCCCTGCGTCTTGCCCCTAACGGCGTGATTCGCCGCAACGTCGCCACCGACGGCTCCGTCGAGGTTTCCTCCAACATCGGTGTGGTTGCCACTTCTGACGACGAGGTCAAGATCATGCTGTCCCCGCGCTCCTCGATTACCTCGCTGCAGAACGAGTTCAAGGACCGCCTGCAGACGCTGGCCGATGTCCTGGGCTTCGACGCCAAGTTCGAGTTCGAGTATCCCGGCTGGAGCTATGCCGAGCATTCGCCGGTCCGCGACATCTTTGTCGAGAGCTATCGCGAGCTCTTTGGCTCCGAGCTGCGCATCGAGTCCATTCACGCCGGCCTTGAGTGCGGCCTGTTTGCCGAGGCCCTGCACGGCCTGGACGCCATCGCCGTGGGCCCGACGCTCTCCGATGTCCACACCCCGGACGAGAGCATGGAGCTCGCTTCTGCCGAGCGCTTCTACGAGCTGCTCATCGACGTCCTCAAGCGCCTCGCTGCGTAAAGGTTGCGCTAGCAGCAGTCCGAGCCACGTGCTAGCGGATTGCAAATGACATTATGAGAGGGGGCATCTGAGCTTTTGCGACGGGTGCCCCCTCTCTTCTTTTAAGAAATGGGAAATTGATTGGCGTCTAGCCCATATCCGCCTTGATGAGGTCGATGGTGCGCTGGCAGTTTTCGCGGACGGGGCCGAGCATATGCTCGCGCAGGTCCGCCATGCCGGGCAGGTCGGCATATTCGTCCATGACCTCTTCCATGCAAATGGGTACCTCGTAGGCGAGGTCCATCATGGCCGCAAAGCAAAACTTCTCGGATAGCCCGGCATCGGTAAGCGCCGCCTCCAGCGCGGGGTCGCCCATACCGTGGTATCGGCGGATAGCGCCTGGACCGATGCGTCCCACACGGTTTTCGCCGCCAACGCTCATGGCAAGGCGCGCTCGGCGGCGCATGCGCTCATATGCCAAACCCGATGCGACATCGTACATTCGAGCCATCATGGCTGCGCCGTCGTTTCCAAGGAGCAGGGAATAGTTTTTCGCATGCGCATCCGGTGCGCCGATAATGGCGTTGAAGAACAGTATTTGCGTAAACAGATACAGGTTAAGTTGATGGTGGCTCGTATTTATGAGGAGCTCTTGAATGTCGCGGGTGGTCGGGCCGCCGTCTGCCGTGTACTTTTGGGCGGGCATCACCCCAAGTGCCTGGCAGAGGTCTTCTTGATGTAGACGCCTGATCGTTCCGTCTTCGACTTTCATGCGGTCATAGCGCTCAACAATGAGGGCAGGTTCGTCCTTAAACATACGATATTCGACGTTTGCCGTTGCGATACCGGCGCGCTGGGCGCTTTTCATGCAGACAAACTCATTGAGAGCCTCGAGTTTAAATCCGATAACGCCATTTTTGAAAATATGCGTCGTGGGCGAGGAGCCCACACATTCGCACCAGCGACCGTCTATGAGTGCGAGTGCGAACTTGCCCTGGTTGCCTCCAAGTGACCAACTTTCATCTAGACCCATCCACGATGCATCGCGGTCATCTCTGATCGACTTGAGACGCAGCGCAATCTCGTGATCGCCTATAGGGCGGTATTCGCTGGTGCGATGCAGGACGGCGTTGACGTCTTCTTCGGCACAAAACTGCACTCCACCCGGACAGTCAAGTCCGATATGGCTGAGTAGCGCAACGGCATTGTTGGGTCTAACGTCGAATTCGGCAGCAATCGCTTTTCGCTGATCCTCGCTGTCGGGTAGAAGGCCAAACAGGTACGGATTCATGACCTGTTGTCCGTATGTGCGATTCGATACGGGTATGTTGGTCGATAGGGCTGGCCCGTCATAGTCATGATCGTAGGTAAAGCTGATAAGACCGTTCTCATCTTGCGTGAGCGTTCCCGCAGGTACGCCGCAAATAATGGTCCGAAGTGATGTTCTGGCCATTGGCTATTTCCCGTCAGGCTTTGGTTGGACAGATGCGTTTGCGGCAATCGAGACTCCGAGATTGGACATGGCGAAATCTGCGAAGGCTTTGTCGTAGAGTTCAGACGTAAAGGGGGCGTCTGCAAGAACCGGAATGGCGGCGCAGCAACGGTAGCTATGAGAGGGACGTTGAGCGCGATGGCGTCTGGGGGTACTGTGAGGTTGCAAATCGGCACGCGGAACGTTGGCTGATTGCTCATTTTTCGTTTCGCCTATATCCCCTTGAGCGGCGAGCGCCAGTCCGAGAGCATTGAAGATTGCCAATAGCTTGTCGAGTCGAATGCCGGTGGCATCTCCTAGCTCGAGCGATGCGAGCAGGCGCTCCGAAACACCGGCTTTTTTAGCGAGCGCCGCACGGGTGATTCCCTGTGCCTCGCGTGCCTGGCGCACGTAGATGCCAGCTTGGCGCGGTGTGGTGATGGGAAGGGTATCCACGGCGATCTCCTAACGTGCAGACTTTTGCATATTAGTATGACATGCAAAAGTCTGCACGAATAGGCATTATGCAAAACTCTGCATGAGACCCCTACATTGACGTTGGCTTATGAGAGGCGTTTTTTATATCGTGAGGATCCCCAGATGCTCAAGTAAGATCTTAAGCCCGATGAGGACGAGTACGACGCCGCCCACGATGGTGGCGGGCTTTTCGTAGCGCGCGCCAAAGGTGTGGCCGATCGCTACGCCGGCGACGGAGAAGATAAACGTTGTGACGCCGATAAGCGATACAGCGGGAACGATATCGACCGAGAGCGCCGCAAACGAGATGCCTACGGCCAGGGCGTCAATCGAGGTGGCAATGGCGAGAATCAGGTACTCGACCAGGTCAATCTTTTCGGCATCCTTGCCGTCGCCTTCGTCCTCATTCTCGTCTTCGGTAAAGGCTTCCCACAGCATCTTGCCGCCAATAAAGGCCAAAAGGATAAAGGCAATCCAGTGGTCGATGGGTCCGATGATGCCCATGAATTGACTGCCGAGCGCCCATCCGATTACGGGCATGCCGGCCTGAAAGCCGCCAAAGAACAGGCCGAGCACTACGGCGACCTTAAGGTTGATCTTTTTCATGCCAAGGCCCTTGCAGATGGAAACGGCAAAGGCGTCCATCGAAAGGCCAACGGCGAGCAACACGAGCTCTGCGAGTCCCATAGTCTGGCTCCCTCTCTGCGGGCGGGCCCGCGTGTACCTCTTGGGGGAATAACAAAAAAGACCCGTGGCGTACGCGCTGCGCGCACAACCACGAGTCTCGTTCATTAAGGCAAGCCAGACCGTTTCGGCCAGTATGTTGACTTGCCGCGCCACCGGAGGCGAACCCGGCCACGCGACTACTCCCTCATTCATATGAATCCCGATACTACCACATAAGCAGCCCATTTGGGTTGGGCTCTCGGCCGTGTTCGCTCATTCTGTAAGCATCGGATTTCGCAAGCGTCGCGGGGACAAACCGTGAGAAACTATTTAGCGTTTATGGAGCGTATACGATGGGAGCGATGCCTTGGATAAGAACGAGCTGCAAAAGCGTATGGAACAGGCCATCCGCCTGACGGCACCTGGTCAGCCGATCCGCACCGCCCTCGACATGATCATCGCCGGTCACCTGGGCGCCCTTATCTGCGTCGGCGACACCGAAAACGTGCTCGCCGCCGGCAACGACGGCTTCCCGCTCAACATTTCGTTCACCTCGAACCGTCTGTTCGAGCTCTCCAAGATGGACGGTGCCATCGTCATCGACGGCGACCTCACCCAGATCCTGCGCGCCAACTTCCACCTCAATCCCGATCCCTCGCTTGCCACGAGCGAGACGGGCATGCGTCACCGCACCGCCGCTCGCATGTCGGTGCTCACCGATGCCATCGTGATCTCGGTCTCGGCCCGTCGTGCCGTCGTTAACGTGTACGTTCACGGCAAGAGCTACGAGATCCAGCCCGTCACCACCATCATGAGCTCGGTCAACCAGCTCGTCGCCACGCTCCAGACCACCCGTCAGTCGCTTGATCGCTCCCTGCTGCGCCTGACGGCCCTTGAGCTCGACGACTACGTTACGCTCGCCGACATTACCGGTATTTTCTCGAGTTTCGAGATCATGCAGCAGGCAAAGACTGAGCTTAAGGATTGCATCGTCAAGCTGGGCAACCAGGGCAAGCTCGTGCAGATGCAGCTCGAGCAGCTCGCCGGCTCCAGTATGGATACCGAGTATGACCTGATGATCCGCGACTACGCGAGCGACTCCTCCGAGGCCAATGCCGAGAAGATTCGCGCCGAGCTTAGCCGCATGACGCCTAAGGACCTGTCCGACCCACAGCATGTGGCGGCGGTTCTGGGTTATGACGACCTGGATGAGGACTCCGTCATGACGCCGCTGGGCCTGCGCACGCTTTCGCGCGTGTCCGTCGTGCGCGACGGCGTGGCCGAGAAGATTGTCGACGAGTACGGCTCGCTGCAGGAACTCATGGACGACATCAGCGAGGATCCGGAGCGCCTGGGCGACTTTGGCGTTAACAACCCTGCCATTCTTGCGGACTCCCTGTACCGCATGAAGGGCACCAAACAGGGGAACGCATAATGGCGCCCGTATGCGCCGTGGTCGTTGCCGGTGGCAGCGGCCAGCGCTTTGGTAACCCCGGTGGCAAGCAGCTCGTCAATGTAGCGGGTCGTCCGCTTATGAGCTGGTCCATCCGCGCATTTGACCGTAGCGATAAGGTCGGCCACATCGTCGTGGTTTGCCCTGCCGAGCGTCGTGCTGAGATGCGCCGCCTGGCCATCGACCCGTTTGACTATGACACGCCCATCAGTTTTGCCGATGCCGGCGATACCCGCCAGGATTCCACCCGTGCCGGCGTGCATGCGGTTCCGGCGGGCTTTGAATACGTCGCCATTCACGACGGCGCTCGTCCGCTCATTACGACCGAGGCCATCGATCACGCTATCGACGTGCTCGTGGGCGATCGCTCGCTCGACGGTGTCGTGTGCGGCCAGCCCGCGATCGACACGCTCAAGATCGTCGACGGCGACAACATCGTTGAGACGCCGCCGCGCGAGCTCTATTGGACCGCACAGACACCGCAAATCTTTAGCGTCGACGCCATGAAGCGCGCCCACACCGCAGCTATCGCCGAGGGTTTTATCGGGACCGACGATTCTTCGCTGGTCGAGCGCATGGGAGGACGCGTTCGCTGCGTCCAGAGTCCGCGCGACAACCTTAAGGTGACGGTGCCCGAGGACCTGCGTCCCGTAACCGCGATTCTGCTCGGCCGCATGGCCGAGGGAGAGGACCTTCCCCATGTTCAGTAACCTGCGCATTGGCCATGGCTACGACGTTCACCGTCTGGTGGAGGGGCGTCGATGTATCATCGGCGGGGTTGACATTCCCTACGAGCGCGGCCTGCTGGGCCACTCTGATGCCGATGTGCTCGCGCACGCGCTGGCCGACGCCATTCTGGGCGCCTGCCGCGGGGGAGACATCGGCAAGCTGTTCCCCGATACCGACCCCGCCTACGAGGGTGCCGATTCGATGGTGCTGCTCGCTCGCGTGATGGACTATGCGCGCGAGCTGGGCTTCGAGTTTGTCGATGCCGATTGCACCATTGCCTGTCAGCAACCCAAGATCACCCCGCACCGCGATGCCATGCGCGCCAACCTTGCCCATGCCCTGGGCGTTGACGTCGAAAACGTGGGCGTCGCCGCCACTACGACCGAAAAGCTCGGCTGGGAAGGCCAAGGCGAGGGGATCGGCGCTTGGGCCGTCTGCCTGCTGCAGAAAACTGTTAAGGAGTAACGAATGCGTATCTACAACAGCGCTACCCATAAAAAAGAAGAGTTCCAGCCCATCGAGTCCGGCAAGGTCCGCATGTACGTGTGCGGCCCCACGGTCTACGACAACATTCACATCGGCAACGCCCGCACGTTCATCAGCTTTGACGTGATTCGTCGCTGGCTCATCGCGAGCGGCTACGAGGTCACGTTCGCCCAGAACCTCACCGATGTCGATGACAAGATCATCAAGCGCGCTAACGAGCAAGGCCGTACGGCTGCTGAGGTCGCGACGGAGTTCTCCGACAAGTTCATCGGCGTCATGCGCGCCGCCAACGTGCTCGATCCCGACGTGCGTCCCCGCGCCACCAAAGAGATCGGTCCCATGATCGCCATGATCAAGACGCTTATCGAGCAGGGCCACGCTTACGCAGCCGATAACGGCGACGTGTACTTTGCCGTGCGCAGCGATCCCAACTACGGCCAGGTCTCGGGCCGCAACATCGACGACCTTATGGTGGGCGCGCGCATCGAGGAGAACGAGGACAAGAACGACCCGCTCGACTTTGCCCTGTGGAAGGCCGCCAAGCCCGGCGAGCCCAGCTGGCCGAGCCCCTGGGGC
>CALFGH010000260.1 GCA_937958315.1 uncultured Collinsella sp. | reverse complement strand
CGGCCACCCCGGCGAGCGAGGCGTCTGACACCACCGCCGAGACCGGCGACGCGACTGCGGTGGCCAGCGAGCCCAGTGTTGCCAAGGCCGCGTCTCGTGCCGCTGATACGTTTTCCTCGAATAATGGTGTCAGCGTCGGAAAAAGCCAGTCGCCTTCTCGTTGGGCTGGCTCTAACTTCACCGCTTTTATCCAGAGCAATACTACGCTCTATGCGAATGTTTGGACTTCGTCCAGCAAGCGCGCCAGCGCTTCGGGCTGCACCTATCAGTGGCTTGCTGCCGACATCAGCAACAAGAGCGATGCGGACAATTCCGCATTTGTTCCTGTCGAGGGCCAGACGGGCGCATCGATCGTTTTGGACGATGCCCTGCGTACTCAGCTTAACGGCAAGTGCCTGCGCGTACGCATTACCGATGCAAGCGGTAACGTCATCTACGGCCCGACCAAGGGCGCCAACAACCAAAAGCTGACGGCGACGAACACCATCAAGGCACCCGTTCCTACCAAGACGGCCCTGGATGCAAAGTCTTATGTCCTCATCCAGTCTTCGGCAGACGATTCGAGCTCGTATTCGTCCGTCAAGGCCGAGATACTGAACCCTGGCACTACACTTTGGGCGAATGCCTACGACGGCGAAGCGGTCCCCAATAAGCGTATTGCGGCGCAGGGTGGCTGGACCTATCAGTGGCTTGCGTCCGATACGCGCGATGCCGAGGACTCTGCCTATCAGGTGATTCCCGGTCAGACCGGCCAGTCGCTAACGATTACGGACGAACTCGCCTCGCAGCTTGCGGGCAAGTACATTCGCGTTAAGGTTGTCGGCGATGGCCAGGAGCTGTACGGTCCGAGCAGCTCTTTCGGGACGCCCGCGTCTGTTGGCTACAATACGCCGGGTCCTGTTGCCGCGAGTGACCAGATCGCGTTAGGCCACATCGTTCTCGCCTATAACGGCGCCGAATTTGGCGACGATTATGAGAACGTCCCCAACGCTAACGTCGGTGACACGATTAAGGCTGCCGCCTACTACCTTAACTACGACACGCCGACTGACCTCTATGGCTCCGACAAGGTCGATTTTTCTTGGTGGGTGGCCGATTCTGCTGACGGCACGTTCGAGCAGGTTGCAACTGGTGATACCTTCACGGTTACCAAGGAGTGCGCGAACCGCTACCTCAAGGTGGTCGCTAAGGCCAAGAAGGGTATCCCCGGCTCCGATAGCTGTGAGACCAAGGCGGGCCGCATTCTGCCCAAGGGCGCGACGACGCTCGATTCAGTTGCATTTACCAATGCGAGCAAGGGCGCCAAGGACACTGGCTCTACGATTGAGGCGTGCGCCTACAAGGCGGTCGATTACTCGTCTGAGCCGGTTACCGAGGGCGTTACCTACACGTGGCGTTGGTCCTCTGTCGACCCGTCTTCCTCTGCGTTTGATGCGAAGACCGACTGGCATGTGGTCGAGGGCAAAACCGACAGCAGCTTTACGATTCCCGATGACTACGCCAAGCGCTGGGTGAGCGTGTCGGCCACTGCGGGCGATAACACCGTAGAGGCGACTACTGCTGTGGCCGTTAAGGCCGCAGGCTCGCACGAGCTGTTCCTGGCGTATCTCAAAAAGATCGTCGGCGATCAGAGCGATGACGCCAAGTTTGTCTACAAGAGTGGCGAAAAGATCGGTGTTACTGCATTCGAGAAGACGTCTGCAGGAACAAAGGGTGCCGAGCTTACATCTGATCAACTGACGTATACGTGGCAGATTGCCGATAGCGCCCAGGGTCCGTTCACGACGCTGACGGATGAGAACGCGCACAGGCCGTCGTTCGTAATTTCGCAAAAGTACGTCGGCAAGTACCTCAAGTGCATCGTCGACGGTGGCTACAACACCGACTATGCCTCCACGCGTTATGCCATCGTCAAGGGCGAAGATGCCAAGGCGTATACCCTGACATCGGTTAATGTCGCTTCGAGCGGCAACCTTGCACAGGTCGGCGGAACGCTTACCCCTACTGCCAATTACATGGCAACGGGCGATTGGGGCGATTACGAGACGGCACTCCCCGAGGGCTCCCTCGTCGATTACCGCTGGTATCTCGCCGATGACGCTGAGGGCACAAATGCCCACGAGCTGTTTGGCGCCGACGAAACGACCGGCGCGATCACGCTTCCCGCCTCGGCTGAGGGCAAATACGCCTATGTCGTGGCAAACGCCGGCAACAACGATGTCAAGAGCACCGCTTGGCTCGTTAATTCTTCCGACGAAAAGTCTCTTTCCGTTAACGTCAGGGTTGTAGGCGTAAGCAAGCACGATGTCGGTCAGTCCTATGACCTTGTGGACTGGGTGCCGACGGCCTCGTTTGAGTGGTCGAGTACCCAAAAAATGTCTGCCTGGGACATCTTTGCCAAGGTGCTTGACGACGCCGGCTATAGCTATAGCACGGACGGCGGCGTTCCCTATTCGGTTACGAACCCCGATAAGTCCCAGACGCTCGCGATGGAAAACACGGCGTCCGGCTATAAGTACTGGCGTTTTGATATTAATGGCAAGGCTGCCAACTCTTATGCCACGGGCTACTACCCGAGCGATGGCGACACGCTCGAGCTCGTGTACGAGGATCCCACGGGCACGGTTTCCACGCAGGTTTCCGCGACGTGTTCGGTCGTCGGCACCGACGCTAAGGGTGCTCAGCAGACCTGGGCCGCCGCTCAGAGCATTACGCTGAAGAAGGGCTCGACCGCGGCCGACCTCTCCGAGCAGCTCTTCAAGCAGACCGGCCTCAAGGCGGACTACGACCCCAACGGCTCCTGGGGCTGGGCGCTCAATTCGATCACGTCGCCCTTCGACTCCGGCCGCACGCTCGCCTACGACCCGACGACCGAAGCGTACTGGCAGCTGTTCATCAACGGCAAGTCCTCCATGGTCGGCGCCGGCGGCTACACGCTCAAGGCCGGCGACTCCGTCGTCTGGTACTACTCGAAGTACAACGACCCCGCTCCTGCCGATCAGCTTTCGGTAAGCTGCACCGTTATCGGCCAGGATGCTTCGGGCGCCCGGCAGACGTGGGCACAGCCTACGACAGCTCTCGTGGACGAGGGAACAACCGCTGCTGACCTTTCCGAGCAGATCTTTAAAAAGTCTGGCATTGGCGCCAAAACGGGGGAGAGCTCGTTTGGCTGGTATCTCGAGTCGCTGACCTCGCCGTTCGAAAAGAACGTGACCCTCTCGAGCGAGAAGGTTGACGAAAACACCTGGAAATATTGGCAGTTCTTTGTCAATGGCAAGCCTGTTGATGTTGGTGCGGGCGCCTATACGCTTAAGGCAAGCGACGAGATTGCTTGGGTCTATGGCTCCGACGGCACCATGCCTGGTCAGGTCTCCGTTTCGATGGAGATCATCGGCAAGAAGGACGATAAGGCTCAGCGCTGGACTGATCCTTCGATGCAGGTGTTTGTCGAGGGCACGACGATCAAGGATGCCTCTGCTGCCTACTTCGATGCCGTTGGCGTCAAGTCCAAGATGTACGACCAATTTGGTTATTGGGGCGTTCACACTCTTGTCTCTCCGCTTGATGGCACCGAGCTGTCGGGTGCTTGGTCGTTCTTTGTCAACGGCGTTCCTGGGTCTCAGCTCGATAGCGACTATGTGCTCAAGTCGGGTGACAAGATCGTCTGGGCTTATGCTGCTGGCGATACCGTTCCTAATCCCGATGAAGTCGTAGTTGATCCGAGCGCTTCGCGCCCGACCGATTGGAAAGCCGACTGGAGCGGCAATTCCAATGCGGTGGTCGAGAACGTGTCCACGCCTACGGGCGCGCTGGCAAGCTCTTGGACGTTTGATTGGAAGGCCTATTCGGGCGCCACGTACCCCAACGCGAGCGAGCCGATTGTCGTAAACGGCAATGTGTATCTCGCCGTCAACAAGCGCCTGCTTAAGATCGATGCCGAGTCGGGCAAGGTGCTGGCCGAGTCGAATCTTAAGACTGCGATTGGCTACACGACGCGTCCGATTTATACGAACGGCTTGGTCATCGTCCCGCTCGATGGCGGTGCGGTCCAGGCTCTGACGGCCGATACGCTCACGACGGTTTGGGTTACCGACCCTGTGAGCAAAACTGCTCAGTCGAATTCTCAGCTGACGGTCGATGGCAACTATCTCTATGTCGGCACCGTTGATGTCGACTATGGTAAGGGCGTGTATAACAACGGCCATCTGACGCGCATCAATATCCTGACCGGTGCCGTTTCCTGGCAGCACGTCAACGCCGATGAGGGTTATTACTGGACGGGCGCTACCGTGGGTGACGGCTTTATTCTGGTTCCCACCAGCGCCGGTACCGTTGAGATGCTCAGCAAGTCTTCGGGCGCTGTGCTTGGAAGCGTTTCCGTTGGGGCTATCGTTAACTCCTCCTGTGTGCTCTCCGCCGACGGTAGCCATGCTTATCTGATTTCGCGCGATGGCAAGCTGCACGTTTTGGCGATTTCTGACGGTAGTTCGCGTGATGCGGATGCCGCTTCGCGCATTTCCGAAGAGCGCGTCGTCGACCTGGGTCTTACGGGATGCGCCTGCATGCCTACGCTGTATGGCAACAAGCTGATTGTCGGCGGCGAGGTTTCCGGTGGCTCTGCGCTGGCGATTGTCGACCTTGATAATGACTTTGCTACGACGTTGGTTTCGTCTGCTGATGGCTCCGCGCTTCCCATCGGCGGCATCAAGGGTGCACCGCTCGTGAGCGCCCAGGCAGATGGCACGTATGTCTACTTCACGGTTAACTACGGTGCGACTTCCGACTATGTGAACTACACCTCGGGCGGCGGTGTCTATCGCTACAAGCTGGGTGACGCGCAGGCGACCGGTGCGTTTAGCGCAACGGGACACAACAACTACTGCGACTCGCCGATTGCCTGCGACGCCAAGGGCAACCTCTACTACATCAACGATTCCGGCACGTTGTTCAAGCTGAATGGTGGCGTTAAGGTCTCGTTCGAGACTGGCGAGGGTTCCAAGGTCGATTTCCAGACTACGGCCGACGGCAAGCTGGTTAAGCCTGCCGATCCGACGCGTGAGGGCTACACCTTCGGTGGCTGGTACACCGATGAGGCTTGCACGGAGGCGTATGACTTCAGCACGCCGGTGACGGCCGATATGACGCTGTATGCCAAGTGGACCAAGAACGCCGTTAACCCTGACGGCAATGGCGGTTCTGGCTCTAACGGTGGCAGCGGCTCCGGCACTGGTGCTGGTACCGGCGCGGGCACTGGCTCCGGCTCGAAGGGTGGCGCTGTCGCCCCGGGTCAGAAGCCGGTGACCAAGACGACGGTGTCGACCAAGAGCGGGACCAAGGACAACAAGTCCGACAAGAAGGACTCCGACAAGTCCGACAAGAAGGACGAGAAGAAGTCTGACAAGAAGGACGGCAAGTCCGACAAGGCATCCGCTTCCACGACCACTGCCAAGAAGTCCACTGAGGCTTCCGCGCAGGAGTCTGGCCTCAACCCGCTCGCTATTGTCGGCATCGCGGCCGGCGTGATCGGCCTCGCGCTCATCGCCGTCTTCATGCTGACCAAGCGCGGCAAGGGTGACGGTAATGCCCGATAAGCCCAAGGAGACCAACGGGCAGCAGCCCGACTCCTCGTTTATCCAGCTCGACGATGCAAAGCAAAAGGGCGCCGCTTCGGCGGCGTCCGCCCCGCGGCGCAAGGCACTTGTCGGCGTTTTTACGGCTGCTTGCGTTGCCCTGATTGTCGTCTCGCTGGGGTTTGTCCATCCCTCCACAAGCGGTGCCTGGTCCATCGACTGGATCGTTCAGGCCGTGACGGGGGAGAGCGTCGTTGCCAACGACGCCAGGGGAGCTGGCTCGGCTGCTGCTTCTGGCAAAGCTGACTCTAAGAACTCCAAGGCTTCGGGCGATGCGAAAGATAAGTCCAAGGACTCGGGTGACGCCAAGGGCGATTCCGAGTCTTCGAACAAGAGCTCGGATAAAAACTCGGATGGCAAAAAGTCTGAAGACCAGCGTGGCAAGAAGTCTGGCGATGTATCGGCTGCTCAGAATACCGAAACTGCCGATACTTCTAACACGTCTGGTGGTACCTCTTCGGGCGGCGGCCAATCGTCTGGCGGCGCCTCTGCTTCTAACGGCGGAACCGCCTCCTCGGGCGGCCAGGGCGGCACGCAGGAGCCCAGTTACGTCACGGTGACGGTTGCGGTCACATCGAGCGCCGTGGGCAATCCTGTGTCCGCCGGCGGCACCTATACCTTTAACGAAGGTGCCACCGTCTACGACGCCCTATGCGCGCTCGGGCTTTCCGTCAACGCACACGGCTCATCGTACGGCACGTATGTCGCCGCGATCGGCGGTTTGGCCGAGAAGCAGTATGGCGGCACGAGCGGTTGGATGTACTCTGTCAACGGCTCGACGCCCATGACGGCCTGCAGCAACTACGTTCTCTCCAACGGCGACAACGTCGTCTGGTATTACGTAACAGGCTAGGGATCTCAACATAACGCACGGAACGGGCAGCTCGGACAAACATCCAGGCCGCCCGTTTTTTGATGCGAATGGGACGGAGTTTCCCAATCGAGGCTCAACCGGAAAGCGCGTCCCACTCTGGAGGCGGATTCCGGGATGCAGTTTCCGCTTCGATGGCCATTGGGAAACCGCGTCCCGTTCCGAGGTCGGATTCCGGGATGCACTTTCCGCTTGAGTGGCGTTGCGGAAACTGTGTCCCGCTTTGAGGCCTCAATCTGGGACGCGCTTTCCGGAACGGCGCCCATGGGGAAGGCGCGTCCCATTTCGGCACCGTGGCCCGTCCCGTACGTCTTCCTCGACAGCCTCGTCAAACAAAAAAACCGGCTGGAACGTGAATTCCAACCGGTTATATATTCAAGCAAATGTCGAATCGACTATGACTGCGCGCCTTCGAGGAAGAAGCGGCGGCTGAAGTAGTTGTACCAGGTGACCAGGAACGTTGCGATGGCCTTCATGGCCTGGTAGCCGATGCTCAAAAACGTGACGCCCACAAACATGTACAAGTCGTTAAGGCCCAAACCAATCACCGACAGAATGGTGAAGATCGTGAACTCGCGCTTGCGGCTCATGCCCTCGCGGTGGTCGAACACGTACTTCATGCTGAGCCAGTAGTTGACCACGACGGACGTGATAAACGAGACCGTGGTGCTCATCAAGAAGTCGAGGTGGAACAGCTCGACGAGCGCAATAAGCATGCCCCAGTCGATGCCAAAGGAGATAAGACCCACGACAGCAAACTTGAGGAACTGCTTGGTATGAGGTTGTGCCAGTGCCTTGCGCACGTAATCACATCCAATGCGTTGACGAATCGAGCAGAGGATACTTTAGAGCTTTTGCAAGGGAAACGTAAGGTCTTTTCCAAGAACTATACGAACTCGCCAAATTTTCAAGAGCTAATCCGCAAACGTTGAAAATTTGCCCGTAAACGAACGATGCCCACGGGCGATACTGTGCTGAGCGCGCATTGTCCGTGGGCATCGTAAGGCCGTAAGGTTGCGAGTTACTTGGTCTCGTCGCCCTCCAGGAAGATCTTTCGGGTCACAAAGTTGTACACCATGACAAGCGCGGTGGCGCAGATCTTGGCGATATTGGCCTCGAGCCCCAGACCGGCGTTGAGTGTCAGCACGATACCGTCGTTGAGTGCCAGGCCGATCACGGACAGCACGACAAAGATAATGAACTCGCGGCGGCGGCTCATGCCTTCCTTGTGCGCAAACACGTACTTCATGCTTGCGAGGTAGTTAAAGATAAGCGAGACGATAAAGCCGCTGGTGTTGGCGATTAGGATGTTGAGGCCCAGACCGTAGTGGAGCAGATTCATGATGCCAAAGTCGATAACCGTGGCAATGACACCGACGACGCCAAATTTCATGATCTGCGCAAGGAGCTTTTGCATGGTACCTGCCTTAAGCTGGCGCCGAAGCGCCGCGGGGATGACAAACTCAGCAAGTTTAGCCAATCCCCGTGGGTGGTGCTAGGCGCGCTCCTCGATAGCACCGTTTCTATATGCATCGAGCAGCTGACGCAGGTCCTGGATTTGGCTGCGGATCTTGGCGCCAGTATCGGTGTCGCTCACCATGCGGCGACGGTCTGCTTGGTCAAAACGGTTGGTCTCGCTTTCGATGTCCACGTTGCGCGTGAGTGCCTCGGCAACCGTCGTAAAGGCCCGGTGCGACTTGAGGCGGCAGCCGCGCGAGCTCGAGATGAGCGTATAGCCGGCGATACCCGTCTTGGGATGGTAAGCGCGGCAGAAGCCGCCATCGATGACCAGCAGCTTGCCCTCGGCGCGGATGGGCTGCTCGCCCTTGGTGGTTTTAACGGGCGTGTGGCCGTTGATGATGTGGCCGGTCGGCGAACATGCCATGGGCGCGACGCCAAACTCGCGCATGATGTCATCGCAGACCGAGGGCGACTTGGTAAGCGTAAAGTACGGGTCCATCGGCTCGACCCAGGTGCTCTTATCGGCGATATAGGCGCGCTC
>CALFGH010000259.1 GCA_937958315.1 uncultured Collinsella sp. | reverse complement strand
CGGCTCGCCGCGGAGCGGACGACCGACATTTTGCGTATAGTGGTCACAAAACGCCGAGAGCGCCGCCTCGACCGCCGCCGGCTCGGGACGATCTTTCTGATGGCTGGACAGACAGGCCATCACCACGTCGAACAGCTGGGCATCGACAAACGCCAGCGCATCGCGTAGCTCTTCGGAATCCGGCTCAAGCCCCAGCTGCTGGGCCTGCTCGGCCGCGGCGAGCGCCACATCGGGCTCACGACGAAGCAGCTGAGTCAAATCACAACCGGGCGCATGGACACCAATGGGATAGTCGGGCCGCGTGTCCATCTTGAGACGATAGGGGCTGGCGATGTCGCGCGTCTTTTTGCGCGAGCCCGAGGTGCCCGAAGTGCCCGGCGCGGCTTCGTATGGCGCGGCGCCGGCAATGAGCTCGTAAACCGTGCTTGCCGCGGCATAGACGTCGATCGCCGGCGACATACGCAAAGCGCGCAGGTCGGGAATATCGTCGGTGAGCATCTCGGGCGGGGCATAGGCAACCGTCGCGCGACGCAGCGTGGCATAGCGCTCCGTAAACGACGCCTTGCCGCCGGTACCGGCCACGGCCGACGCAGGCTCGAGCGCCAGCGACGAGCCAAAGTCGATCAGGCACAGGTCAAAGGTGCCCTCGGCAAGCTGCCGGTCAAGCGACAGGCGCGCCGTACGCACCATAATATTAGCGGGCGAGATATCGCGATGGACAAAGCCCTCACCCACCAGGCTCATACGGCAGAGCAGATCGAACAGGTCGCGACCCAGACGCGCCGCCACAAGCGGCGACAGGCGTCCGGCATCGTCCACGGCGAGTCGCGAACGCAAGCGGGCAAGCGTCTCGCCCTCGACCCATTCCATGACAATTGCAGGCACACCGTCGACCTCGCCCCAGCCATAGAGGCGGGGAAAGCCCTTAAGGCCCGAAAGGGCGCGATGGCATTCGTATTCCTCCCGAAACGCCGCCTTGAATTTGGCGACCAGCGCCTCGTGAGCGGCATCGTCGTCAAACTCATCGCGCGTCGGCAAGATGAGCTGCTTGAGTGCCACGGCCTCGCCTTGGGCGTTGACGGCACGCGTCACGCGGCCGATACCGCCACGGCGCATGGTGGCATCGTCGGCAAACAGCATCGTAAAACGACGCAGATAGGCAGGCAGTTCGTCCTGACCGAGCGCAATGGCCGGCTCGAACCCGTCGACACGCGCCAGGCGCAGGCCGACCATCGGATCGCGACCGAGCGATTGTGGTGTGGTGGATGCAAGATCGGTCATCATAGGGCAAGCGCCGCCACGTTATTGTTGAAGTTACCGAGCGCGACGTCATCATCGCCGTAATGGCCGACCCATTGGCATAGGTTGGTGTAACAGCCCCACAGATTGGCATACTGCTGATACCACTTTGACCGGGGCGAGAATGTCTGACGACCGAACTCGGCTCGAATGACAAACATCTCCCCGACCAGGCTGTCGCACGGCCTGGGATCTCCCGTAGAGTTATAGGTCGAGACCACGTCATTGGCACGAGAAACATAGCCGTCGAGCATGTTGTACTTGGTCACAAGCCAACTGTGAATGCTCTCTTCCTCAGCAGCGGAAAGGCCACCGGAGTTTGCATCGTTGTCAGTGTTGCCGCCCGTCGAGCCGCCGTTTACAGACCCTCCGGTAGAGGAACCCGACCCAGAGCCGCCGCCCGAACTCGATGAATCCGAGCCGGAGCCAGAAGTATCCGAGCTACCGGGCTTTCCGGACTGTTGGGCGTCCTGTTCCTTCTGCTGCTCGACCTTATTCACCGTTGCCGCCACGTTATTGTTGGACAACCGATCGATGATCTTGGTGTTGGCGAGCACGATGGTTTTGCCATTGGCAAGCGTGACTTCGTTGTCCGGGGCCTCGGCGCCGCCCGCATCGTCGGTGCCAAACACAATATGCCCGACCACACTTGCCCAAGCATATCCAGTCGTGGTGCCCAGATCACTTTTGACCTCATGCCCCACGCGCGGTTCGCGTGTGGCATGCGCCTGCATCATGGACGGCACGGTCATGCCATAGGCAGAAACACCAGCTATGACCAGCACCAGCGAGCACGATAGCAGTGCGTACGCCCGCGGCGCCAAGCCCAGTCGGCGTCGCATGCGCACCGCGGCGCCGCGCTTTGTCTGAGTGCCACCGGGCCGCATGCGTTCTCCTCCAAGAAAAACACGCCGCTCAGAAGCGGCGCATTCATTCAAATCCATATTTGAGTGTATCAGCGAACCCAAAAGGTTGCGCAACGAATGGGCAAATTAAGGATGCGAGCGGAAGCATCCATGCGATAAGCGGATACGAAGCATCTTTGTTGCACAACAAACTCACAGTCGCACGGGGAAATTATGACTACCCCGTGCGTCGCGAGGAAAACATACGGCAGGAGCAGGCTCGCCACCTAAATCGCGCGACGGGCCTCGATGGCGCGGCCAAGCGTAAGCTCGTCGGCATACTCCAAGTCGCCGCCCACGGGAAGGCCGCTTGCCAGACGCGACACCTCGACGCCCAACGGCTTGATGGTACGGGCCAGGTAGCTCGCCGTGGTCTCGCCCTCGATGTTGGGGTTGGTGGCGATGATGACCTCATGGATATCCTCGTGACCCAGACGCGCCAGCAGCTCACGGATGTGCAACTGCTCGGGACCAATCTTGTCCATGGGGCTGATCACGCCGCCCAATACGTGGTAGAGGCCGTGGTAGCTGCCCGTACGCTCGATCGCCTGGACGTCGCGCGGCTCGCCCACCACGCAAATGCGAGTGGTATCGCGCATCGGGTCCTGGCAGATGGAGCACTCATCGGCCGTGGCGTAGTTAAAGCAACGGCTGCAAAAGTGGACCTCCTGCTTGACCTCCAGGATGGCCTCGGCCAGGCGGCGGGCCTCCTCGGCATCGGCCTCGAGCAGGTAATAGGCGATGCGCTGGGCCGACTTGGGACCAATGCCCGGCAGACGGCCCAGCTCATCGAGCAGTTTTTGCAGACTGTGATTCGCACTCATATATATGCGTGTCTTAGAACGGCATACCCGGGATGTTGAGGCCGCCGGTGATGGCGCCCATCTGCTTGTTGGCGAGCTCGTTGACGCCGCGGACGGCCTCGTTGACGGCAGCCATGATCATGTCCTGCAGCATATCGACGTCCTCGGGATCGAGGGCATCGGGATCGATGGTGAGGTTGACGAGCTCCATCTCGCCGTTAACGGTCACCTTGACCATGCCGCCGCCGGCGGAGGCGTCGACGGTCTGGGACTTGAGGTTCTCCTGCGCGGCGGCAAGCTGCTCCTGCATCTTGCGAGCCTGCTTCATCATCTGCTGCATGTTCATACCGGCCATGATGGCTCCTTTACGTGCGGCCGCACGCCAAGCTGCAAGGGCAGCCGGAGCACGGCGGGACTTTCAAACTTAAAAATCGTACCACGACGCGAGGCCAGCGAGCGGGGCGGACACGCTACCTCAGTCGATATACATGTCCTGGAGTGCAAGCCGCGCCTAAAGATTATGCAAGGTCGAATAATTCAAGGTTGCATAATGTCTCAAACTAAATCTAGCCGGGCCGGAATCCGACATTTTATGCGTACCACTAAATGGCTAAATGCCGAGCCACTACCCGAGGCGGCGCACATGGCGGTGGGGTATAATTTGATTGTCACAGATAGCAATTTGGAGGTGCCCCATGAATGCCCCCGACGCGCTCCAAAACATCCGCTCAAAACACCCCGTTGCATATGTGGTTCTCTATCTCTTTGTCGGCTGGGCATTGCTGGTTGTCATCACCCATGCCATAGCTTTTGGAGCAGAACTGCTGATAGCCAGCTCGGACCAGCCCGTCGTCAAATGGGAAGCGACCGATGAGTGCACCGACGGAAGCCGAACCGTTTACTACAACAGCCCGTCCCTCTACCAAGATTTCAAGGTCAAGATAAAGGACTCCAAGATTGTCGACGCCGAGCCAGGCACCTATTCGACAATCGGAGCGACCGTCAGCGCCGAGCAAGTCGAGCACACGGACAGTCATGCGACGTATCGAATCGACCTCAGCATCCTGGGCCGACCATCACGTACTTGTCTGCTCGAATGCGAGATACGCGGTGCCACGTTACACATGTCCGAAATACAGATGCGCCCGGGCAAGGGGCTCTCTTCTTGAGCAGTATACCCGCCCGCGCAGCTATTCCACCGGTTTGAAGATGGTGGACTGGCCGAAGACGCTGCGGATGAGGGCTTTGGCCTCGTCCTCGGTCTGCGGGATGCTTGGGGCTGCGCCTTGATGGCCGAAGGGACTGCCGGCGCCGGGGTTGGACTCCCAGGGAGCTGCAGGAGCGTCCTCCTCTTTGGGGGCAGTTGCAGCGGGCTTGGGCGCGGACGCACGCACCCGGCTGGTGGATTACTATGATCTGTCGCAGATTCCCCCGGAATGCTATGAGGCAGCCGGATGGACCGCCTCCACCATCGAAC
>CALFGH010000258.1 GCA_937958315.1 uncultured Collinsella sp. | reverse complement strand
CGGCTGGGGCGCGGCGATGTTGCCGCGCTGGTTGGGCTTGCGCTGTTTGGCGTGGCCACGACGGCAGTAGCGTGGACCGCGACGACGCAGTATTCGTTTTACCCGCAACTATCGGTGCCGGCTCCGTGGCCGGGCTATGTTGCATACGCGGCTTGGATGGTGCTGCCCTGTGTGCTGCGCGCGATTGACGAGAAGAGGTTTGGCTGATGGCTCGGTTGGATAGGGGCCCGGTGTCGGGCACGGCGTGCGGCTCTGATGTACCCGCGATTGAGGTACGGGGCCTGAGCTTTACCTACCCCGGGGCTGAGGCGCTGGTGCTCGATGGGCTCGACTGGTCTGTCCCCCAAGGTGCGTTTGCACTGCTCGTTGGCGGTACCGGGTCGGGCAAGTCGACGCTGCTCTCGCTGCTCAAGCCCGAGATTTCGCCGACGGGTGAATGCGCTGGCGAGCTGCTCGTGCTGGGTGAGAGCGTTGCCGACATGGATGTCCGGGCGTCCGCGGAGCGTGTGGGCTATGTGTTTCAGGACCCCGAGAACCAGATCGTGTGCGAAACCGTGTGGCACGAGATGGCGTTTGGCCTGGAAAACTTAGGCATGTCGCGCGACGAGATGCGCCGTCGCGTGGCCGAGACCAGCTATTTCTTCGGGTTGGAGGATTGGCTCCACCGCGATACCGATACGCTTTCGGGCGGACGCAAGCAGCTGCTGTCGCTGGCGGCCGTGCTGGCGCTGCGTCCGCGCGTGCTTCTGCTTGACGAGCCCACGTCCCAACTGGATCCCGTTGCCGAGAAGAGTTTTCTGCATGCGCTGTTCCGCGTGAACCGCGAACTGGGCTGCACGGTTGTCGTGGCAACGCATCAACCGCGGCCGATGCTAGAGTATGCGACGTGTGCGTACCGGATTGAGGGCGGACGCGTGTGCGAGGTGGCTGACATTGCCTCCCTGGGGCACCGTGAAGAGCTGTTTTCTGGCGAGGTGCCAGGGTGGGTTGCCTCGTGGCGTGCAAAAAACGGAGTTTTCAGCAGCGCCAGTGGCCAGCTGGGCTCTTTGGACCCGCGTGCGGGCGCTCCGGGTGCAGAAAAAGGGTTGAAATCGGACAAATCGGGTGAATTTGAGGCGCAAATACTGCCGCAAGATGACTCGGGGGCGCCATCGCGCGCCGGTGGATGCCGAATTCTCCCAAAAATGCACGCTGGGTCGGCTACTACCCTGGCAGGGAGCTGGTTTCGCTACGATCGAGCGTCCGGCTGGGTGCTGCGTGGACTCGATGCGGCGTTCTCGGCTGGCGCGGTGCATGCGGTTGTGGGCGGTAACGGCTGCGGGAAGTCGACAATGCTTTCGGTGCTGGCCAAGACGGTCAAGTTGCAGCGTGGGCATATGGAGCGCGGGGCGGCCTCGGCGGCGCTGCTGCCTCAGAACCCCAAGGCGTTGCTGGTTGCCGAGACGGTGCGCGATGAGCTGATGGAATGGGCTTCGACCTGCGGATATGACGAGGCTGTGGCGCGGGAGCGCGCGGCGAGCCTGGGGCTGTCGGGCCTGGATGGGCGCCACCCGTACGATCTTTCGGGCGGACAGCGTCAACTGCTTGCATTGGCAAAACTGCTGCTGATTGGCCCCGAGCTGCTATTGCTCGATGAGCCCACCAAGGGTTTAGACCTGGCCAGCCGCCGCATCATCGCTCGCGTCCTGCGTGATCATGCAAAGGCTGGCGGCATCGTCATCATGGCCACGCACGATCTGGATTTTGCCGAGCAGGTTGCCGATGACATTGCCATGATGTTCGACGGTGAGATTGCCTGCATGGAGCCGCCGGTCGACTTTTTTTCCGACAACGTGTTTTATAGGGCGTGATGGGATGACGGATTATCGCGGCTTGCGCCTACTTGCAAAACTGGAGATTCCGCTGTTGTTGGCGGTGCCGGTGGTAATGGCCGCAGCATTGCTGGCGGGCATTGAGCAGGCGGCGCTTGCCATGCTTGTCGTGGTAGCGCTGGTGCTTGCGCTGTTCTTCGCGGGCTACGAGGCGTCGCGGCCGGGCCTGCGCCAGATTATGCCCACGCTGGTGCTGGCGGCGCTGGCCGCGGCGGGGCGCATCTTGTTTGGCCCCATTCCCGACTTTAAACCCGTGAGCGCCATCGCCATTATCGCCGGGGCGACGCTCGGTCGTCGTAACGGCTTTATGGTTGGTGCGCTGGCGGCGCTGACCAGCAATTTCTTTTTTGGGCAGGGCATGTGGACGCCGTGGCAGATGTATGCCTGGGGTCTGGTTGGCTATGTTGGCGGCGTGCTGGCGCATGCTGGTGCGTTCGACCGCGCGGATGGAGCTGTGCGCATGCCGGCGCTGATGGCGTACGGCTTTGCATCGGGCCTGCTCTACGGCGTGGTGATCAACGCGTATGACATCATCGGTTTTGTGCAGCCGCTCACGTGGGCGGCTGCCGTGGCGCGTCTTGCCACGGCGGTGCCGTTCGATATCACACACGGCCTCGCGACCTGCGTGTTCTTGGCCGCCCTGTACAAGCCCTGGTGTCGCCGTATCAACCGAGTCGTCGTGAAATACGGACTGTAGGGCATTTCGCGTTCCCTCACGAACTTGCGGTGGAATAGTTCTCGTTTTTGGCTGTTTGGGGCCGAAGCAGGAACTATTCCACCGCAACTTATAGGGGGACGAGGTCAGATGATCCGTTTTCTTCCGTCCCCGAGGGATCAGTTGGGGTTAGAGCTCCAGGGCGAGGGTGACGGGGCAGTGGTCGCTGCCGAAGATGTCGCCGCGGATGCCGGTGTCGCACACATTGCCGGCGATTGCGTCGCTCACCAGGAAGTAGTCGATGCGCCAGCCTGCGTTGTTCTTGCGGGCATTAAAGCGGTAGCTCCACCAACTGTAGACGCCCTCGACGTCCGGATTGGCCGCGCGCCAGGTGTCGGTAAAACCGGCGTCGAGCAGCTCAGTAAACTTGCCGCGCTCCTCGTCCGAAAAGCCTGCGTTGCCGCGGTTGGACTTGGGGTTCTTAAGGTCGATTTCCTCGTGCGCCACGTTAAAGTCGCCGCAGGTTACGACGGGCTTGCCGGTTTCGCGCTCAAGCGCGCTCAAAAAGCCGCGATAGGCATCGTCCCAGGCCATGCGCACGTCGATGCGGGCGAGCTCGTTTTGGGCGTTGGGCGTGTAGACATCCACAAACCAAAACTTGTCGAACTCGAGCGCGCAGACGCGGCCCTCGGTTGTGGCTTGGGCGACGAGTTCGGCCGCCTCGCCCCCGCCGGCGTAGGGTAGCAGTGCGTCGGCGCGTAGCACGCGCAGCGGTTCCTGGCGGCTAAAGACCGCGGTGCCCGAATAGCCTTTACGCTCGGCGTAGCTCCAGGTTTGGTGATAGCCGGGCAGGTCAATATCGACCTGGCCCTCCTGCAGCTTGGTCTCTTGCAGCGCCAGGATATCAACGTCGAGTTCTTGCGCGATCTGGATAAAGCTCGGGTCCTTTTTGAGCACGGCGCGCAGGCCGTTGACGTTCCACGAGGCGAAAGTGTAAGTCTGAGGCATGGTGTCCTTTCGACGGGGTTGGCAGGCTTAAGATTAGCGCAACAGGGGTGGGGTGGGACCCACGCGCACTAACCCAAGACCGCGTGCTGGGACATCGCCCGACGCCGCCCGACCAACGAGGACGGAGGACTCATATGACGCAGGCAATAACGGATCCCAAGCAGGCCTCCGCCGCGTTGGCGGAGCTGTTCGGCACCCACAAGCGCGTGGTCTTCTTTGGCGGCGCGGGCGTTTCTACGGCGAGTGGCATCCCCGATTTCCGCAGCGTGGACGGCCTGTATCACCAGCAGTTTGCCTACCCGCCCGAAACCATGCTCTCGCATAGCTTTTACGAGGCGCATCCGGCCGAGTTCTTCGACTTCTACCGCACCAAGATGATCGCGCTTGGCGCCAAGCCCAACCGCTGCCACACCAAGCTGACCGAGCTGGAGCGCGCCGGCAAGCTTGATGCCGTGGTGACGCAGAACATCGACGGCCTGCATCAGATGGCGGGCTCGCAGCGTGTGTTCGAGCTGCACGGATCGGTCCATCGCAACATTTGCCAGTCGTGCGGCGCGGTCTATAGCGCCGAGTGGATTTGCTCGCGCGAGCACGAGGATGCCGCGGGCGTGCCCGTGTGCCCTGCGTGCGGCGGGCGCATCAAGCCCGATGTGGTGCTCTACGAGGAGCCGCTCGACGAGCACGTGCTGACCGGCGCCGTTGCCGCCATCGCCGCGGCCGATGCCCTCATCGTGGGCGGGACCTCGCTCGTGGTGTATCCGGCGGCGGGCCTTACGCGCTACTTTACCGGCGACACGCTGGCCATTTGCAATCTTGCTCCCACCGATCAGGATGCAAATGCCGACCTGCTGATTTCTTGCGACATCGCGGCCGCGTTTGCGTTCTAGCCCGTGTGCGCGGATACAATAGAAAGACTAATTGCAAAGCGACCCCGCCGCCTGCGCCCAAGCGCGGCGGCGCGGGCATTTTAGGAGGATGTTCATGGCGAACGATAGCAAGACATGGCGGTGCGGAAAGTACGAGCTCAGCTTTGACCGTCCGCGCATCATGGGCGTCCTCAACGTGACGCCCGATTCGTTTAGCGATGGCGGGGAGCACTTCGACCCGGATGCCGCTATTGAGTACGGCCTGGCGATGCTCGACGCCGGCGCCGACATCATCGACGTGGGCGGCGAGTCCACGCGCCCCGGTTTTACCCCGGTCAACCCCGACGAGGAGGCTCGCCGCGTGCT
>CALFGH010000257.1 GCA_937958315.1 uncultured Collinsella sp. | reverse complement strand
CCGTGGCGCTCGGCCCCATCAAGGTGGGCGCCGTGGTCTCGGTCAACGCCTGCGGCAACGTCGTCGACCCCTTCACCGGCGAGTGGGTGGCGGGCATGCGCGCCGCGGCCGATAGCGACCAGATCGTCGACATGGAGCTCGCCGCTTTTGCCGCCGCCGGATCCATGCAGATGCCGCTCGACCGCACCAATACCACCATCAGCTGTATCGTCACCAACGTGGAGCTCACTAAGGCCCAGGCCACCAAGGTCTCCCAGATGGCCGCAGACGCCTACGCACACGCCATCCGTCCCACGCACACCACCAACGACGGCGACACCATCTACACCCTCGCCAGCGGCAAGTTGGGCGCCCAGGCTAGCGCCGCCGTTCCCCTAGACCTGCTGGGCATGCTCGCCGTAAGGGCCCTACAGACCGCCATCGTAAACGGAGCCAAAAGCGCCAAAACCTCCCACGGCATCCCCGGCGCCGCGAAGTAATCTCACTCGACCGTCGGTCGGAGGCGGGCGGGCATTACGTTTGCTGCTCTACAGTCCTATGCAAGACGAAGGCCACATTAAGTGGCCTTCTTTGCATGCGGAACTCGCGACAAACGTAATGCCCGCCCGTCTCCGACCGACTTCCAACCTAATTCTTTTCAGCCCAGGCCCCTGTGTACCGCGCGTCAAAGATCTTCAAATTCAGCTGCCTGACAATCGATTCTTATAGCAGAGGCCCCTTGGCCTTTAGTTTGATACAAGTTCCGCACGAGCCGGAAAGCACTTAATGTGCTTTCCGTGCGAGCAGGACTGTTCGCAGTAGCAAACTAAAGGCCAAGGGGCCCAGTCAACCTATCAGCAGCGAATACTCAGCAGCTAGTTGAATTTGAAGATCTTTGAGGCAAGACGGTATAGGCCGAGTGTGGTTTTGTCTCCGGCCCGACCACGCAGGTTGGTGAAGAAGCCGACCACACCGTAGCGTGCACGACGATACATACGCTCGTCATAGGCCTTCAAATCATTCCACAACGTCTTCAGGCGCTCGTCGGCACAATCCTCGTCGGAAAGCTTAGTAAGCACCGAGCAGATTGCCATCATCATGGTGAAATAGCCCATCATGTACGAGCGCAGACGCGACGACTCGACATCGGTGTACAGATGGAACGACTCCATCATGATGCGCGTCACGCGAAACTGTTGGTCCAGACGCTTGACCATCGTGGCCTCGTTGACGCTTTGGCCCTCACGGCCGATAAAGTAGCGGTAGAGGTCGATGTCGGCGTAGTACATGGTCTTGCAGCGCGGTAGCGGCACGTAGGCGTAGATGTTGTCTACATAGAACGTGTGCGGCGGCATAGGCAGATTGGACGCGCGCAGCACATCCGTGCGATAGCACAGGCTGTGCATGAGCAGATTCTGGTCCAGACGGAAATGACCAATCTGGTCCCAGGTAAAGATCTTTTTCCGCGGCAGGGCAAACTTGTAGCCAATAGCGGTGTGCGTACCCTCGTAAACCTTCTCGTACACATAGTTCGAGATAAAGAGGTCGACGCGCTGGTCGCGCTCCTCAAAACCGCGAAGGATCGAAAGCATGGTCGACAGGGCTGCGCCATCGAGCCAGTCGTCCGAGTCGACAACTTTGTAGTAGGTGCCCTGTGCCTCGCGCAAGCCCGAAAGGACGGCAATGCCGTGGCCGCCGTTCTCCTGATGCACCGCGCGGATGATTCCGGGGTAACGCGTCTCCCACTCATCGGCCTTGGCCGCCGTCTCGTCCTTGGAACCGTCATCGACGATGATGATCTCGATATCGGTGGCGTAATTGCTCCCCTCCAGAATGGAGGTGATGCAATGGTCCATGTCCTTGGCGGCGTTATACGAGGGAATACCGAATGATATGACTTTATGCATGGCAGGCGATAATCTCATCCGAAAGATCGAGGGCGGAGTTGGTCACGGCATCCATATCGTAGTAACGATACTCGGCCAGGCGACCCACCGGGTGGAAGTTCGTCAGGTTCTGAACGCGCTCAAGATAGCGCTCATAGAGCTCACGGTTCTCGGGCTCCAGAATGGCGTAGTACGGCGTCTCGCCCGAGCCGGGCGTATAGGCCTTGGAGTACTCCTTCATGATGGTGGTCTTGCCGGGCAGGACCTGACCGGTCATGTTCTTGAACTCGGTGATACGCGTGTAATCCTCGCTCGTGGTGTAGTTGACGGTGCCCACGGGCTGGAACTGGTCCATATCGAGCGTCTCGAACTTCATGTCGAGCGTACGGTACGGCAGAGCGCCCAAGTCGAGGTTGAACAGCTCGTCGAGCGGACCGGTGTAGACGATCTCGCCGCCATAGACCTTGCCGTCGATCTTGACGGTGGTCTCGTCGATCTCGAAGAGATCGCGGGCGTCCACGTCGCAGAACACATCAATCAGATCGTGGTCGAGCATGTGCTCGAACAGCGCGGTATAGCCGTCCTGCGGCATGCCCTGGAAGAGAGCCTGCGGGAAGTAGCGGTCATCGTCGCCCACAAAGACGGGAACGCGACCGGTGATCGAGGGATCGATCTGGTCGGGCGTCTGGCCCCACTGCTTCATGGTGTAATGCAAAAAGACGTTCTCGTAGACGTAATCGGCGACCTCGGCAAGATCCGGGTCGTTCTTCTTGCGCAGCTCCATGATGGGCACCTTGACGTCCTTGCCAAAGGTCTCCACGAGCTTCTGATACAGCTCCTCGCCGCGCTCGTCGCCAAAGGCGAGCTTGAGGCTCGCGTGGTTAAAAGGCACGGGCATGAGGGTGCCGTTGATGTTGGCAAGCACCTTGTGCTGGTAGTCCGTCCACTTGGTAAAGCGCGACAGGAAATTGTGGACGCGCTCATTAAAGGTATGGTAGATGTGCGGACCATACTCGTGGACCAGGATTCCGGCCTCATCAGCGCAGTCGTAGGCGTTACCCGCAATGTGGCTACGGCGCTCCAGAACGGCAACACGATAGCCGATGGTCTCGGCGAGACGGCGGGCACAAACGGCACCGGCATAACCGGCACCGACGACAATCATGTCGTATGCGCCGGCGTTAAAGCCTTCAGGCAGGCCTGAGGTAATCTGCATCGATACTCCTTGTCAAAAGCCACGGGCTCGTTAGCTGGGCTTTTCTCGAACATTCTTCGAGACATATTTATCAGAGCGATTATAGCGCTAATGCGTCCTATAATGAGCTTGCCACACAAGGAAAGCTCAAGCACCGCGGCGAACATAATTGAAAGGTAAACCCGCTAGCAGCGGGTTTATTCGTGAACAGCCGGGCGCCTGGAGCTTAGCGAAACGCTTGTAAGGAGTAACATGAGCGATTTCCTAAACCGTATGAAGTCTGCCGCCAAGGCCGACCTTAAGACGATCGTCCTGCCCGAGGGCGAGGATCCGCGCACCATCGTCGCAGCCACCAAGATCATCGAGGAGGGCCTGGCAAAGATCGTCATCCTGGGTAACCCCGACGAGATCAACGTTCCCGGCGCTACCGTCATCGATCCGCGCAATGCCGAGAAGCACGAGGAGTACGCGCAGAAGTTTGCCGAGCTCCGCGCCAAGAAGGGCGTCACCATCGAGCAGGCTCGCGCCCAGGTGATGGACGCTACCTACTTTGGCACCATGATGGTCAAGATGGGCGATGCCGACGGCCTGGTCTCCGGCGCCTGCCACTCCACCGCCGACACCCTGCGCCCCGCGCTGCAGATCCTCAAGACCGCCCCGGGCACCAAGCTGGTCTCGGCCTTCTTCGTGATGTGCACCGACACCCCGCAGTTCGGCACCGACGGCACGCTGATCTTCGCCGACTGCGGCCTCAACATCAACCCGTCCTCCGACGAGCTCTCCGAGATCGCCATCGCCTCCGCTCACTCCTGGTCCACCTTCATGGGCAACGTTGAGCCGCACGTGGCCATGCTCTCCTACTCCACCATGGGCTCCGCCGGCGGCGAGGTCGCCAAGAAGGTCCAGGAGGCCGTAAAGTTCTGCCACGAGAAGGCTCCCGAGCTCGCCATCGATGGCGACCTGCAGCTCGATGCCGCTATCGTCCCCACCGTCGCCCAGCTCAAGGCTCCCGGCTCCTCCGTTGCCGGCAAGGCCAACGTGCTGGTGTTCCCCGACCTTGAGGCCGGCAACATCGGCTACAAGCTGGTGCAGCGCCTGGCGGGCGCGGAGGCCATCGGTCCCATCATCCAGGGCCTGGCCAAGCCCGTGAGCGACCTGAGCCGCGGCTGCTCCGTGGATGATATCGTAAGCGTCGTGTCCATCACCGCTGTCAAGGCGCAGGCGTAAGCAACAGATAAGGAGAGCGACCAATGAAAATTCTGATCGTCAACGCGGGTTCTTCCTCTTTGAAATACCAGCTGGTGGACATGGACGGCGAAAAGCTCATGGCCAAGGGCCTGGTGGAGCGCATCGGCATCGAGGGCAGCAAGCTCACCCAGAAGGTCAACGGCCAGGAGATCGTCTTTGAGCAGCCCATCAAGGACCACACCGAGGCCTGCTCCCTCATGATCAAGGCCCTGACCGACCCTGAGAAGGGCGCGGTCAAGCATATGGACGAAATCGGCGCGGTGGGCCATCGCGTGCTCCACGGCGGCGAGGCGTTCACCGCCAGCGTGCTTATCAACGAGGAGGTCAAGGACGCCATCCGCGCCAATATCCCGCTGGGCCCGCTGCATAACCCCGCCAACCTCATGGGCATCGAGGCCTGCGAGAAGGTTATGCCCACCACGCCCCAGGTGGCCGTGTTCGACACCGCTTTCCATCAG
>CALFGH010000256.1 GCA_937958315.1 uncultured Collinsella sp. | reverse complement strand
ACCGAACTCGGCCAAACACGAGCCGTGGGCGTGCTTCATGACGCCGCGGGTGAGCTTAACGGGGCGCAGCTCGTTGGCGGCGCGGCCGTTGGCGCGGTTAACCTGCATGTATTCCATGGAACTATCCTTTCGGCAAAAGATGTGGCGAAGCCTCCGGCGACATTGCGAGCCTAACCGAGTTCGTCGATATCGACATGCTCGATGCTTTTAAGCGGCTGGCCAAAGATAAAGCTACCCGCCACCGCAAACTCGGCAATGTTGTCAGACGTGGTGGCAAAGCGATGCTGTGGCTCGGCGGCATCGCCCGCCAGCTGCTCACGGCGCGTGAGGATATCGGTCAGCTCGCGGGTGGTCTCCTCGGCGGAGCTCACCACGCGCACCCCGGGTCCTAGCGCATGGCGGATGGGACCCACCAGCAGCGGGAAATGCGTGCAGCCGAGTACCACGGTATCGATGCCACGATCGTGCAGCGGCTCGACCGTGGTGCCGACCAGCGCGCGAACGGCTGGCGTATCAAAAATATCCTCGTTCTCGAGCCACTGCTCCTGCAGATGCGCGCCCGAGGCGAGCTCGTGCTCGACGACCTCGACAAAGCTCGAAGCCGGGCAGCCATACACATCGACACCAGCATCCAAATCCTGGATGGCGCGCGTGTAGGCGCCCGAGCGAATGGTGAGGTTGGTGGCGAGCACGCCCACGCGACGCGTACGCGTGCTGTTGATGGCGGCGCGTGCGCCCGGGGCGATCACGCCGATCACAGGAACGTCGAGCACTTGCTGAGCCAGACGCAAGGCCGCGGCGGTCGCCGTGTTACAGGCGATGACCATGATCTTAACGTCGTGCCTCGATAGCCAGCGGCCCGCCTGCAGCGCAAACGAGCGAACCTCGTCCTCGGTGCGGGTGCCATAAGGGCAGCGCTTTGTGTCACCGAAATAGTAGACGGACTCGTGCGGAAGCGCCGTTGCGATCGCGCGCGCGACCGTTAAGCCGCCCAGGCCCGAGTCGAACACGCCGATCGGACGCGTGTCCCCGGCCAGATTATCGATATCGGACATTACCTCACCAGATTCTCTCTCGAAAAATGCGACCATGCGTGATGCGTCGCGCTACGAACGGGCCGCGACCAACAGCTCGGCCGTTGCCGCCCAACCGTCAACAATCTTGCCGCGCGTTACATAGGCATTGTCGCAGGCGTCCAAGAACTCCGGGGCACCGGCGCTCGTCAGACCGTTCTCGACCAGGCAGAACATGCCAACATGGTCGGCCATGTAGAAGTCGGACTCGGAGTCGCCGAGCGCAAGCGTCTCCTCGCGCTCGATCCCCAGGTGCTCGCAGAAGCGCGCAATGGCAACGCCTTTGTTGAGACCCGCCGGATTGATGTTGAAGGCGCGGCCGTCCTCGACGCGATTAAGCTCGAGCGTCGTCGGCTTGGACAGGTGAGTCAGATGGCCGTTGCAAGCCCAGACCAGACCGCAGCCGGCCTCGTCCAGGATGGCCTGGACCTCATCGTCGGGCACATCGCCGCGCATGCCGACGGTGACCTCACGGTACTTGTAGCCGGTCGACATGTCGTTGTGGTATTCGATCTTGTGCGGCCAGCGGGCAAGGATCTTCTCGCACACGCCAGTCTGCTCGATCACCTGGTGCGGCGTGAGACCGCAGGCGGGGTCGTAGGGCATGTCGCCCGTCAGGTACTCCCAGTCGTTGGCCTTGAGGTCGTACATGACCAGGCCGCCCATCTCGCCGATGTAGGAGTTGAGGCCGAGCACGCGGGCGTCCTCATGGATCATGGTGCGATTGCGACCCGAGGTGGGGACCACCTGGATGCCGGCACGAGCGAGCGCGACAACCGCCTCGACGAGCTTGGTCGAGGGATTGCCGTCGTTATCGCGCAGCACGCACGAGCCGGGGGCGAGCATCGTGGCGTCCAGATCGGTAAAGACATACTTGACCTTGGCAAGACGCTCGCGCATCTCGCCCGAAAGCTCGGCAACGGTCGGCAGGGTGTTGTGGGACATGGTCACTCCGTTTACATAGAAGGGGCTGGTCTAGGCGTCGTACGCCGCAAGGGTGCGCTTGAGAATCGAACCGTCGCGCTCACAAGGCTCGGGTCCGTTCTTGCGCAGCATACACTCTTCCTCGCCCTTACCGGTCACGATGACCACGGCAGGACGGACAGTTTCGCGCACGGCAGTCTCGATAGCGGCAACGCGATCAGTCACGATTTGCCAGTTATCATTTCCCTGCGCTTGAACGTTGCGCGCGATCTCGGCGCAGATGTCCTCGACATCCTCGGGGCCGGGGTCATCCTCGGTAATCACGATTCGGTCGGCATACTTGCCAGCGGCGATGCCCATCGTGGTGCGTCGATCGACACCCTTACCGCCCGTAGCGCCAAATACAACCGCCAGCTCGCGCTCGGGATAGTTCTCGCGCAAGTCGCGCAGGAGTGTCTCGAGGCTCATGCCGTTATGTGCAAAATCGACGATGCCCAGGATTTTGCCCGATACGGACGGATAGAGCTCCATACGACCGGGAACGAAAACGCCCTCAAAGCCATGGACGATACCCTCTTCGGAAATGCCCAGGGCCTCGGCGCAGGCAATAGCGGCAAGCGCGTTGGACACATTGAACTTAACCGGCGTGGGAATCACAATGTCACGCGTAAAACGGGGCGTGCGCACCGTTGCCACCACGCCGCAGTCGCCATTGCGAATCGCCAGCGCAAGCACGTCGGCACGCTCGTCGGTCAGGGAGAACGTCACCGTACGTTCGCAACGAGATGCCGCCTCGAGCACGCGATCGACCTTATCCATATCGAGATTGACCACGGCAAAACGGCTCTGCAAGAAGATTTTGAGCTTGCTGGCAAAGTAATCCTCGAGCGTCGGATGCTCAATCGGCGAAATGTGATCCTCGCCGATATTGGTAAAGGCGCCGACTTCAAAGTCAATCTTGCCCGTACGCTCGTATTTGAGGCCCTGACTCGATGCCTCCATAACCAGCCACGGGGCACCCGCCTCCGCAGCATGTGCGATGCGGGACTGCAGCAGGAAGGATTCGGGGGTCGTCAGCTTGGAAGGGCCCGTCTCGATGCCGTCGTCGAACTCAATGCCCGTATTAAGAGCGGGTCGATGACAGCCCGTAAGCTTGGCCTCGTTGGCGAGGATGCCGCGCAGATAAAAGCTGCAGGTCGACTTGCCCTTGGTGCCTGTAAAGGCGCAGACCTTCACCTTACCCGACGGGTGCCCATAAAAGGCATCTGCCACCACGGCGAGCGTGCGACGAATATCGCTCACAATCACCGCGGGAAGATCAACATCGTAATCGACCTCGGAAACGTAGGCCACGGCGCCATCGGCGATTGCCGAAAGCAGGTACTCGCGCTTAAACGCACGGCCTTTGCAGACAAACAACGTGCCCGGACGCACCTGGCGCGAGTCATCAGTCGCAAACTCAATGCGCTGGTCGCACGAAGCGCTCGGTCTGGAAACAACAAGGTCATCTTCCTCGAGCAACTCTATATAGCGCATCAGAGTTAGCTTCTCTTGTGTCGGACTCGACATACAAAGACCTCTCTCGCTAAATTCAGCCTTAAAGGGCAGAAGACGTCCCGCGGCAGAAACGATGAAACATTCTGTATTATCAACCATCCTAATATGCCACCTGACCTTGCGCGCATCACAGCCTTCTAAAAAATTGCATGGACTGTGCCGTGGTCTAATAAATGGCAACAGTGTTCACCCCGTGTAAAACCAAGGAAATCTGGGTGCTGTTCTTTAACATAGCGTTCGCAACCACGTCCCGCCGCTTCGCCTGAAGATCGGGACGTGGTTTTTTCGGTTCGCTCGGCGCTTATGCCCTATCACGAAACAAAAGATTGGCATGATAGTAAAGATTATTTGACATCAGCTGCCGCAATCCTTGCGGTAGTACACCTGAGCCGTCAGCAGAAAGGATCTTGCATGTGCGGTTTTGTCGGTTTTACCGGTACAGATGAACAGAGTGAGCTGGTTCTCACGGCCATGATGAATCGCATCATCCACCGTGGTCCCGATATGGGCGGCCAGCATATCGTCGACAACGTTGCCCTTGGTTTTCGTCGTCTTTCGATTCTCGATCTTTCCGAAGCTGGAGCCCAGCCCATGTCGAGCGACGACGGCAAGGTCACGATTGTCTTCAACGGAGAGATCTACAACTTCCAGGAGCTTCGCGCCGAGCTGGAGGCGGCCGGCTACGCCTTCCACTGCAACGCTGATACCGAAGTCCTGGTACACGGTTACGAGGAGTGGGGCGAGGACCTGGTCAACCGTCTGCGCGGCATGTACGCGTTCGTGATTCACGACCAGAACAAGAACAAACTCTTTGGTGCTCGTGACATCTTTGGTATCAAGCCGTTCTATTACTACCAGGCATCCGATGGCTCGCTGCTGTTTGGCTCCGAGATCAAGAGCTTCCTGGACCATCCCAAGTTTGAGAAGGCTGTCAACCACGACGCGCTGCGCCCCTACCTGACGCTGCAATTCCCCGCCACGGAGGAGACCTTCTTTAAGGGCGTGTTCAAGCTTGCCCCGGCGCATTGCTTTACGTATGACCTGACGACCAACACCATGGACATCAAGCGTTACTGGAGCTGTGACTTCACCGACGACAACTCCAAGACCTTCGAGGAGTACGTGGACGAATGCGACAAGGTCGTGCACGAAAGCGTCGCTGCGCACCGAATCGCCGATGTTAAGGTGGGCTCGTTCCTTTCTGGCGGTGTGGACTCCAGCTACATTGCCGCCTGTCTCATGCCCGACACCACGTATTCTGTCGGCTTCGATTACAAGAACTTCAACGAGACCAACTACGCCGCCGAGCTTTCCGACAAGCTGGGCATCAAGAACGTGCGCAAGATGATTACCGCCGACGAGTTCTTTGATGCACTGCCCGATATCCAGTACCACATGGACGAGCCGCAATCGAACCTGTCCAGCGTGCCGCTGTACTATCTGGCGCAGATGGCTTCCAAGGAGGTCACCGTCGTCCTTTCGGGCGAGGGTGCCGACGAGCTGTTTGCCGGCTATGAGTGGTACGAGGACACCCCCGAGATGCGCACTTTTAAGAAGCGCGTGCCGCTCGGCGTACGTCGCGCCCTGGGCTCACTCGTTCAGCATCTCCCCTACTTTAAGGGCCACAACTTCCTGACGAAATGCGCCGAGGTTCCCGAGCGCTGGTATGTGGGTCAGGCCAAGGTGTTCGATCCCTCCGAGGTCGACGAGGTGCTCAAGCCCGCTTATGACACCGGCAAGAACGCCGCCGAGATGTGCGCCGAGTACTACAAGCAGGTTCCCAACTGCTGCGAGCTTTCCAAGAAACAGTATCTGGATATGAACATGTGGCTACCGGGCGACATTCTGCTCAAGGCCGACAAGATGTGCATGGCGCATTCTCTTGAGCTTCGCGTCCCGTTCCTGGACAAGAAGGTCATGGAGTTTGCCGAGCACATTCCCGCCAACTACCGTGTTAACGAAGAAGGCTGCAAGCTCGTTCTGCGTCACGCTGCCAACCGCACGCTGCCCGACGAGTGGGCAACGCGCAAGAAGGTGGGCTTCCCCGTACCGGTCAAGTTCTGGCTGCGCGAGCAAAAGTACTACGACTACGTAAAGGAATACTTCACCGCACCGTGGGCCGCCGATTTCTTTGACACCGATGCGCTCATGAAACTGCTCGACGATCACTTTAAGGGCCGCGCGCTCAACCAGCGCAAGATCTATACCACGCTGACGTTCCTCATTTGGTACAAGCGCTTCTTTATCGACGAGAACAAGAGCACCGAAGTCGCCGCTTAGATTTCGTTATGAATTAGCGGTGAACCACGCAGGGTTTCCGCTATACTCAGTCCCTGCGGGCGATTGGCGCAACGGTTAGCGCAGGTGCTTTACACGCACAAGGCTGGGGGTTCGAATCCCTCATCGCCCACCATTGAATTGTTAGGCCTCCAGTGATGGAGGCCTTTCTTTTTTGTGCCCGGTACATGGGATTCGAACCCGCAAGGGTGCGGAGCTGAGGAAACGCGAAGCGTTTTCCAGCGCAGCACGCGAGGAGCGGAGCGACGAAGCGGGGCGCGGGCGGCGAAATGGACCCTTGGCGAATACCCGTGTGCAAAAAATGCCAAATATGAGTACTGCTACCTTTTTAGTAGCAGCGTTTTCGAAGTCATAAAAGGCAAATCCGGCATTAGAACGACGATCGATAGTCCAGTTAAGCCAATTTGCCAACTACAAAACTGGACATATGTGGCCCAACTCATCTAAAAGTGCCTAATTTATATGTTACGAAGTTAGTGCCAGTACTCATATTTGCCACTTTTTGCACACGGCCTATCCCAGCCATGGTGAATCGATAGCAAAACGGGCTCCAGACCGCTGAATCGTGCCGCATATGGCACGTCCGCAGTCCGGAACCCGGTCCAAATTAAGTTATTGCGCCGTGTTAGGCCAAAACACCCGCCAGGATCTCGATCAGGCTGTCCACATCGGCCTCCTCGCACACGAGCGGCGGAAGGAAGCGCAGGGTATGTGCGCCTGTAGCGTTGATCACGGCACCAGCCCCCAATGCACGGGCCACGACGTCGTGTGCATCACCCGCGGCATCATCCAAATCGCAGCCGAGCATCAGGCCGCGACCACGCACCTCTACCACATGCGGAAGCTTAGCCAGCGCCTGCTCCATATAGGCGCCAACCTTGGCAGCATGCTCGGCAAAATCGCCGCGCACAAGCACGGAGAGCGTCGCAGCACACGCCGCAATGGCCAAGCAGCTACCACCGAAGGTCGAACCATGATCGCCGGGCTTAAAGACGTCGGCGATCTCCTTCTTTGCCACCACGGCGCCCATGGGCACGCCGTCGGCAATGCCCTTGGCAAGGCTCATAATGTCGGGCTCCACGCCATAGGTCTGGAACGCAAACGGCTTACCCGTGCGGAAGATACCGCACTGGACCTCGTCGGCGATAAGCACGGCACCCACCTCGTGCGCCAAGTCGCGCGCCGCAGCCATAAATTCCTCGGTCATGGGATGCACGCCGCTCTCGCCCTGAATCGGCTCGAGCATCACTGCGCAAATCTCACTGCCCAACTGCTTAAAGATTGCGCGCAGTTCATCTACATCGTTGGGCGTGCAGGCCACAAAGCCACCCGGCAGCGGGCGAAAACTGTCCTGCAGCCAATCCTGCATGGTCGCGGCAATGGTCTCGAGCGTACGACCGTGAAAGCCGCCACGCATGCATACGATGGTGTTGCCGCCGTTACCAGCACGCTTGGCGTACAGACGCGCGAGCTTCATCGAGCCCTCGTTGGCTTCGGCACCAGAATTGGCAAAGAACGTCTTCCACACCTGCTCGTCCGCAGCCGGGGCACCGAGCGCAGCGGCCGTGGTCTCATCGCCGGCGGCAATGGCATCGGCCAGCACGCACGCACTATCTACGTCGTCGTTGGCAAGCTTGGACAGCAGCGCCGCGACCTGTCCACGCTGCTCGATGTAGAAGTAGTTAGACACATGCAGAAGCTTTTTGGTCTGAGCCTCGAGCGCCGAGAGCACTGCAGGGTTGCCGTGGCCAAGGCTGCACACACCGATACCAGCGAGAAAGTCGAGATACTCACGACCATCGTCACCGATGAGCTTCATACCGTGACCTTCGACAAACTCTACCAGCGAGCGACCAAAGGTATGCATAACGTAATGGGATTCGAGCGATTGCTGAGTTGCAAGTGACATGAGATGCCTTTCGTTGGGCGCCGTACGGCGCAGGGCTATGGGTGCAGGGACGCGACGACCGCGGGTCGGCTAGACCGTCTGGAGCTTCTCGACCTCGTCGAGGTTCTCGGTCAGACGCGCCGCAAACGTCGAAAGCGGATGCGGGTGCGTATCGAACTCGTAGGCCGTCTCGGTGGAATGAATCACGGTGCCGACGCCGGCATCGGTCAGCAGCTCCAGGAGCAGCGAATGCGGCGTGGTACCGTTAATGATGTGGGCGCGAAATACGCCGCCGGCAAGCGCATCGACGGCCGCGCGCAGCTTGGGAATCATGCCCTTATCGACCTCACCGCCGTAGAGCATCTCGTTGACCTCGTCGAGCGTCAGGTTGGAGATGAGCGAGTCCTTATCACTAAAGTCCTTGTACAGACCGTCGACGTCGGTCAAAAAAATCGCCTTGTGCGCATGAAGCGCCGCCGCAACGGCGCCGGCGGCGGTATCGGCGTTGATGTTGAAGAAGCCGCCGTCCTCCCCCGCCGCGACGGTAGCGATTACGGGAATGTACTCGCTATCGAGCAAGCGCTCGATATAGTCGGTGTTGACGTGCGTCACTTTGCCCACGCGACCGAGTTCGGGGTCGAGCGGCTCGGCGATGAGCGTGCCGGCATCGCTGCCCGACACGCCTACGGCCAAATTACCGTGGTGGTTGATGGCAGCGACCAGCTCCTGGTTAACCTTGCCGCCCAGCACCTCGCGCACGATATCCATGGTCGCCGGCGTAGTCACGCGCTGCCCGTTCTTAAATTCGACAGGGATGTCATAGTGGCTGAGTGCCTCGTTGATAGCTTTGCCGCCGCCATGCACGATGACGGGGCGCATGCCGATAATCTTGAGCAAAACGATGTCGCTCATCACGTCGCGGCGCAGCTGCTCGTCAACCATGGCTGCTCCGCCATATTTGATAACGACCGTCTTGCCGGTCAGGTTTTTAATCCACGGCAGCGCTTCGAACAGCAGCTGCGCGGTTGCTTCGTTGGATTCGCTCGAACGACAATCGCGTGCGAATTTCATAATCTGCCTCGTCTTTCGTATCGTTATCACGCCGTGCTCCGCTGTCCGCAATGCGGCAAGATGCGCAGCGTGCCTGGAATCTAGGAACGGTAGTCACCGTTGATGGAGATGTACTCGTGCGTGAGGTCACAGGTCCACACGGTCGTTGCCGCGTCGCCTGCGCCCAGGTCGGCCGAGATCACGATCTCGGGCGCCTCAAAACGTCGCAGAGCCTCATCCTCGTCAAAGGGAACGGTCAGGCCATCGCGGCAGACAGGCATGCCCATCATGTCGATGGAAACGTCTTCCTGGTTAAACTTCACGCCGCACTTGCCGAGCGCCATGGCGACGCGGCCCCAGTTGCAGTCGTGACCGGCGATGCAGGTCTTGACGAGCGGCGAGTTGGCGACGGCACGGGCGGCGATATCGGCTTCCTCGTCGTTGGCGGCGCCGGTGACGTTAACCGTCACGAGCTTTGACGCGCCCTCGCCATCGGCCGCAATGTTGCGCGCCAGGCTCTCGCACACCTCGTGCACGGCAAAGGACAGTTCGTCAAAGGCATCAGTGCCCTCGACGATAGCCTCGGCTTCAGCGGCAGCAGCGCCAGAAGCAAGCATGATGCAGGTGTCGTTGGTCGAGGTATCGGAATCGACCGTCACCTTATTGAAGGTCTGCTTAACGGTCGAGAGCAACAGGGCGTGGAGCGCCGACGGCTCGACGGGGGCATCGGTAGTAATGACCGCGATCATGGTGGCCATATTGGGCATGATCATGCCCGAGCCCTTGCACATGCCGCCCACCGTATAAGCGTTGCCCGCATGACCCGCAGCCTCACTGCGGTAGCGAACGGCATACTCCTTGGAGTGCGTATCGGTCGTCATGATGGCACGGGCCGCATCGGCACCGCCATGGGCAGAGAGTGCCTCGTAGGCGGACGGGACGGCCGTCTCAAACGTGTCAATCGGCAGAATCTGTCCAATCACGCCTGTGGATGCAACTAGGATCTGCTGGGGTTCACAGCCGATGACCTGCGACGCGATATTGCATGTCTCTCGCGCGCAGGCAAGGCCGGTCTCGCCCGTGGCGGCATTCGCGTTGCCGGAGTTGATTGAAACGCCGGCGATGATGCCATAGCCCTTGTCCGCACCGCCCAGGTTGGCACGGCTCACCTGCACGGGCGCCGCGCAAAAGCGGTTGGTCGTAAACACGCCGGCGCCTGGACAGGGCTTATCGGGCACGACGAGCGCATAGTCCAAGCGCTCGGGATTCTTCCGGAATCCTGCATGGATGCCTGCGGCCTTAAAGCCGGCCGCTGCCGTAACGCCACCCTCGACGGCGCGTATCTTGATATCAATCAGGTCGGTATTCATCGTCCCTACGACTCCTTATATCAGACAAAAAAGCGGGCATCGGCTGGCACGCCATACCGGTCGCAACTACTAGACCAGCTTGAAAGCGGCGCCCAACTCGATACCCGACCACCAAATCGTTAACAATCGAATGTGCTACACCGGGCACGCCACTGTGGGCAAGCCTCGTCGCTCGTCAAAGCCAAAAACGATGTTGGCGCACTGGACCGCCTGGCCCGCAGCACCCTTGCACAAATTGTCGATAGCACCCGTCGCCACCAGCACGCCCGCACGCTTGTTGAGCGCAAGGCCGATCTGGGCAGCGTTGGTGCCGACGACCGAAGCCGTCTTGGGCTGCTGGCCGGCATCGAGCACGCGCACAAAGGTGCGACCGGCGTAGAACTTCTTGTAATGGTCGACGACGTCCTCAAGGGCCAACGTGTCGAGAGCCCGCGGCGCGAGCGGCATCGTCACCGTGGAAAGCAGGCCGCGCTTGAGCGGTGCCAAGTGCGGAGTAAAGACGACACGATCGGTCAGACCCAGAATCTGCTCGATCTCTGGTGTGTGGCGATGTTTGCCTACGCCATAGGCCTCTAAGTTCTCGTCTGCGCTACAAAAATGGGTGCGGGCGTTGCAGGACTTACCGGCGCCCGTCACGCCGCTAATGGCATCGACGATTACGGGGCCGTTCTCTGCCATCCAGCCCGCACGCACGGCAGGAGCGGCAGCGAGGCTCGTTGCGGTGGGATAGCAGCCGGCGCAAGCGACCAAAACGGGCTTTCCGGCGGCATGGCTGGAAGCAGCGGTCTCTAAGTCCTGGCAGAACAGCTCGGGCAGGCCAAAAGCGCGGGTCTTGAGCAGCTCGGGGCTCGTGTGCTCGGCGGCATACCATGCCTCAAAGACGGACGGGTCGCTCAGACGGTAATCGGCCGAAAGATCAAAGCAGGAAACGCCCGCGGCAAGGAGCGCGGGCACCTGCGCCATGGCAGCCGTGTGCGGCACGGCAAGAAAAACCGCATCGCAGCTTTTGAGCTCGGGGGCGTCATGCGTGGTGAAAACCAGATCGCTCACGCCAGCAAAGCTCGGATACACCGCGGACAGCGGCTGGCCGGCATCGGCGTTGGACGTAATGGCAACAAGTTCAAACTCGGGATGGCCGAGTACGAGGCGAATGAGCTCGGCTCCGGCATATCCAGCCGCGCCGACGATTCCAACCTTCAAAGACATATCAGACTCCTTGTCTGCGATTTATGCACCGATGCGCATTTTGCAGCGGTCATTATGAGGTGGGTTGAAACTTTAGCACCAAAAGATGCATGAATACGTAAATAGCTTGCATGTTCATGCATTGAAACATTCCCGACACATTCGCTTGAAGGAATTGACAAATAGAGCGGGCCCCGTATTGACCGGCACTCCTTACGGTGCCGGGCAACACAGGGTCCGCCCATGCGAAAACTAAGTTGTTAGGATGAGCCAGCTGGCTAGAGCTCAACCGGCACCCATTCGTCGTGATTGCAGATAAATGCCTCGGGATCCTCGACGCTAAAGAAGACGAGCGCGGGGTCGTTAGGCCCCTCATAGTGCTCGCCCAGGTGCTCTAGATGCTTCCACCCGACTTCGCGCATTTCGTCTAAAGCCCGGTCATCCAAGCCGGCACGCCCGCGCAAGATGAGCCAGCCATGGCCCGGCCACCAACTCGTGGCCTCAAAGCGCTGGTTTTGCAGCAGCTCCTGCCACACATCTTTGGTGCGCGCTGTCACAAACCACAGCTTGCCGTCCTGAATCTGCGCAAACGAGAACGGACGCACATGCGGCTGCCCGCCCACGCTCGTCGCCAGATACCACGCCGGCACCGACGTCAGATACTCCAGCACCGTATTCAATCCGTCCACGTTTCCTCCTGTCGCCTGACCAGTCTTTTTGGAATGGGTAGTCAATTTGGGAAATTAGAGCTCGAGGCGCTCTTCGCTGCCGTCGATATCGCAGAACCGTGCGGCGATATTGCGGACCGAGAAGAATGCAAGGCGGCCATCGTTGGCGCTATCGTGTTGCTCGCCAATGCCCACCATGTGCTTAAAGCCCGCTTGGCGCACCTTGTCGCTCACGAATGCATCGTCCTCGAGCGCGGCCTCACCGGTTAACACGATCCAGCACTCCCCCGGCTTCCAGCCCGATACCTCAAACTTGGGATTCGCGCTCAACTCCGCCCATACGTCCTTGTCGCGCGACGTGCAAAACCACAGCTTGCCGTCATCGACCATGGCAAACGAAAACGGCCTCACGCGGGGCTGATGCCCGTCACTCGCATCGGTCGTGGCAAGATACCACGCCGGAATGCGCCTGAGATACGAGCAGGCGCGCTCGAGCTGAGCCGTGCGATCGATGTCGGTCATGGAGACCCCTTTCTTGTGCTCGAATCGAGCTTAGAAGAGTTGAAGATTGATAACGACAACGCATGTCACCAGCAGCGCCATCGCCAGCGCTGCCAGTACATCCCCCCGGCCAAACGCAAGCGCATGCAGACGCGTGCGTCCCTGCTCGCCGTGATAACAACGCGCATCCATGGCGGCCGAAAGCGTCTCGGCATGACGGAACACACCGGTGAACAGCGGAATCGCCACACTGCCGAGCATGCGCACACCGCCGAGCGGACCGCCCGTCACGCGCGCGCCGCGGCTTGCCTGTGCATCGGCCGTCTGTTTCATCTCGGTGGCAAATTGCGGCATAAACCGCAGCGCGATACCCATAATCATGCCGAGCTCGTGCGCCGGAAGTCCCACGCGCGCAAATGGTGCGAGTAGACGTTCAAAGCCCGCGGTGAGGTCGAGCGTCGGCGTGGTGAGTGTAATGGCGCTCATGCCGGCCATCATCAACGTCAGGCGGCACGCCACAAACGCCGCAGAACGCAGCGAGCCCTCGCTCACCTGCAAAAAGCCAAGCTGCCACAAAATGCGGCCGCTCTGATCGGAAAACAAGTTGAGCACCGCGACTACCACGACAATCGCCAGCAGTGGTGCCATCGATGATAGGACCCGACGCAACGGCACCCGGGCCACGACATAGACCAGGACCACAAACATTGCGACCGGAACCAGCCCGCAAAAGCTTCCGACGGTGAGCACGGTGACCAGAAAGGCGAAACCTAGGAGCAACTTAGTACGCGGATCCAGGCGATGCACCGCGCTATCCCCGGGATAGTAGCTGCCAAATGAGAACGCCTCCATCAGCAGCCCTCCTCTCGCGCGGCTATCTTGGAACCGGCCTGACACGGAGCCCTCAAAGGCCCTTCCGCGCAGCCCAGCAGCAAGCCGGCCAGCTCGTCGGCCAGTGCCTCAACCGTATAAAGTTTGTCGCAGCGGAGCGGCACACCGGCTTGCACGAGCGATAATGCCATGCGCTGAGCGGCAGGGGCGCCCAGGCCGATTGACTTGAGCTCGTTCGCGTGCGCAAAAACCTGTGCGGGCGTTCCCTCGGCAAACACGGCGCCCTCGTTCATCACAACGATACGGTCACAGCAATTTGCCAGGTCATCCATGCTATGCGAAACCATGACAACAGTCAGACCCTCGCGATGGAGCCGGTCGATGAGCCCCAGGAAATCCCTGCGCGCAGCCGGATCGAGCCCCGCCATGGGCTCATCGAGCACCAGGACTTCGGGCTCCATGGCGAGCACGCCGGCAAATGCCACGCGCCGTTGCTGACCGCCCGAAAGCTCAAAGGGACTCTTGTCGCCGACCGTGGAAAGGTCGAGGCCCACGCGCGAGAGCGATGACTCGATACGACGGTCGACTTCATCTTGCGGCAAGCCAAGGTTGTGCGGACCAAACGCCACGTCCTGCGCCACGGTCTCGGCAAATAGCTGGCGCTCGGGATACTGAAACACCACGCCGACCTTGGCCTTAACCGCGGCGGCGTCTTTCTTGCTTGATAGGTCGAGCCCCAGCGCGCAAACGCTTCCCTCCTGCGGACGAATCAACCCGTTGAGATGCTGAACCAGCGTCGATTTACCCGAGCCGGTATGACCCGCCAATCCCAGAAACTCGCCGCGGCGCACCGTCAGCGAAACATCACGTAGCGCCCAGGGGCTGTTTGGATCGTTGCCCCAAAGAGCTTGTTTGCTCGATGCGTCCGCAGTGGTCGAGCGCTTGCGCCATCGACGGCGCTCGCGGGCGCTCAGCGAGTAACTATGCGAGAGGTGCGAGATCTCGATAACGGGCTCCGACGCGGCTATCCCGTCGGCCGCAGAGGATCCATTGTCAAGCACATGAGAATCGGATGCGGAAGGCTGCCCTGCGATGTCCGTCCCGCTCCGCTCGGCATAAGCCTGTGCAATCTCGGCGACCATATCTGCCTCGCGCACCTGCGCGCAAACGGAAACGCCCTTCTCACGAAGTGCCCTACCTAGGCAGCACGACGCCGGCATATCCAGGTTGAGCTGCGCAAGTTCGTCCGCCCGCGTCAAGATTTCCTCGGGCTTACCGAGCATGGCAACGCGGCCCGCTTGGAAGACAGCAACGCGATCGGCCTCGGCGGCCTCTTCCATAAAGTGCGTAATCATCACGATGGTCATGCCACGATTGTGCAACGCGTGGCAAGCCTTCATGAGGCCCTTGCGTCCACGCGGATCGAGCATCGAAGAAGCCTCGTCCAATATGAGCACGCGCGGTTCCATGGCGAGCACGCCGGCAAGCGCCACGCGCTGCTTTTGGCCGCCCGAAAGCGCATGGGTCTCGTGACGCTCAAAGCCCACCAGGCCCACACCCTTCAGCGCCTCGCGTACGCGCTGCGCAATTTGCATCGATGGCACACCAAGGTTTTCGGGACCAAACGCAACATCATCTTCGACAAGCGTTGCCACCAGCTGATCATCGGGATTCTGGAATACCATGCCCGCAGTCGAACGAATGTCATAGACCAGCTCGGGGTCGGACGCATCCATGCCGTTGATACGTACCGTGCCCGCATCGGGCTGCAACAGTGCATTCAGATGCTTGGCAAACGTCGACTTGCCCGACCCATTGCCACCGAGGATGCAGAAAAACTCGCCATCCTCGATGTTCAGATTGATACCATCGAGCGCTTTCGCAGCGCTATCGTAGCTAAAGGAAACGCCCCGACACTCAATCATGCGCGGCCTTTGACCTGGTCCTTCTTGGGCGTGATGAGATTAGAGACCGCCTTGTACACCGCGAGCGTCAACACCGAGTTGAGCACGGTCTTGATAAGGTTGAACGGCAGCACGGCAGGAATCATGAGTGGGGCGATCACATCGACCGAGCCATACCAGAACCATACGCCAATGGTAAGGTTTGCGACCATAGACAACGCCGTAGCAGCAATAACGCCGAGCACCAGGCCAATCACGGCACCCTTATAGGTATGCATCTTCTGGTAGACGATAGCCGCGGGCAGAATGTAGCCCAGCGTGGCAACCAGATTCATAAGCGCGCCGACCCAGTCACCCGTGGTGAGCGCATGGATAACGATCGCCATAGTGGCAACAGCGGTACCGGCACCGGGACCATACGCAAACCCGCACACCATCGCCGGCACCAGCGACGGGTCATACGTCAAAAATGGCGCCGAAGGAAGAATGGGCAGCTGCACATACATAAACAGGGCGCCCAAGGCGCACATCAACGCCATGGTTACGAGCTGTTTGGTGCTCCACCTATTCGTGTTCTCAAAATGGATATGCTGCGACTGTTCAGACATAAGATCACCTGCCTCTTTCATCCGGACTCTAACCGTTGGTACTGGGATCTCACCAGTTCAGCCGGCATGCGAACCAACGCACACCCGGGTCGCGGACTCATCGGCTCGACCGCAGGCACTTTACCTGCGCCACGGTACCCCCTTGGCACCGCCCGATTTACCACCAGTGGGGAATTCCACCCCGCCCTGAAACAGCAATTGCAAGTGTAGCACCAGCAGGCTTTCGCGCAAGTATGCCGAGGGTAATTTGTGACGGGGATCAGTTGCCGCAACAACCACGTTCCCCACCCATCCCAAAGTAACGCGCCTTTCGCGCAAAGCGCGAAACAGCGAAAGGGACACGTATCCCTATCGACCACTTCCTTCTACGCCCGCCGACCTCAAGGCCGTAAACGCAGGGAATCCGGGGGCGTGACGGGGTTTCTCTCCGGAACATTCCGCAGGACGCAAAGAGGCTCCGCAGCGCGAAGCGCGATGCGGGGC
>CALFGH010000255.1 GCA_937958315.1 uncultured Collinsella sp. | reverse complement strand
TCAATCACGTCGCGTGCGGCGCGGTCCAGGTCACACATGCGCACGCCCGGTGCGATGAGCGCCTCGGCGGCCTCGTTGGCGCGGCGCACGATGTTGTAGATGCGTGCGGTCTCCTCGTCCGGCTCGCCCCAAAAGAATGTGCGTGTCATGTCCGAGCAGTAGTTGCGATGACGCCCACCAATGTCGAACAGCGCCACGTCGCCGCGCTTGAGTACGGTGCCGTCGGGCTCGTGATGCGGGTCGCCCGCGTTGGCGCCAAAGCTCACGATGGGAGGAAAGCTAAAGCCCTCGCAGTCGTGCTTGCGGTACAGGCCGAGCATCTGGTCGGCAATTTCGCGCTCCGTCACGCCCTCGTGAACGAGCTTGATGGCGTCGGCCATCACGGCATCGTTGGCGGCCGAGGATACGCGCATGAGCTTCTGCTCGGCTTCGTCCTTGTGGGTGCGTGCGGCGGTGACGGCAAAGTCGCCCAGGAAGAACTCGCTCGCGGCGTGACGATCAATAAGGGGCATCAAAAAGCCGGAGCGCATAACGGTGTCGATGCCGAGAGGCTTGGCAGGATCGATTTCGCGCGCGATGGTGTCGGTCACGACGTCGGTATCGGTGTGATAGGCGACGCGGGCATTGTCGTACTCGGGCAGCTGATGTAGGGCGTTGACCAAGATCACCGGCTCGGCATCGCGTGCGAGCAGCACGCCGCAAAAACGCTCGAACATATCGGCATAAAAGCCGGTCAGATAGTAGATCGACCACGGGTCGTTCACAAGCAGCTGCGCGCCGGGGTGCTGAGCCTCGAGCGCATCGAGCACGCGCGCCACGCGCTGATCATCGACATGTGCCATACATCGTCCTTTCGCTAGGTTGCCACCATGGTATCCCATGCCCGGCAGTTAGGGACGTTCCTTTTATGCCGGCACTTTGGGACACTCCTTGGCATGGCCAGCCTAGCGAACGTTCGGGCAAAAGTAGTCATAAGAGCCCCTCCCAAATGGGCTGGTTTCAAAAGTATGGCGGATTACGGGACTGGACCTGTATTACTTGACCATGGGAAAAATCGCGAAATAAAAAGCGCAGGTAGAGGGCTTATCAAAAAACGAAAATCGCCGGTATGGATGGGGGTCTCCGAATCAGCCCCGTAATCCGGCATAGTTTTGAAATGGCACTAAAGTAGGCACAAGCTAAATTCCAATCCCAAGGCAAGTTGCGGTGGAATAGTTCCTGGATGCCGGGGTTTGGCGGAAATCAGGAACTATTTCACCGCAATTGAGGAGGGGCGGGGTGGATGGCAGGGTAGCTAAAAGAGCCCCGTCCCAAATGAGCTGCTTAGGCTGGGTTGATGTCCATGCTGGCGATGAGGTCGATGTTGGTACCGAGGAGGTCTTCCAACACGACGTCGCCCATGCGGATGGGGGCCTTGACCTCTAGGCCGCGGATGAGGTCCATCGCCTGGGCGTGAAGTGCCAGCGGGATGGCTTCGGCCGTGCGCACGGGCAGCAGCGCCTCGTCGCCGCCGGATACGGCCACGGTGGTGGTGAGCACGCGCATGGGGCAGGTGAGCTCCTGATGTGCGAACTTATCGCCGCGCGGGCAGCTGTTGCCGGTCACGGAGCGCACCTCTACAACGGCACCGTCTGCGTCGCGCTCCACCTCTACGGTCAGGAGGCACTCGGATGGGCAGGTGGTGCAGTTGAACTGCAGCGTCTCGATCGTGTTTGTGCTCATGGCCTTACGCCTCCTCAACGGGGTCGACGGACAGGACAATCTCGCTAACACCTAGGTCGACTGCGCGCTGGATTACCTTTGCCGGTAGCGGGAAGCTTTCCATCACGCTCGGTTTATACGGGCGGACCTTGCCGGCGAATAGTTCCTCGTCGCCTGCCAGAATGCGCACGCGGGCGGCGTCGACCGGCCGGCGTACGCGGAAGTTGAGCCTAGTGAGCCCGACGGTCGTAATGCGGCCCGGCAGTGCGTAGCCTGCGATGCCGGCTG
>CALFGH010000254.1 GCA_937958315.1 uncultured Collinsella sp. | reverse complement strand
CGCCCGAACCCGCAAAGGAGTTTTCCGTGCGCGCGGCAGTCGTGACATCGTTGCGCAAGAAGCTGAACTCGCCTGCAAAGCAGTGCGCGCCGCGCAGGACCTTGCCGTCGATGACGATACCGCCGCCGATGCCCGTGCCGATAGCGAGCACCACGCCAAAACGCGTCCCGCGCAGGGCGCCAGCCGCATACTCACCGAGAGCACAGCACTTACCGTCGTTATTGACGGCAACCGGCACCCCCAGCGCCTCGCGCATGAGCTTTCCCAGCGGGCAGCCGTCCATAAACGTGAGCGCACCGCCGCGATGGATCGTTCCCGTGACGTCTCCCTCGTAGATACCGCCAGGTGCGCTCACGCCTACGGCGCTCACGCGCTCACGGTACGGCTCGACAAGCCCGATCAGCGCCGAAACCGTCTCCTCAGCCGTGGTAAAGCCCGTCGGCAGGTTCCCGCGCTCGCGGATGGAAAAATCCTCGCCCAGCACAGCCCATTTAACGGCCGTACCGCCCACATCGATTCCAAAGAACTCCTGCATATTCGCCCCTCACGCGCCATGGTCCCGGATGCGCATCGACGCGACCACCACAGGGGCTGCCCCCTTATGATGGGCATGCGGCAAATCGCGCCCGGAGCCGATTATCTCTCTGTTTTACGCCTCTACTTTGGTCAGACGGAGCAACATATCGCCGACGTAGGTCTCACCGTGGGTCACATAACCGCCACGCAAACTGCCCTCCCAAAGAACGTCCCCATTGACCACTCATTTAAGTACGTCCCCAATGAGTGCAACGGAATGGCTCCCCTTGGCAACTTAAAGCTGTCATGCACGAACCATTCCGTCGCAGCCTCATGAAAGGGACTGGGTTGTAAATGCTGGAGAAGAGCCGTTAGCGCCCGGGGGCCAGAATCACCAGCGCGTCGTGCTCAAAGGGATGTTGAGCCACGCGCACGGTGCCGTCACCGTTGTCGCGGACGGGCAGCTTGGCGATGCGCTTGTCCTCCATGTCGAGGACCGTCGCCGTCCAGCCGCGCGTGCCGTCAAGCTTAAACTTGAGCGCCGTGGTACGCGGCAGGTACGTGACGATGCGATCACCAACGCGCGCCACACGAATGGCCTCGCGCGCGTCATCGAGCAGCTCCTGCGCCGGAACCACGGCAAGTGCGTCATCGCCAGCCGTAGCGCCCAAGCCGGCAAGCACGTGCTCGATCGCGCCAAAGTCCCAAACGCCCGCAAACTGCAGGCACTCCTGCCAGCGGAACGGCATGTCGAAGCCCTCGCCCAGTACCGAGCCCTGGCTCTTGCTGGTCTGCCAGTTCCAAACACCGTGCGCGCCATAGGTCACGCCAGCGCTCGCACCGGCAAGGATCGACGACCACACGCTCGCGCGGCAGTCCTGTGCAGTGAAGCGCCAGTACACGTTACGCGACGCGCCCATTTGCTCGTAACAGGGCTCGGAGTTAACCATCGGCTTTTTAGGATAGTTGGCGATAAAGTCCTGCGGCAGGCGCCATGCCTCGGGCTGGCCCTCGTAGTTGTGACCGGGCTGGAACATGTAGAAGTCCAGACGGTCCAGGTACTGTGCCGGGATGGTACGGTTGCCGCGGTTGATATGCATGGTGCGCAACGCCTCGGGCGCGCGTTTGATGACCTCGTCGAGGGCGTCCTCGTAATAAGCGATCGCCTCGTCGCTGGTAAAGTCGGTATCGCCCGTCACCACGTAGACAGGGTCAAACTCGCCCAGGTTCTCGACGACGCGGGCAACGTGGGCACGAACCTCCTCGCGCGGCATAACCTCGGCACCGCAACGCTCGGCGATCTTGGCGCCCCAGGTACCGGGCACGTAGTTGCACCACATAAGCACGAGTGCCGGACGAATGCCGTGCTCGACGGCAGCGCGGCACATGGCAGCAGCGCGGTCCCAGTACACTTGGTTGGGACGGGACCAATCAAAATGCACGCCGTCCTCGCTGGCATAGGGCCAAATACCCAGATCGGGGCAGCAGCGATCCCACTGCGGCAGCGTGTTGATCTGCAGCACGTTCATACCCTGCTCGGCGCGGCGGGTCAGATAGTAGTCCCAATCGGCCTCGGTAATGCTCGTAAACGCGCTCCAGCACGTATCGGCAAACCAAAAGAACGGCTTGCCCTCGCACAAAAAGCCGTCCTGACGACCGTTGACGGTCAGCTTTCCCAAACTCATCTGCATGTCCTTTCGTTTGATAAAGGAGTTGCGAACCGGCAGATTCTTTCGCGGTAACCCTGCGCGAAAGCCCCTGGCGCTTAGCAAGCCCCGGCGAGCAGACGCCACGCGCCCCAATCAGTCTACCTTGCAAGAAGGGCCCCGCCGGGCTTGCGCCTGACGGGGCCCTGTCGTGTAGGTAAGGTCATAGACGACCGAATGGCTTGGCCTTAGGCCTCCATCTCGGCGAGCTCCTCCTTGGAGAAGCCAGCGGCAAAGACGACGGCAGCGGCGATGACAAAGGAGATCGCCATACCGACGATAGCCCAGACGGTGTTCATCTGGCCACCCTGCAGGTAGTTGGTGAAGACCAGGAAGTTGGAGGCACCGCCGGCCAGGTAGTAGGTAACACCCATGAGGCCGGAGAACACAGCGCCGATGGCACCGCCGATGAACATACCGAGCATGGTGCGACGGAAGCGCATGAGGATACCGAAGAGCGCGGGCTCGGTGACGCCGCCGGCGATGGCGGAGATGACGTAACCCAGGGCAAGACCCTTCTCGTCGGGGTTCTTCATCTTGAGGAAGGCACCGAAGGCGCAACCCCAGACAGCGGCCATAGCGCAGTTGGTGGAAACGAAGACGAAGGGATCGTAGCCGGCGGCGATGATCTGAACCTGAGCGAGCAGAATGACGGGCATGTGCATGCCGCAGACCACGAAGAGCTGCCAGAAGGCGCCGAGGATGGCCATGACGATCAGGATACCGATACCGCCAAGGTCAGCAAGACCGAAGAGGGCGTTGGCGATGAGGTTGCCGAGCTCGTTGCCGATCGGGGCAAGGACGATGAAGGCGATGGGAATGGTGACGATCATGGTGCAGAACGGCGTGAAGACCGTGGACAGCACGTCGGGCATGACCTTCTTAAAGAACTTCTCGACAAAGTACAGGACGGGCACCGAGAGGATGATCGGCAGGACGGACTGCTGGTAGTTGGCAGCGGCGATCTGGATGCCGTAGACGGAGATGATTCCGCCACCCTCCTGAGTCGCGACACTCACGACAGACGGGGCCATGAGAGCGCCGCCGAGGAGCATGCCCAGAACCGGAGAGGCGCCGAGCTTCTTAGCAGCGGCATAGCCCAGGTAGATGGGGATAAAGGTAAACGTGGCCTCGTACAGGGTGGTGTAGAGGAACGTGTAGGTCGGATCGGTATCGGAGAGAACGCCGAGCATGGTGGGACCGAGGACCGCAGCGATGGTGCGGAACAGACCGCCGGCCATGAGCAGCGGAATCAGCTGGGTCATGGAGCCCGACAGATAGTCGAGGATGATATTGGGCAGGTTCTTGAGCTCGAACTTCTCCTTAGGAGCGTCGAGGTTCTCGTCGACTGCGGCACCCTGCTTGACGCCGGACATGGCGACGAACTCGGCGAGCACCTTGGGCACGTTCTGGCCAATGATGACCTGGAGCTGGCTGCCGGCGAACTGGCAACCCAGAACACCCTTGACCTTCTTGATCTTCTCCACGTCGGCCTTGCTGTTATCCTTGAGCGTCAGACGCAGGCGCGTCATGCAGTTGGTGGCGACGGCAACATTCTCCGCACCGCCCACGAGCTCGAGGACATCGGTGGCAATCTGCTTGTTATCTACTGCCATGGGACCCCTCCCCATATCATCGTGTGCCTGCCCGTTTGGACGTAGGCACGCCTTTGACCCGGCGACTATAACCCCTTACGGCTGCCGAGCCCTTGGATACGCTGTCGTAAACAATCTGTTTACTGAACGTTTACAGCGTTTAGTTTACACGGAGCGTTGAATTTGTGGCAGTTTTGCCGTTTGCAGTCCGGTGAACGGTAGGAAATCGGGGGTGAACGTAATTGAATGCCGAGGCATTACATATAGTGCCGTTTATTTATAAATGGTCGTCTACGTGGGATTTTATATAATCTGGCACCTCAATGCCTTGTTGATTCATCAACAAAAAGCCCTGCTAGATAGTAGTAAACAAGTGTTTAGTAATTCAGTGAGCGTTTGATGTGACCGTTTACCGAGTTCATCTGCTTATTCTCTAATTCTGCTTTACACTAAACATGTTTAGATTGTATTGCCGCGATTGTTTAGCACGCGCGGCGCAAGGGAGGCAGCTCATGGAACTCAGATCGTGTACCTACGCAACCGTCACCACCTTGGGCGACTTTGGCCCCTGGATCAGCAAGGTCGTTCTCGACCTACCCTGCACCGTGCGCGCCAACGATGTCGATGCGAACACTTTCCATATATATGTAGAGCGTCACGAGCGCACGGGCGAGGTCCTGATGCGCAAGGAGCACGGCGCCGACCATGCCGCGCCCTCCGTGGGTTACATCGACGTTCTCGCCGCGTATCCGTGTGACGAGAACGGCCGCAAGCTCGCCGTGGGCGCCCATGTGGCACTCGAGGTCGCCGAGCAGCGCCTGACCAAAAAGATCGAAGGCGGCGTCATGGGCTCGCGCATGCTCGATGACCAGCTGCACATCACGCAGCTCGCGGCTCTTCCCGGCGACGACGGCGACGACCCCACCTGCGGCCTGGTCTTCGATACCTGTCGCGGCGACATCTGCCCCGCGCTCAAGGGCTGGAGCAATGCCGTACAAAAGACCGCCGTCAATGGTATTGCGCTCGAGTACGGCTTCTTTGAGCCCAGCTTTAAGGCAGAGGACTCGGCCTGCTTCAATCCCTTCGCGCCCGAGGCCACGGTCGTGCCCCAAAAGGCCCCGCTCGTGGTGTACCTGCACGGCGCCGGCGAAGGCAAGGGTGCCACGCAGAGCGAAGGCGCCACGCGCGCCTATATCGGCAACCGCGTGACAGCCATTAGCCAGGCGCAAATCCAGCGCTACTTTGGCGGCTTTGCCTGGGCGCTCGTGCCGCAGTCTCCCACGTTTTGGATGGACAACGGCGTCGAGCAGCTCGGCCGCTCCAACCAGAGCATCTACTCCCCCGTGCTCAAGGCGCTCATTGACGAGTTTGTCTCCGAGCATGCCGAGCGTATCGACACCGACCGCATCGTGGTCGCCGGCCTTTCCAACGGCGGCTTTATGACCCTGCGCCTGTGCGCCGACTACCCCGATTTCTTTGCCGCGGGCCTTCCCTGCTGTGCCCCGTGGTACAACGCCACGGACGAGGACGTAGCCGCGCTCGCCAAGACGCCGCTGTGGTTTACGCACTCCAAGGGCGACGAGCTCGTGTCGCCGCAACAGACCGTGCTGCCGCTCACGGCACGCCTGCGTGACGCCGGAGCCAACGTGCACCTTACCTACTTTAGTCATGTCGAGGACCTGACCGGGCGCTATCGCGAGGCCGATGGCTCGCCTAAGAAGACGTTCAACCACGGCGTGTGGATCCACCAATTCAACGACCTGTGTTATCAAGACTTCGACGGGGGCAACGTACTCATCGACGGCGAGCCGGTGGGCTGCTGGGAGTGGTCGGCCAGGGTCGATAGGTAATCCGTCCCTTCGCGGGGGCCGGGGTTTAGTTTTGCAAACGTCCTCGGGCATGCATGGGCTGGCGCTTTGCGCTTCGCGCTGCGCCCGCCCATGCCCCCTGCGGAATGTTTGCAAAACTAAACCCCGGTCCCCGCTGCGTTGCCATTGTCGTTGACCCTGACCGGGCACTTCCGGCAGCGCGCCGGGTCGGTGGCGATGGGGGCGTGGGTCCCGTCTTGCCTTGCGCGTAACTGGCTGAATTGATTTTGATTGGAGCTGTTCCTATGTCCCAAGAGTTAACTCGGGTGATTGTTACTACCGATATGGAAGTCGACGATATGAACTCGCTCGTTCATTTGGCTCTGTATCTCAATGTGCTTGATGTTCAGGCCGTGGTGTATACGGCTTCGCAGTATCACTTTCTTGGGGATGGGGTTCATACGCTCGGCGAGGTGAATTCGCATTGGCGGACTAAGGGTCGTCGCTCTTATGAGTGGGATGTTGTGCCTCATGAGCCCGATCCGCTGGCCGGCGAGCTTCGTGAGTATCGTCCGTTTCCCGAGCATTGGATTGAGAGTCTCTGGAGTAATGAATATGCCCAGGCTTGGCCGCAGTTGCAGGCAAATGCGGCCGCTGCCGGTGAGCCGCCGTTTCCCACGCCTGCCCAGATGATCGAGCGCACCTTTGTGGGAAATGTTGCCTTTGAGGGTGATGTGACTGAGGAAACTGAGGGGTCTCACGTAATTGCGCAGGCGATTTTGGATGATGACCCGCGTACGTTATGGCTGCTCAGCTGGGGTGGCATGAACACCATCGTTCGCGCCCTCATGAGCATTGCCGAGTGTTATCGTGCCACGCCCGAATGGCCTGCCGTGCAGCAGCGGGTCTATCAGAAGGTGCGCGTGATGGGCGTTGCCGATGGCGTGGGGCAGGACAACTCATGGCTCGACCATGGACGTGAGCTCTTTCCCGAGCTCATCTTTTGGTGTGTGCCCTATATGTATGGCGGCTATGTCGATGCCAAGATGGCTCAACCCGATACGCTGCCGCTGTTTAAGGCACCTTGGCCCGAGCAAAATCTCACGCAGGGTAACGGCCCCCTCATGGCACGCTACATGCTCTATGGCGACGGCAAGGTCTACGAAAACGAGCCCGAGCGCTTTCAGTTTGGCAAGCATGCCCGTCTGGATTGGGGTCTAGAAGGCATACCCGCGATGCAGTTTGAGCGCGGCGACTTTATGGCCGAAGGCGACAGCATGACCTATATTCCGCTGCTGCCGTTTGGCCTGCGCGGTATCGACGACCGCGGCTTCGACACGCTGCTCGGCCGTATGTTCCTCGACGGTCACCCCGACTCGGCCGCACCCGCCGGTTTTGCCGCCA
>CALFGH010000253.1 GCA_937958315.1 uncultured Collinsella sp. | reverse complement strand
TGCTGTCCTCCAGCACGTGCTTGGCCACCTTGGGCGTCGCGGCCTTGGGCTTGACGATGACGGCGTTGCCGCCGATCAGGGCCATGATCGGCGCGGTGCCGGCCTCGCCCTGGGCGATGGCGTCGTCGTCGGCGACGATGAGCCAGTAGCCACAGGGCAGCTTGGCCGCCGTGCCCGCGTTAAGGGCCACGGACACGGCGCCTGCTTCGACAATTGCGCGGGCAAGTTTTGCCGTCAGCGAGGTCGTCATGCGTCCGTCGGCATTCATCCATTCGGCAGCCTCTTGTGCCGCCGATGCCGAGCCATCAAACCCCGCATCATGAAGCACGGGAAGAACAGTTTGGCGAACGGCATCATTTGCCCACGTTATGTCAGTTGCGACCTTTTGGTCGGCATCGGCGTCGTCAATAACGGTCGCCGAAAAGAGCTGATACGCGTCATACCGCGTCGCAGCTGTACCATCCACCGTAATGGCTCCGGTATCGGCGGCGCAGGCCGCCCCAGGGGCAATCGCGAAAGAGAAGACGGCAACCATGGCCATCACCACAACGGCCAACACGTGACGGAGCGGCTTACTCATTGTGACCACCTCGGTCACGATCACGGTGGCGGCGAGCATGCATCCATGTCGCAGCAAAGCACAGCAGGGAAGCGCCTGTCAGATACGTCATAGTCAAACCAGCCCCGCCCGCCTCGGGAAGCGTGGTCGAGTACCTGTTGATAAAAGTCGGCGAGACTGAGGAGCCATTGTCGTACGTAACAGTGGTATCGAGCTTCCCCACGCCATCGGTCACCGTAACTGTGACCTCGTGCACGGCTGTGTCGTAGGCGATATGGTCCTTGACATTGTTCTCGGCGCCCTCGGGAATGACCTCGGAGATGGTGTACTCATAGATCCCCGTCTTGGTGTAATCCAAGACAAAGTTAATATCACCATCCGCACCGTTCCTGATGGTCTGGAGAACCTCACCGGTGTTCTTGTCCTTGAGCACAAACCCGAACTGGCTTTCTTGCAAGGTCGAGCCTTCGAGCAGCTTGGTAGCAGAAATTATAGCTTGACCGCTATAGGGTGCATCATAGACCGTGATATCAGTACTAGCCGTCGGGGTGTCAACGTCGGCGTACTTCGCCTTCAATTGTTCCACCCTAGCAAGGGCATCCTGATAATCGGTTTCGTTGCTGCCCTTGAGTAGAATCCAGACCGGCTTAGAGACAGCGTTGTATCCGCCAGGCGCCTTGGTCTCCTCAAGGCAATACAACTTGTAGGCTTCCATCTTTTGCGTAGCAGTGCCGAACTTTACCGTGCCCTTTTCGTCTGTTTCAGCACTCCGAATCCGAGTTTTCGCAGAATTGAGGCCGGAATCCAAGGCCTTGGCCATATCAACCTCGTAGAGCGTGAACTCAGCACCGGGCAGTTTTTTTGTGATATCGCTCTCGTCGACCTTGGTAACCGTTACGCCGTAACCGCTACCACCAGCCGAACCGGACACCTTTTTAATAGCCCAGTCTTTTGAATGGACCGTATCACCGTCGTAGACACCCGTAAGCGACGCTTTGTTGCTCAGAGAAACCGTTTCCCCTTCGTTACCCGCAGGAATGACCTCATACTCAACTTTGAGATATTCCTCATCGGGAACGCGGAGCGTCATCTTTGTACACGCCGCGCCGTTTTCATCTTCAATGGTCCTAGCGGAAACGGGGCATTTGTCAGAGCTAAGCAACTTCCAGCCTGTCCCATCGTATTGGGACACATTGACCGAATCCGTCACCAGCGTGCACTTGGCATCCATGACATCGACGAGCTCAAGGAAGTCGCTGCCACTCTTAAGGTCAACCGCTGACTCGTTGACCAAGATGGTGTATTTGATACGGTTGCTGCTAGCGACCTGATCTCCGGTCTTTTGCAGTACGTTGTTCTTAATGGTGACGGTTCCACTACCGGAGTCGAACTTCTTGTTCCCCGACTCGGCACTGGCTGAGTTGGTGAGCTTAACCTCGTTCTTAGAGGTATCGAGGTCGCCGCGCTTGACCGCCGTCTGATACGTAAGTTTGGCGTAACCAGCATAGTTGCCGAGCGCCGTCGTCGGGATGGAGAAGGTAACGGTGCCTTTGTCATCACTGACGTTCGTAAGGGGTAGGCTGTCGGCGACGGTCTTCTTTCGCTGGGCGGTACCGTTATACGCTTTCTGGTCATACGGATTCTGGATCAGCGAGTATTTAGCAGACCCCGGCACATAGCTCATACCGCTCGGTAGTGTGTCCACAACGTTCAGCGGTTGGTTATCAAGCTTGCCGGCGCCGTAACACTCTCCGCTTGGCGTCTTACCTCTGTTGGCATAAACCGTCCAGTCAACGATCCATGCGCCTTTCTCCTTAGATCCGTCGATTTTGCTCCAGTCGAAATCCCCCTTCCAAGAAACTGCAGTCTTCGCCGAAGGCTTCTCGACATCAGGAGTCGAGTTCGCATCGACATAGTAATAAATATAGTCCGTGAAATATTTAGTACCACTTACTTCCACTGATGCAAAATTGGAGTACCAGCCAGGAAGCGCATCGGATTTTGTCTTATAAGTAATTACCGCATCCGGGTTATCTTTGAGCGCGTTCTTCACCTCGTCGCTTATCCGAATGAACAGGTTGAAGTTTTTCTTGGTTCCAAACGACGTTGAATCACTGCCACCTTCGAACCACCAATCGACGCCCTTCTCCAAAGGGACATCGCCGATTTTAATAGAATAGCTGTCGACGTCTGGGCCGATATTTTGGTTCCAAGCCGTCTGAAACGTATCGTAAACCTTGACCGTTGATGGATTCATTGCATTAACAATGGAACCCAGCGCTATCCGAAGCTCCCAGGTTGCCTGACCTGTTGTCGCCGCATCGGAGTCTTTCACAAGTCTCTTTTTAATCTGCGTCCCCACCAACTTCGGCGTAAACGTGCCGCTGTCCGTGCCGGAAACGGAATTGTCGCGCGAGATACTCGCACTGTTGCTCACCGTGTCATATGATTCTTGTTCTTTCATTTGGGTGTGATAAACAATGCGATAGGGCTGGTACTTATCCGCGTCAGATAGACCTGAGAACGTATAGCTAAACGTTTTACCAATGGGGCTATCGAGATTGCCGCGGGCGATCTCGTCTTCCCCGTAGAGTCCCCTATAAACGATGTAATTACCCGTATACGTCTGCTTGTCGTCCAGTATGTCGGTGAATGTATAGCCATTCATGTCGGTTTTGATATCACCGTTGTTGAGCGTGACCGTCCAGGTGATATCGGACGGCGTTCCGGTGCCATCGCTCTTGTTGATCATGTCATAGCGGAAATCATTTGCTGAACCTGGCTTTTCCAATCCACCTCTACGGTCTCCGCCCCATGTCCAGCTGACATTGTTTTTTGAATCGTCGAGTTGGTTAATCCAAACTTTGTTGCCCACGGATACATCCGGGTTCATCACCGAATCATAGGTAATCGTATAAGTCCCTTTGGACAAATCCTCCAAATTCAGATTCGCAGTCTGTTTATTTATGGTTGGTTGTGGATTGAGCTCCCGATCGTTCAGCTTAAATGACCCAGGCACGAACGAGAAGTTATTGCCGAGCTCATCCGTGAGGCAGACATTGTGAGCATAGGAGGCAACCTCGAGTTTGAGAGTCCAAGTTACTTTCCCCTCACCGCCGGATTGAGAGAACTTTCCTTCCTTCGCTCCCGTCACATCGCCGTCTATGGTCGCAATGTCGATTTCGGCTGTACCGGGAAACTTAACTTTTGTTGTATCGCCGGAGCCAACGTTCTCATTTGCCAGCTTGAATGAAAAATCAGCACCAACATGAACGTCGGATGGGTGTGTCTTAATCCATGACTCTTTAAAAGTAAAAATCAGCTTATTGTTCTCGCATCTCCAAGTACCGGCCTCTTGATTGGAATCATCCATTAGGCGGCCACCGGTATTGTCAAATGCTTTAATGCTGTCCGGGAGAGAGTACTCCGCAACGTTTCGCTCCGCACTCGGGCCATGATTTGCCTCGAACTTCGCACTAAATGAACCGTAGAGTGTGTTGGTCGAAAGCACGGCATTATCATCCAAAGGCGTTTTACGACCCTCATCGGTAAACAGCTCAACCGTAACGTCCGCCGTCGTCCCATCAATCACAATCGGCGTCGGCGCCGGCGCATCCTCGGCGCGCACGGGGGCTGCACCGTGAAAAACGGCGGCGGTGAGGCTAATTAAAATAAAGACCAGGGCCGCCATACCCAGCGACCGTGAGCGGTGTGCGTCCATAGTTGTCCCCTAATTCCTACAACACGTTGTGGAATACGGCGAATCGTCGGATCAAACACAAAACCCCAACATCAACGAGAACCTACCTAGCGCATTGCAAGAACCCATTGGGGAGCAACTTCTAAGACGGTTCGTCTATGCCACATGCATAAAATACAATATAGATACCAGTCATGTAAACCGCAGGTCAAAAGGTCTTTTAATTTAATACCAGTTAATATTTACCTGTTAACGGTTTTGTATTAAAGCAGTTATATTCTATCGAATTATGTATATGTTTAAACAACTTAACTTTGACCTGAAAGCCGCTCGGAGGGATAACGCCCCCGCTGTGGTGCAAAGCAGCCTGTCCCCTTGCACCAAAAAGGGCACCGACCGCGATGGTCGGCGCCCTTTCTTGTTAGTCGCTATAAAGCTCAGCGCTTATTTGTTGACCTGACCGGCGCGGACGGCGGCCTTCTTGCGGTCGGTGGCATTGAGCAGACGCTTGCGCAGGCGGATGTTCTTGGGAGTGATCTCCACCAGCTCATCGTCTGCGATGTACTCCAGCGCCTCCTCCAGCGAGAAGGTGCGGGGCGGCACCAGCTGGACGGAGATATCGGAGGTCGAGGAGCGCTGGTTGCCCAGGTTCTTGGTACGGGCGATGTTGACGACCATGTCGCCGGCCTTGCTGCGCTCGCCCACGATCATGCCCTCGTAGCACTCGGTACCCGGCTCAACAAACAGCTGGCCGCGCTCCTGCAGCGTGCCCAGAGCGTAGGCAACGGCTTTCTCGGTGGTCATGGAGATCATGGCGCCGTTCTGGCGGTTGCCGATCTCGCCGGCATAGGGGCCGTACTCCAGGAAGGTGTGGTAGAACACGCCCTCGCCGTGAGTGACGTTCATGATGCGGTTCTTAAGACCCATGATGCCGCGGGTCGGGATCTTAAACTCAAGGTGCGTCACGATGCCCGAGGTATCCATGCTCGTCATGATACCGCCGGAGGTGCCGAAGACCTCAACGACCTTGCCCGAGTACTCGTCCGGGCACTCGACGACGGCCTGCTCGACGGGCTCCATCTTGTTGCCGTTCTCGTCCTTCTTAAACAGAACGCGGGGACGGCCGACCTGGAACTCAAAGCCCTCGCGACGCATGGACTCCATCAGGACGGACAGGTGCAGAATGCCGCGGCCCGAGACCTCGACGCCGCTCTTGTCCTCGAGCTCCTCGATTTTCATGGTCACGTTGTTCTCGGCCTCGTTGAACAGGCGCTCCTTGAGCTGACGGGCACCCACGATGTCGCCGTCGCGGCCGACGAGCGGGGAGGTCGAAGCCTCAAAGACGATGGACAGGGTCGGCGGGTCGATCTCGATGGGTTCGAGCTCAACGGGGTTCTCGGGATCGGTGTAGACATCGCCGATATCGGTGCGGTCGATGCCCACGACGGCGGCGATATCACCGGCGCCGACTTCCTGGCACTCGGTGCGGCCCAGGTAGTCGAAGGTAAAGAGCTGCTTGACGGTAGCGGTAGCGCTGGAACCGTCGTTCTTGACGACCAGGATCTGATCGCCCTGGTGAATGGTGCCGGAGTACACGCGACCGATACCGATGCGGCCGACGAAGTTGGAGTGGTCGATGGTCACGCACTGCATGGCCAGTGGGGCGTTCTCGTCAACCTCGGGCGCGGGCATGTCGTCGATGATCATATCGAGCAGCGGATACATGTCCATGTTGCCGTCGTTGGGGTCAAGGCGGGCAAAGCCATTCATGGCGCTGGCGTAGACCACGTGCTCCATGGCAAACTCAAGCTGGTCGTCGGTGGCGCCCAGGTCGGCCATCAGGTCCAGGCAGTCGTTGTAGGCCTTCTCGGGGTTGGCGCCCGGACGGTCGATCTTGTTGATGACGATCATGATCTTGAGGCCGGTGTCGATGGCGTGACGCAGCACGAAGCGGGTCTGGGGCATGGGGCCCTCAAAGGCATCGACCAGCAGCAGGGCGCCGTCGGCCATACGCAGCACGCGCTCGACCTCGCCGCCAAAGTCAGCGTGGCCCGGGGTGTCGATGACGTTGATCTTAACGTCCTTGTACTCGATAGAGATGTTCTTGGCGAGAATCGTAATGCCGCGCTCGCGCTCCTGGTCGTTAGAATCCAGGACGCGGTCCTCGACCTGCTGGTTGGCACGGAAGGCGTCCGTGGCACGCAGGAGCTTGTCGACCATCGTCGTCTTGCCGTGGTCGACGTGAGCGATGATGGCGATGTTCCTCAGATTGTCTACGCGCATGTAGTTCCCCTATCTTCTATCTATATACAACCGGCATGCGTATGCGACCCGCCCAGTGACACAACGCTCGGCGGGAATTTTGAGCCTTTTACCGAAAACTCGTTTATTTTAGCGATTTTAGATAAGAGGGGTTTCCTCGCCTGCAGGTTCAGGGTCGCTCCACATAAAACCATCGCCGGCGCCCACACCCTCGTACAGTACATATGCCGAAAAGCCGCTCTCGAGCGTCGTCTCAAAGAAACTCACAAGCAGGGCGTCATGGTAGCCGCCATCAATTTCGACACAACCGGTGTAGCCGATGGCGTAACGGGCGATGCGACCCAGGCCCTCGTCCTTAAGGCCCATCTTGTGCTCGGAGATAAAGTTGGTGGCAGCCTCGAGGCATGCCTCCTCGCCGTCCTCGTCGAGTGCCGCCAGATAGCGGTTGGACGTGGCGTCTTCGATCGCAACGACAACGCCGGGGTTCTCACCAGCGGCCAGGTCGTCTAAAAATGCCCCGATGAGGTCGCACACCATGGCGTCGAGCTCGGCGGAGACGTTTCCGGCGTCCTGCATATCCTGTGCCATTTTTAGACCTTCCCATCGAGTCCGGCGTCGTTACATCTCTTGTGCCTCGGCAGCGATCTTGGCGGCGGCGTCGCGGGCGCGCATCATATCGGCGGCGCGCTTATCGAGTACCTTGATCTGGTTGGTCAGCATCACGGCATCGACCACGCCCCAGATGACCAAGCCCGTCGAAATCGAAAACCCAAGCGCACCAACTGTACCACGAAGGCGCGATGAGATTACCGCGACAAGTGCGGAGGCGGCAACCATCTTGATAAAGGAGGCACGGCGCTCGCGAAGTGTGCGGGCCTGCGTCACATAGGCAATGCGTGCGGCCTCGGATGCCTCCGAGCACATCTGGGCCTCGCGGGCAATGGCGGCGGCCTCGGCTGAAACGCCGCGACCCATCAGTGCACACTCCGTCTCATGGCTACTCGTCATTTAAAAATCATCGGGCGAGAGCGTATGGACGAACTCGTCGAACTTCTCAAATTCCTGCTCGTCATCGACTTCCTCGGCAACCGGAGAGACGGTCCCCAGGCGGTTCATGATGTCGTCCTCAACAAACATGGGAGCATTGCTGCGCACGGCGAGGGCGATGGCATCGCTCGGACGCGCATCGATGCCATGCTCGCTGCCGCCAGCCAAAACGACGACCGTCGCATAGAACACGGGAGGCTCGGCACGGACAATCTCGATACGCTCGAGTTTTGCATCCAGGGCATCAAGCGTGTCGAGCAGCAGGTCATGGGCAATCGGGCGCTCGGCACGACCGCTGTCGATACCGCGGCTAATAGCCGCAGCCTCAAAGGAACCAGTTTGGATAGAAAGGGAGCGCAGTGGCGCGGGGGAGTCCGATTTGCTGCAGCGCTCGCGAAGCACGATAAGCGATGGCACGGGACCGGCGGCCATGACGATGGTCTCTATGTCGACACGAACCATGGAACACCTCCGGTACGTAGCGGTTAACACGCGGCGCCTTCGCCGCATTGAATAGCTATACTACCCAATCTTTCGCACAGCACACAAAACCAAAATGAGTTTTATAACACACAAGAAAAAAGCCCCGAGGCCATGCCCCGAGGCTTTTCACAGTTTTGATGGTGGACCTGACAAGATTCGAACTTGTGACCTCCCGGTTATCAGCCGGACGCTCTAACCAACTGAGCTACAGGTCCATCATGGTGGAGGTTAGGGGGATCGAACCCCTGACCTCAGGCTTGCAAAGCCCGCGCTCTCCCAGCTGAGCTAAACCCCCACGGAGACAGTAATAAACACCCCAGCGGCGACTCGGCTCTCGCTGGGGTGTTTATTGCGAAAGAAAGTGGTGGACCTGACAAGATTCGAACTTGTGACCTCCCGGTTATCAGCCGGACGCTCTAACCAACTGAGCTACAGGTCCATCGCGCAAGGGATATATTAGACGAGTCGTTACGCGCGCGTCAACAACTTTTTTGAAAATCTTTGGAGGGTGTTCGCCCTGGCCGCACGGCGGCATGTGAAGTCGCCTGCTCGGACAGTCCTGACTCGCGATCAACTTCACATGCCGCCGTGCGGCCAGGGCGAACGCGAGTCCCGAGGTTTTCAAAAAAGCGGTCGGCGCGCAGTGCGCCGACCGCCGATATATGGGGTCTGATATTTTCTACCAGCTAGGGCCTCTTACTCGTCTAGGAGATCCTCTGGCATGTCGTTGCCGTCGCCTAGATCGACTGGGGCCTTTTCGTCATCGACCGCTGCCTCGCCCTCGGCGCCTTCGCCTTCGGGCTTTTCCTTGGCTGCCGTCATGCGGGCGACAGCGCACACACGGTCGTTGTCGTCGACGGTCATCATCTTGACGCCCTGGGTGGCTCGGCCGGTCTGGCTAATCTCATCGGTCTTGACGCGAATGACCGTCGCGCCTTCCGTCACGATGAACAGCTCGTGCTGCGGACCCACCGTCTTCATGGCCGCGAGGTTTCCCTTACGCTCGGTCATCTGGATGGTGTAGACGCCCTGACCGCCGCGGTTCTGCTCCGGATAGTCCGCGACCGGCGTGCGCTTGCCGTAGCCGCGCTCGGTGATGACAAACAGGTCGCCGTTGCCGTTGGTAACCTCCATACCCAAAACGCTCACGCCGTCCTTCATGCTAATACCGCGAACGCCGCTGGTGTCGCGTCCCGTGGCGCGAACCTGGTCCTCGGGGAACATGATCGCCTTGCCCGCAGTGGTGGCCAGGATGATCTTGTCGCCCTCGCGCACACGGCGCACGGCGAGCAGCGCGTCGTCGTCTCTCAGATTGATGGCGATCAGGCCATCACGGCGGCTGCGGTCGTAAGCGCTCATCACGGTCTTCTTGACCATGCCGCTCTTGGTGGCAAACATCAGGTACTCGTCGGCGGGGAACTCGCGGCAGCTGATGACGCTCGCGATCTTCTCGCCTTCCTCAAAGGGCAGCAGGTTGACGATCGCGGTGCCACGCGCCTGGCGCGTACCCACCGGCAGCTCGTGTACCTTCAGGCGGTAGACCTTGCCCTTGCTCGAGAAGAACAGCACGTACTCGTGCGTGGATGCGATAAACATCTCGTCGATGACGTCGTCCTCTTTAAGGTTGACGCCCGACACGCCCTTGCCGCCGCGCTTCTGGGCGCGGTAGGCAGCCACCGGGATGCGCTTCACGTAGCCGGTGTGGGTGATGGTCACGACCATGTCCTCGTCAGCGATGAGGTCCTCGACATCCAGATCCTTTTCGACATGGCTGATCTCGGTGCGGCGTTTGTCGCCGAACTTTTTCGAAATCTCACGCATCTCCTCCTTGATGACGCCCAGGATCTTCTCCTCATGCGCCAGCAGGTCCTCGTAGTAGGCAATGGCGCGGCGCAGACCGTCCAGCTCTTCCTGGATCTTGTCGCGCTCCAGGCCAGTCAGGCGGCGCAGCTTCATCTCGAGGATGGCCGTGGTCTGCTCGGGCGTAAAGCCAAAGCGCTCGATCAGGCGGCCGCTTGCCTCGGAGTCGGTCTGCGAGGAACGGATAATGCTGATGACCTCGTCGATATGGTCGAGAGCCATCAAGTAGCCCTCGAGGATATGGGCACGCGCCTGGGCCTTCTTAAGGTCAAAGCGAGTGCGGCGGGTAACGACGTCGACCTGGTGGTCGATGTAGTGCTGCAGCATCTCGCGCAGGCTCAGGCATTTGGGAACGCCATTGACGAGCGCCAAGTTGTTGGCGCCAAAAGTCGTCTGCAGCGAGGTGTACTTATACAGGTTGTTGAGCACGACCTGCGGAATGACGCCCTTCTTGAGCTCGATGACCAGACGGATGCCCTTTTGGTTGGACTCGTCGCGCATGTCCGAGATGCCCTCGATGCGCTTGTCGTTCACGAGCTGGGCGATCTTCTCCTGCAGGGTGCCCTTGTTGACCATGTAAGGGATCTCGGTAAAGACCAGGCGGCTGCGACCGGTCTTGGTGGATTCCACGTGAGCCTTGGCACGCACGGTAATGGAGCCGCGACCGGTCTCGTAGCTCTGCCTAATGCCGGCGCTGCCCATGATGATGGCGCCGGTGGGGAAGTCCGGACCGGGCATGATCTGCATAAGCTCGTCGACGGTGGCGTCGGGATTGTCGATCAGGTAGCAGGTGGCCTCGATCGCCTCGGTGAGGTTATGCGGGGCGATATTGGTGGCCATGCCGACGGCGATGCCCTGACTACCGTTGACCAGCAGGTTGGGAAAGCGCGCGGGCAGCGCCACGGGCTCGGCGAGCGACTCGTCGTAGTTGGGCTGCCAGTCGACGGTATCCTTTTGCAGGTCGCGCAGCAGCTCCATGGCAGGCTTTGCCAGGCGGCTCTCGGTATAACGCATGGCCGCCGCGCCGTCGCCATCGATGTTGCCGAAGTTGCCGTGGCCATCGATGAGCGGTGTGCGCATGGAGAACCACTGCGCCAGACGAACCATGGCCTCGTAAACCGCGAAGTCACCGTGCGGATGGTACTTGCCGATAACTTCGCCGACCGTCCAGGCCGACTTCTTATGCGGGCGGTTGGGGTAGATGCCGCTCTCGTTCATGGCGTACAGGATGCGGCGGTGCACCGGCTTTAGGCCGTCGCGCACGTCCGGCAGGGCGCGTGCCGTGATGACCGACATCGAGTACTCGATGAACGACTGCTTCATCTCGCGGCCGAACTCCGAAATCTGGAGCTGACCGCCGTTGATATCCTCGCCGGCCGAGGCGCCACGATCGACCGCACCGAAGCTCTCCTCGAGCTCGGCGTCGTCATCCTCATCCTCTTCATCCTCGGCGTCGGGGTTATAGGAATCCGGATCGCCGTCCTCGCCCTGCTCAGCGCGGGCGAGCAGGCGCTTCAGATCATCGGGCATGCCGGCGTCGCCGGCCTCGTCCATACCCTCGTTGTTGTTGATATCGTCTGCCACATTACCTCCTCTTAAGCGTCAAGGAATCGTGCATCATGCGCATGCTTTTCAATGTACTCACGGCGATAGCCGACCTCGGAACCCATGAGCTCGCGCACGGCGCGGTCCGCCACCACGGCGTCCTCGATCGACACGCGCTGCAGGATACGGGTCTTGGGGTCCATCGTCGTCGAGGCAAGCTGCTTGGGGTCCATCTCGCCCAGGCCCTTGTAGCGCTGAACGGTATAGCCCTTGCGCTTCTTGGTGATCTTGCCGTCCTTGGCCTTGCCGTCCTCGTCGTTGTCGTCGGGGTTCAGGCCCAAGCTCTGAATGGTGTCGCGCAGAATCTCGTCTTCGGGCTGGCGGCCGTTGGGATACACGTAATGGATCTTGTTGCGTACCTTAATGCCAAAGATGGGCGGGCAGGCAACATAGACATAGCCGGCATCGATCAGCGGGCGCATGTACTTGTAGAAGAACGTCAGCAGCAGGATGCGGATATGCGCACCGTCAACGTCTGCATCGGTCATGATGATGATCTTGTGGTAGCGAGCCTTGCTGATATCGAAGTCGCCACCGTCGCCGGCGCTCGTCGTGACGCCGCAGCCGATCGCGGTGATCAGGGATTGGATGGTGTCGCTCGAGAACGCGCGGTGGTCACCCACGCGCTCGACGTTCAAAATCTTGCCGCGCAGGGGCAGAATCGCCTGGATGTCTCGGCGACGGCCGTCCTTGGCCGAACCGCCTGCCGAGTCGCCCTCTACGATAAAGAGCTCGGTCAGCTCGGCATCGCGCACCGAGCAGTCGGCGAGCTTACCGGGCAGGGACGCCGTCTCGAGCAGG